>CAYLTW010000031.1:0-22507 GCA_964386735.1 uncultured Woeseiaceae bacterium
ACGGCGAGCAGCATCCGCGGAGCCGTATCGGTTCATCGAAAACGAATCAAGGTACAGCTTCAGCGACTTTGATTCGATGATGTTCGGGCTATCGGCGGGTACGCGAATTTCGGCAGCCGCGACCCGGGGCTGGCCACTGCTTGCCAGCCAGGTGAGTTCCCAGGCGTTCCAGATATCGATGCCCTGAAATGGCAAGCTGTCGCCAGACCCATGCACAATTCCAAGTGCCTCGCGACTTTCGGCGCGCGCGATTGGGAAAAGCAGGTCAGGCGAGTACGTCTCGGGGTACCCGGATCGCTTGCCTAACGGGGTGTCGCCGGTCATCGTAAGAGTGTCCATTTGCGGGCGGTCGCAGTGTACAATATTCGCCTTTTTTGCGTGGTCATAATCATGCTTTATCTTCTCGCCAATGCCCACGTCTTCGCACCCGAAGACATGGGCATTCGCCACCTGCTGGTCGGTAATGGCAGAATTCTCGCGATCGTCAATGATCCCGACGACGTATCGGTGCCGGGCTTGCCGGTCCGCAACCTCGATGGAAAACGTCTGCTGCCGGGCTTAATTGACGGTCACGCCCACATTACGGGTGGTGGCGGTGAATCCGGTTTTTCCAGTCGCATACCGCCGGTACCATTGTCGCGCTTCACGGGCGCGGGGGTTACCTCCGTGGTTGGCGTCCTCGGCACAGACGATACGACCCGAAGTACGCACTCGATCGTGGCGCAAGCGCTCGCCCTTCGCGAAGAAGGCTTGAGCGCCTGGTGTCATACGGGCGGATACCACGTGCCGCCCGTTACCCTGACCGGCAGCGTTCGCGACGACATCGTGTTTCTGGATCCGATTATCGGCGTTGGCGAGATTGCGATTAGCGATCATCGTTCGAGCCAGCCGACCCGGGATGAACTGCTTCGAATCGCCAGTGATGCCCATGTCGCCGGCCTCATGACGGGCAAAGCGGGCATTCTGCATTTGCACATCGGCGACGGTAAGCGCGGATTGCAAATGATTCAGGACGCACTTGACAAGAGCGAACTCCCGGCGCGTGTCTTCAACCCAACGCATGTCAATCGCAACAAGGCTTTGTTCGAAGAATCTATCGCACTTGCCAATCGCGGTTGCGTTGTTGATATCACGGCGTACCCGGTCGAGGAGGGAGAGGACGCCTGGGCGGCTGACGTGGCGTTGCTGCGCTATCTGGATTCCGGGGCACCCGCCAATAACGTCACTATTAGTTCCGACGGCGGTGGTTGCCTGCCCGAATTCAACGAGCGGGGCGAGATAACGAAGATGGCAATCGGCAGCTCACATTGCCTTGGCGAGACTCTGAAGAGCTTGCTGGATAAGGGCATGAATCTCACCACGGTACTGCCGGCGTTCACGGCAAATGTCGCCGAAATTCTCAGGCTGAGAGACAAGGGATCGATAGGCGTCGGCTTCGCCGCCGATTTCATCGTGCTTGATGATGCGCACGAGATCAGCGATGTAATGCTAGGCGGCGTGTGGCACGTCGAGAACGGCGAACAAAAAGTTTTTGGACGGTTTGAAATGGAAGACGACAATTAAATGTGCCCTGCAGATACAGTCGGTAACCAGGACCGCGGCTACATAATTCCAATCGGCGGCGCCGAGGAAAAGCTCAACAACCCGGAAATTCTCGATCGATTTGTCGAGGTGTGCGGCGGCAAGACATCGCGAATCAGCATTATACCAACAGCGTCCGAACTCGACGACACCGGACGAAATTACGAGAAATTGTTTCGTCGCCTCGGTGTTCGTCATGCAAAAGTATTGCCGTTGGTAAGCCGCGAGGATTGCCAGAGTAGTGAGCATCTCGACTACATCGAAAAATCCGATGGCGTCTTCATGACTGGCGGTAATCAGCTACGTTTGTCGACTACATTGGGTGGCACGAAGGTCGCGACATGCATTCGTCGTCGCAATGCTGCGGGCATGCATGTCGCTGGCACATCCGCCGGCGCTGCGTTCATGCCGGAGCACATGATCGCCGGCGGGGACGAGGGCAGTACGCCGAGCCCAGATATGGTGACCATGGCGCCGGGTCTCGGTTTGACCAACAAGTTCATTATTGACCAGCATTTTCGGCAGCGAGATCGCGTTGGCAGACTTTTGACAGCACTGGCCTATAACCCGTTCGCAGTCGGGATTGGCCTGGATGAAGACACGGCGGCCTTTATCCGACCCGGCGATGATCTCGAGGTCGTTGGCAGCGGCGGTATTACCGTGCTCGACCCCACGGATTTGAGTTACAGTTCCATGGACAGAGCGGGCCGTGGCGAGCCGGTGAGTCTGATCGGGGTCAAACTGCACATACTGATTTCGGGCGGACGTTTTGACATCGAATCGCGAAAAGCGACCGCGTCGCAACAAGAAGAGTCAGCCGAGTAACGGGGCCAGCACAATGAAAGTCGTCAGTACCAATGTCTATGTCGGGCCAAGCATGTACGCCCACTTTCCGGTCATTCGCCATGTACTGGATCTCGGCGAACTCGAGAAATGGCCCACGAGCCGGCTGGGCGAAGCATTTATCGAACCACTGCTGGAGTACTTGCCTGGCCTGAATGAACACGGTTGTTCGTACCAGGAGCCAGGCGGCTTCGTGCGTCGATTGCGTGAAGACGAAGGTACCTGGCTAGGTCATGTCATGGAGCATGTCGCGATCGAACTGCAAAACGTCGCGGGTTCTTCCGTAACGTTTGGTCGCACGCGTTCGATCGACGGGCAGCCAGGGCACTACAGCATGGTGTTTCAGTACAAGGACAAGGCTGTGGGGCTCGAGGCGGGCGAGATTGCACTCAAACTGATTCACAGCCTGTTGCCGGAGAAGATCAAGCCAGTTGATGCACCCGGCGACGATTGGGATTTCGCGGAAGAGCGGGATGGCTTCATTCGTTACGCGCAGCGCCGCGCGCTGGGGCCCAGCACGGCGTCGCTCGTTGCCGCCGCGGAAGATCGCGGCATTCCCTGGCTCAGACTGAACAGACACAGTCTCGTGCAGTTCGGACACGGTCGCTACCAGCAGCGCATTCAGGCAACGACAACGAGTAACACCAGCAATATCGCTGTCGAGCTCGCCTCGGACAAGGAAGAGACGAACGCCATTCTTCGCGACCTCGGACTGCCGGTGCCAAAGCAATCAATCGTTCGCACCGCTTCGCATGCCGTGCATGCCGCTGAACGGATCGGCTATCCGGTTGTTGTGAAGCCGCTCGCCGGCAATCACGGCCGTGGCGTCTCAATCAATTTGCGTAAGCCCGAAGAAGTCGAAGTAGCGTTCAAAAAAGCGCGAGAGCATGGCCGTTCCATCCTGGTCGAGAGCCATATCGAGGGCTTTGATCATCGGCTCGTTGTTATCAACGGCGAACTGGTCGCCGCAGCCAAGCGTGTGCCGGGTCATGTTCTGGGCGATGGAGAACACACGATAGAGCAACTTGTCGATATCGTAAATTCGGATCCGCGCCGCGGTGTTGGTCACGAAAAAGTTCTGACTCGACTTGAGTTTGATTACCAGGCTGAACGTCTGCTCGATAAGTTGGGCTACGACCGGAACACCGTGCCGCCGAAAGACGAAATCGTGTATCTGCGCTCGACCGCCAACCTGTCGACTGGTGGCACCGCGATCGACGTGACTGACATCATTCATCCTGACAACCGCGAAATGGCGATTCGCTCGGTAAAAGCAATCGGTCTCGATATTGGCGGCGTCGACTTTCTGATCAATGACATTACTGAATCCTACCGTGACGCGGGCGGTGGAATTTGCGAGATTAACGCCGGTCCGGGTTTTCGCATGCACGTTGCACCCAGCGAGGGTACGCCGCGTGACGTCGGCGCCGCTGTTATCGAGATGCTGTTCCCGCCGAATTCGCCATGCCGGATTCCCATCGCTGCGATTACGGGTACGAACGGCAAAACAACTACGTCGCGCATGCTTGCTCATATTTTGAAGTTGTCAGGTCTCACGGTTGGATTGACGTCAACGGACGGTGTTTACATTGACGGAAACCTGAGTGTTCCTGGCGACATGACGGGGCCAGTGTCGGCACACATGATTCTTCGTGACCCATCCGTCGATGCAGCCGTTATGGAAGTGGCGCGTGGTGGCATGCTTCGAAGCGGCCTTGGTTTCGAGGAGGCCAATGTCAGCGCCTGCCTCAATGTGTCCGCCGATCACCTCGGACTGCGCGGGATCGATACGCTCGAGCAGCTCGCAGAGGTCAAACGCGTGCCTATCGAAATAGCGAAAGACGCGGCCGTGCTCAACGCGGACGATACGTTTTGCCTGCAAATGGCTGACTACACCGATGCCGAGAAACTCTGCTATGTGACCATGAATCCGGCACACTCACTGGTCAAGCAGCACATCCGTGCGGGCGGACAGGCGTTCGTACTCGAACAGGGCATGAACGGCCACATGATCACGATCTACGACAACGAAAGCCACACACCGTTGCTGTGGACACACCTGATCCCGGCGACAATCGAAGGTCGAGCAATGCACAATGTGCAAAACGCGATGTTTGCCGCGGCGCTCGCCTACAACATGCATATCAGCCTTGAGGACATTCGTCACGGCCTCAGAACGTTCGATTCGACGTTCTTCCAGGCGCCGGGTCGTATGAACATCTATGACGAGCATCCGTTCCGCGTCATCCTGGACTACGCGCACAACCCGGCCGCAGTCCAGGCAATGTGTGCCCTGGTCGATCGAATCGATGTCGAAGGTAAGAAGACCGTGGTAATTGCGGCGCCGGGTGACCGCCGTGACGAAGACATTCGCGAAATTGCCGAGATTGCTTCCGGTCACTTCGATCGTTTCATTTGCCGCTGTGACGACAATCGCCGCGGTCGCGGCGACGACGAAATCGCCGTCATGCTCAAGAACAGGCTGCTGGAACTGGGCGTATCCGCCGATCAGATCGAAGTCATTGCCGACGAGCAGGAAGCGACGGCACATGCGCTCGCGTCTTCGGAAAGCGGCGATCTTGTGCTAATTCTGGGCGACAATACGACACGAACCTGGAAGCAGATCATCTACTTCAACTCAGGCGCCAAGATCGAGGACACAGCCACGAAGGCGCCGGTGTCAATAAATTTGCCGGATTTTGAGGGTTTCGAGCTTAACGAGGAGCTGGAAATAATCAGCGACGAGCGTGGCGTACGCATCGCGCGTGGTGAAGAGTCCGACTGACCGCCGAAAACGATGGAATTCCTCGATGCGCGCAGACTAACCGGCCCAAACCTGTTGTTCGACGGGCCCGCCGCGATTCTTGACGTGTGTTGTTCGTCAGAGGATGCAATTCGTCTCGAGCCTGTGTGGCGCACGCATGTCGATCGTATGCATCACGCACTAGGATGGTCGTCGCCCGAATTCAGCCGCAAAGGATTCTCCGGCGGTATCAGCCTCGCCTTTGTAGCGCCGATCGATGCGTTGTACGTGGCATCGGAAATCAATGAATGGGCCTGGGCCGCGTGCGATGCCGAATTCAACGCTGCGGACGCTCCTGACTTTGACGAGACGGTAGCCGCGCTTCGGAAATCCTCTGCCGAAGAGGCAAACGGGCGTTTGCTGGCACTGCAGTCGGAATCCATGGAGCGGGGCGTGACCTTTCTTTGGGACGATGATGAAGTGTCGTTGGGTCTCGGGCGGACGTCCAGCACCTGGCCGGTACGTGAATTGCCGCAAGTAAGCGACGTGTCGTGGGACGACTTTACGGACATACCCGTTGCCCTGGTCACGGGTACCAACGGCAAGACAACAACTGTTCGTCTTGCAATGCATATTCTTCGCGGCGCTGGCCTCAACGTTGGCCTGAGTTCCACCGACTGGATCGCGGTCAACGATCGCATCCTCGATAGAGGTGACTGGTCCGGCCCGGGTGGCGCGCGTGCTGTCTTGCGTGACAACGATGTCGATGTTGCGATCCTCGAATCGGCGCGTGGTGGACTCCTGCGTCGCGGCCTTGGCGTTGAGCGCGCGGATGTGGCGCTGATTACGAATATCGCCGAGGATCATCTTGGCGATTTCGGCTCACAGAGTCTCGACGAGCTGCTCGACATCAAATGGATAGTTACTCATGCTGTCCGGGGAAATGGGCGTCTGATACTGAACGCCGACGACGAATTGCTTCTGGAAAAATCAGCTTCGTATCGCGGGGAAATCGTTTGGTTCAGTCTCGCAGGCGCGAGCTCGAGTGTTAGTGCACATACAGAGGCGGGCAAACTTGCGTTCGTCCTCGACGGCGGGGAGCTGTTGAAAATAGAGGGGGGCGCGCGTGAGTTAATTTGCCGCGACCACGAAATTCCGATCGCACTCGGGGGTGCCGCCCGACACAATGTCGCCAATGCGCTTGCGGCGGCCGCGTTGACATGGTGTTTCGGCATCTCGCTCGCCGACATCAGGCTCGGGCTGACATCAATGTCTCAGGACGAGAACCCGGGACGTTGCAATGTATACGATATTGACGGCCGGAAAGTGCTCGTCGATTTTGCGCACAACCCGCATGCCATGCAGGCATTATTTGATATGGCACAGGCGCTGCCGGCTAAACGACGGGTGTTGTGTTTCGGCCAGGCCGGAGACCGGCCAGATGACCTGATTTGCGAGCTTGCCCGCGATGCCTGGGCCATCGGCCTGGATCGCGTCGTGGTGTCAGAGTTGGCTCAGTATCACCGCGGGCGCGAGGCGGGCGAGGTCTATGGCCTCATTCGTGAGCAACTGCTTGAGTGCGGTGCGGCGCCGGATCAGATTGAACACAACGACGAGGAATCGGAGTCGCTTGCCGCGGCTCTGAATTGGGCTGCGCCCGGTGACCTTGTCATTATGCTGGCACTGGGCGGTGCAGCGCCGATTCAGGAGCAGCTCAAGGCAATGGGTGCGTCGTAGCGGCCCTGAAGAGCGGGACCGGAGAATCGCCCCCGCTGTTGGCGCTTACTCGAGTCCGAGGATCAGTTTCCAGTGATCCTTCGTGACGGGCATGATTGACAGGCGGTTGCCTTTTCGAACGAGGATCATGTCGTCCAGAGCTCGATCGGCCTTGATGTCGGTGAGGCTGATCGTGCGCTTTAGTTTTTTTACAAATTGCACATCGACGAGACACCAGCGCGGTTCGTCCGGGTTGCTCTTCGGGTCATGGTAGCGAGAGTCGGGGTCGAACTGAGTGGGGTCCGGGTAGGGTTTGCTGGCGACTTTCATGACACCGACGATGCCCGGCTGTTTGCAGCTGGAGTGATAGAAGAATACTTTGTCGCCGATTTTCATATCGTCACGCATCATGTTGCGGGCCTGGTAATTGCGGATACCGTCCCACGGTTCACGCCGGTCCCGCTCGAGATCATCGATGCTGTAGACATCGGGTTCAGATTTCATCAGCCAGTAAGCCATGTTGTTTTGCCAGAAATTTTGGAAGACAGAGTACGGTCAAAAGCGGAGAGATTTTAACACGCTGATGGCAGGCTGAATTGTCGCATCGCTGTGGTAGGATGTCGCCACCAACGACAAGGCGCGACAGGAAAGGCCCCCTCAAATGGCTAATATGCTCGCAAATATATTCGGCTCATCGCCCGTAAAGCCGCTCGAAAAACATATCGATATTTCCTACCGATGCGCGAAGCAATTGCACGCGTTCTTCAATGCGGTCATCGCCAACGACTGGGACGCTGCGGCGAGTGTCAGAATTGAAATAGAATCCCTGGAGCACGAGGCAGATAATCTGAAAAAAGAAATTCGCCTGCATTTGCCGAAAAGTCTGTTCATGCCCGTTCCCAGAGAGGATTTGCTCGAGTTGTTGCTGGTTCAGGACAAAATTGCAAACCGAAGCAAAGATGTTTCCGGCCTTGTCCTCGGCCGCAAGATGCAGATTCCAGCCGCTATTGCCGAGCGCTTCCTGGATTTCGTCGATCGTAATATCGACGCCGCGAAGCAGGCGCGCAAAAGCGTACGCGAGCTCGATGAGTTATTTACCGCCGGCTTCCGTGGCGCGGAGGTCGACCTCGTTACCAAGCTCATTGAGGAACTTGACCAAATCGAAACCGATACGGACAACAAACAGGCCGAATTGAGAGCGGCCCTGTTCGAGATCGAGCAATCGCTGGATCCGGTCAGCGTTATGTTCATGTACAAGGTCATAGAACTGACCGGCGAAATCGCGGATATGGCGGAGCGGGTTGGGCGCCGACTCGAACTGTTGCTCTCTCACTAATAATTAGAATCAAGCGGGGCGTTCCAACTTCGCAGGGGCACCATAATGGATCAGGGGACCATCTACATCACGCTGGCCGCGTTGTTCGGCATTTTCATGGCTTGGGGTATCGGCGCAAATGATGTCGCCAATGCGATGGCGACATCCGTTGGCTCGAAAGCGCTGACAATCAAGCAGGCAATTTTTGTCGCAGCTGTGTTTGAATTTCTTGGCGCCGTTCTTGCCGGCGGCGAGGTGACGCGGACGATTCGCAAAGGAATCGTCGATACGGACCTTTTGGCCAGTACGCCGGAACTCCTCGTCTACGGCATGCTGGCGTCGCTTCTGGCGGCTGGTACGTGGCTGTTCGTTGCGTCGAAGAACGGCTGGCCGGTCTCGACCACTCATTCGATCGTCGGCGCAATCGTGGGTTTTGCTGCTGTAGGCATCGGCATTGACGCCGTGCAGTGGGGTGGGGTCGGCAAGATCGTCATGAGCTGGGTTATCTCACCATTGACGGCCGGATTCATCGCGTTCCTGATATACCAGACCGTTCAGAAACTCATCTTCAGCCAGGAAGATCCGCTGTCGAAGGCGAAGCGTTACGTGCCCGTGTACATTTTCCTCGCTGCATTCACGATCACACTGGTTACGATTCTCAAAGGCCTGAAGCACGTTGGCTTCGACATCAGTCTTCGCAACAGCTACCTGCTCGCGATTGCCATCGCAGTTAGCATTGCATTGATCGGCGCTTTCTTTATTAGCAAAATCGAAGCGAATCCCAAGGCCGAGAAAAAAGAGCACTTTGTTACTGTCGAACGCGTCTTCGGTGTTCTGATGATTGTTACTGCCTGCGGCATGGCGTTTGCGCACGGCTCGAACGATGTCGCGAATGCGATCGGGCCGCTTGCCGCAGTGATCAATATTGCCCAAACGGGTGTCATTTCGGCGCAATCGCCTCTGCCTCTATGGGTACTCGTGTTAGGCGGTGTCGGAATCGTCGTTGGTCTCGCGACTTTCGGCCGGCACGTCATCGCAACTGTTGGCGAGCGAATCACCAGCCTGACGCCGAGCCGCGGGTTTGCGGCGGAACTTGCGGCCGCCACAACCATCGTTATCGCCTCCGGAACAGGTGTTCCGATCTCGACGACCCATACGCTGGTCGGCGCCGTACTCGGCGTGGGACTGGCCCGCGGCATCGATGCTATTGATCTCCGCGTCGTCGCCAGAATATTCGTGTCCTGGGTTGTGACGATTCCGGCCGGCGCATTTTTAGCCATCGTATTCTTTTACATTTTCCGCGCCATACTGCCCTGACAAAAATGTCGGAGTACAGAACATTGACCGCCGGTGCACGGCGTTACGCGATGGTCATTCTTGCCGTCGTCTACATGTTCAATTTTATCGATCGGCAAATTCTCGCGATTCTGCTGCCGGCGATTCGCGACGAGTTTCAGGTTGGTGACACGGTCCTTGGGTTCTTGACGGGAACCGCCTTCGCTTTGTTCTATGTCACGCTCGGCATTCCGATTGCCCAGCTCGCGGACAGGTGGAACCGGCGAAATCTGCTTGCGGCGGCGCTCGCGATTTGGAGTGGTATGACAGCCTTGTCCGGGCTGGCTGCCAACATCTGGCACCTGACTCTCGCACGCATTGGCGTCGGCATCGGTGAGGCAGGGTGCAGCCCGCCGGCACACTCGATGATCTCCGATTACTACCCACCTGAAAAGCGCTCCATGGCCATGGGCTTCTATACGCTCGGCATATCGACGGGCATCATGTTGGCCTACCTCGCCGGCGGCTGGGTCGTCGAAAATCACGGCTGGCGCCAGGCGTTCTTCATCGTCGGTATTCCGGGCCTGATCCTCGCCGTGATTGTGCGTTTTACCGTCGTCGAACCGCAACGCGGAGCGTCCGAAGACCGTAAAGACTCTGGTAGAAACCCGGCCTTGCCGGAGGTATTCCGCTTCCTGCTCGGGCGTCGCTCCTTCGTGCACATGGGTGTGGCCGCGGGCCTCAGCTCGTTCGTCGGTTATGCCGTCGTGAATTTTTTTCCGAGCTACATCGTCCGGAGTTTCGACATGGGACTGGCCGAACTCGGCGTCTGGCTCGGACTCATTGTTGGTATCGCAGGCGGCGTGGGATATTTCGGTGGCGGAATAATCGCGGACAAGCTCGGTCGGCACAGCCGCCGCAGGTCATTCAATTTTCTTGCTGCTTCGATGCTCTTGTCCGTGTTGTTTTATATCGCCGTATTCCAGGCACGGTCTGCCGGTTGGGCGTTGGCGATGCTCGTGTTCCCAACGGCGATCGCCAATTTCTATCTTCCGACCGTGCTGGCACAGGCGCAAAGCCTCGTGTCTTTGCGTATGCGTTCCGTTGCGTCCGCGATCGTATTGCTGCTGATCAATATTATCGGCCTTGCGTTAGGCCCACTGTTGGCTGGCATACTCAGCGACGCACTTGAACCCAGGTTCGGTAGCGAATCGATGCGCTACAGCCTGCTGATCGTGTGCGTGATTATCCTGCCGTGGGCCGGATGGCATTACCTGCGCGCGGGCAATTCGATTGATTCGGATCTGGCGAGAGCAAGCGAGCAAGACTAAATATAGGGTGAAGAATGGGGTCAGAGAGAACGCAGATACCAATCGTGGTCCAGTGATGTCACCTCATTGTGAAACAACTCACATTCGTGGCGGCGGTTCGCCAGGAAATACTTGCAGTAGTCCTCGCCGAGATACGTCGGCAGAATCTTGCTTCGCGCGAACTTGTCGAGCGCTTTGTCCCAGCGATTGGGAATCGACAGTTTCGGTATTATTTTCTGGCCCTGTTCCACCATGCGAGGTGGTTCGATCTTGTTCTTCAGCCCGTGATGCACACCGGCGAGTATTGCCGCCGTAACCAGGTAAGGATTGGCGTCGGCACCCGCGACGCGATGCTCGAAGCGCAGGTTATTTGCGTCGGCCGACGGGATGCGTACGGCAACGACCCGATGGTTGACGCCCCAATTGGTTTCGACAGGTGCGAACATCTCGGCTCGCATGCGCCGGTAGGAATTCATGTTCGGTGCGAAGATCGCGGTTGATTCCGGCATGATCTTCAACAGCCCGCCAACAGCGTTCCGAAGGCGGGGAGAATATGGCGGTGCCGCCATTTTGTCGCGGCCATGTGAGAAGTAGTTTTTGCCGTTACGGCCGTACAGGCTCATATGAATGTGAAGACCGTTGCCGGAGTCGTCGGAAAACGGTTTGGCCATAAAACAGGCAACGAAACCGTGTTTTTTTGCGGCTGCTTTTACCGCGCGCTTTAGCAACACGGCGTGATCACAGGCGAGGACCGGATCGTCAATATGGCGGAGATTTATTTCAAACTGACCCGGCGCGTACTCGGAGATTGCCGAGTCAGCTGGCACGCCTTGGGCATCGCAATACTCATAGACGTCATCCATGAAGGGTTCGACCTCCCAGAGATCGTCAGGATGGTAGACCTGCGGTCCGGGTTGTGGCCGATTGGTTCCGGGAACCAGTGGTGCGCTGGGAGTCGGGCGGTCGGCGTTCGCGTCAAGCAAATAAAACTCAAGTTCCGTCGCCATGACGATCCGAATACCCATCTTGTTGAATGCCAGCAACGCGGTCTCGAGGACGGTTCGCGGGTCTGCAAAAAAATTCGATCCGTCGTCGTTCTGCAGGCGAAACAGCGCTTGCCCCATGGCGCGCCTGGCCCAAGGTACCGGTGCGATGCTGCCGGGCACGAGTCGTGCCGGGACGTCCGGGTCGCCGTCGATTTCCGTGTACGGCTGACCGGGAACCGTATCGCCAAGCGCCGTCAATAAGACCGTGCCGCCACAGAAAAAGAAACCGTCCTTGCAGACTTTTTCGAAGTCCGATCTGCGAATGCGTTTACTTTTCAGGATGCCGTGCATGTCCGGCAGCAACAATTCGATCGAGCCGGTCTTCGGATACTTGTGCAGGAAGCGGCGGAGCTCGGTACCAAGCGGCCCGGTTATCTTTTTCGCCATTTTCTTCTTGGCCATTAAGGGCTCCGGCTTGTTGCGTACCGACCGAGCTTGTCGCATTCGCTGTCCGGTCGCAAGCGGGGCGAACGGTCTCGCAGCCCTCGTGCTAATATGCGGCAGGACTTTGCGGCAGGAATAAGAAAATCAAACCACGCAAAATGTATGCCCGTTTAAGGGCAACCCTGGTCTTCATCGTAGCTGCTGCCGCAATCGGGTGGCCATTTGCACTGACCGCTCTCGAAATCGAAACACCAACAGTCGGGCTGACGTCCGTTGCCGTGAAAATTGTTGTTAGCGATGCTGAGCCGGGTTCAGCAATTACGTTGCGTGCGGCGGGTCGATCCTGGCAAGCTGACGCGAACCCGGAGGGGAGAGCGACCTTCGACGATGTCGTCATCGATGAGGCGGGTACCACGGTATTGACGGCGACATCGGGTGCAATGACAGCTGAAACCCGATTTCGGGTGATCCATGGCGTGATATCCATCCTGCCAGCATTAGCCGCGATTGCTATTGCATTGATTTTTCGCAATGTCGTTCCTGCGCTTCTGGTCGGTATCTGGATTGGGGCGACCGCGATTGTTTCATTTTCAGGCCCGGGCGCCTGGCAAGGTCTGCTGGATAGTTTCCAGGTTTTTGTAAAGGCAGCGATAGCCAACGAGGATCATGCTGCAATCATTCTGTTTACGATGATGATCGGCGGCATGGTTGGCATTATTACTCGTAATGGGGGCATGGCGAGCGTCGTTCGCATGATCGTCAGTCGCGCCAGGACTGCCATTGGCGGCCAGGTTGCCGTTTGGCTAATGGGGTTGATGATTTTCTTCGACGATTACAGCAATACGCTGGTTGTCGGAAACACGGCGCGCTCGCTTACGGACCATCTGAAAATCTCACGCGAGAAGCTTGCCTACATTGTCGATTCTACGGCCGCGCCGGTTGCATCCATCGCGTTGATGACCACCTGGATCGGTTATCAAATGGGTCTTGTAGGCGATACGATCGAGACCATTGACGATCTGGCTCACCTGAAGCCATTTGTTCTCATTGTGCAGTCGATTCCTTACAGCTTCTATCCCATTCTTGCCATCCTGTTCGTACTGCTCGTCGCCGTGACTGGCCGTGACATTGGGCCGATGTACACGGCCGAGGTTCGGGCCCGCGGCGGGCAGGTGAAACCGGTCTCGAAGGAAGCGCTGCCATCGCTTGAAGGCGACGAGCTTGAGGCCAAAGAAAATATTCCACTTCGATCGGTCAATGCTTTTGTGCCGATTATTGCGTTGATAATCGGTCTGGCCGTGAGTCTCTACGTAACGGGTACAGGCAATACCATACTGGACAGACTCGGTGATGCCGATCCTTACAAATCGATGATGTACGCGTCGTACATCGGTGTCCTGGTCGCTGCGACCATGACCATCGGACAACGAATCCTCTCGGTTCATGAGACGGTCGATGCCTGGTACGGAGGTCTGCGCGCGACCTTGTTTGGCATGATTATCCTGATACTCGCCTGGTCGCTGTCCGATGTCACGAACAGCCTGAATACGGCAGATTACCTGGTTTCCGTGCTCGCCGATTCCTTACCGGTGGCACTTGTCCCGGCAGTCGTATTCACCCTGGCCGCAATCACGGCTTTCACGACCGGAACGAGTTGGGGCGCCATGGGCATCCTGATGCCGCTGGTTATTCCGCTGACCTGGGCGGTCATGATCGTTAACGGCATCGCCGATGAGTCAGGCATGCACATCATGTACTCGTCTGTGTCTGCCGTTCTTGCGGGCGCTGTTTGGGGCGATCATTGCTCGCCGATATCCGATACAACGGTTCTCTCGTCGGTCGCGAGCGGCTGCAATCACATCGAGCATGTCCGTACTCAGTTGCCGTATGCCCTCATTGTCGGCATCGTTGCTCTTGTATTCGGAACGATTCCGGGCGGCTACGGGCTGCCGCCCTGGGTGTCCCTGGTCATCGGTGCCGCCATTTTGGTCGGGGTCCTCAGGTTCTTTGGCCGAAAAGCGGACGCAGGACTAGCCCGACCGGGCTAAAATAGCGTATCCTGAGCGGCATAGTGTCGTACAGGAGAGGCGGAGTTCGCCCCCACATGAGCTCCAGACCCCTAGTTGGCGTTCCGGCATGTCGCCGGATACTCGACCCGCACCCGTTTCACGTAGTGGGCGAAAAATACCTGCAGGCGCTGTTCGACGGCGCGGACGTGTTACCAGTAATCATTCCGTCTATGGCCGACGAATTAGACGTTGATGCTGTGCTGGAGAAGCTCGACGGCGTATTGCTGACTGGCAGCCAGTCGAATGTCGAGCCGCACCACTACGGCGGCGACGCGTCGGCGCCCGGTACCCTGCATGATCCGCATCGCGATGCGCTTTCGCTGCCGCTCGCGCGGCGTGCATTGGAAACCGGGGTTCCGCTGTTGGCGATTTGCCGCGGTTTTCAGGAACTCAACGTTGCGCTGGGCGGCACGCTGCATCAGAACGTCGCGAAGGTGGATGGATTTCACGATCACAAAGAGGACCCAAACGACCCTCTGGATGTTCAATACGAACCGTCGCACCCGGTCAACATCGTGGACGGCGGCCTCTTGCACGGATTGCTGCGCGAGTCTCCTGGCGAGTCGACAATATTGGTCAATTCCGTACACGGCCAGGGCAGCTGCAAGTTGGCAGATGGCACGAGTATTGAGGCCATTGCCGATGACGGGCTGATCGAGGGATTTTCGGTTGATGACACGCCGGCCTTTGCGCTTGCGGTTCAATGGCACCCGGAGTGGAAAGCGAAGGAGAACGAATTCTCCATGAAGATATTCAAGGCGTTTGGCGATGCATGCCGCAAGCATGCCGCCGGGCGACAGGTGCGAAGTGAGTAAAGACGAAGTTTTTCAGCCCTGGCTGAATGAACGCGGTATTGACGATGTCGAGGCGTTCGTGCCGGACATGGCGGGTGCCGCGCGCGGCAAAGTACTGCCGGCAGACAAGCTCGGCGTTGGTGAGTTGAAATTGCCTGAGGCTGTATTCAGTCAGACAATCTCCGGCGATTACGTAACAAACAAGCTCAATGTCGAGGATCGCGACATGTTGCTCGTGCCGGATTCGACGACGCTGCGCCCGGTGCCCTGGGCGAATGAGCCGGCGGCTTCCGTGTTCCTGGATTGTTACCGTCGGGACGGCTCTGCCGTGAACACATCGCCGCGACGTGTGCTGCGGAATGTGCTGGCGAAATTCGAGGCGCGCGGCTGGGTACCAGTAGTCGCGCCCGAAGTCGAGTTCTACCTTCTAAGCCCGTATTCCGACCCCAACGAGGAGGCCGAGCCGCCGGAAGGGCGACTCGGGTGGACCGAAGGCGCGCGCCAGCCCTATAGCATCGATCAGATGAACGACTTTGATCCGTTTATCAACAAGGTTTACGCATACTGCGAGGCGCAGAGAATACGCGTGGACGCATTGTCACAGGAAAGTGGCCCGGCGCAGTTTGAAATCAATTTTCTGCACGGTAACGCAATCGAGCTTGCGGACCAGGTTTTCCTGTTCAAACGAACGATTCGCGAAGCGGCGATCGAACATGAAATGCACGCGACGTTTCTGGCCAAGCCAATGGCAAATGAAGCGGGCAGTGCACTGCATATTCATCAGAGCATCATCGACAAAGACGGCAATAATATTTTTTCCGATGCCGACGGCGAACCAAGCAAACTTTTCTATGGGTTCCTGGGAGGACTGCAGCGCTACATGCCGGAGGCAATGCTGATTTTTGCGCCGTACGTGAATTCATACAAGCGCTTCCTGAATCCACATGCCTCGCCGGTGAATCTGGCCTGGGCAGTCGACAATCGGACGGTTGGCCTGCGTGTCCCTGACTCAGGATCCGAGGCCCGGCGTGTCGAGAACCGCCTCGCGGGTTCTGATGTCAATCCATACCTTGCGATCGCGGCTTCGCTGGCGTGCGGATATCTTGGCATGGTCGAAGGCCTGAAACCCTCCGATCCCATTGAGGGCAGTGCCTATGGCAGCGAGTTCACGCTGCATCGACATATTTGTTCTGCAATCGATGCGTTCACGGGCAGCGACGCAATGCGTAGCATGCTTGGCGACGAATTCGTGTCGCTGTACGGTATATTGAAAGACGCGGAATTTATGGAATACCAGGAAGTCATCACGCCGTGGGAGCGTGAGATTCTCATGTTCAATGTTTGATTTCCCGGTTGGAGGGTGAGTCATGGCCGCAATTGAAAAAACAGCGCGCAGCCTCGACCGGTCTCGTGAAGACTGGCAGGAGCTCGACAAGAATCATTACCTGCATCCGTTTACAAATCACAAGGAATTGCACGAGAAGCGATCGCGGATTATTTCGCGCGCCGACGGTGTCTACATCTACGATGCAGACGACAACAAAATACTCGACGCAATGTCGGGACTTTGGTGCGTCAATGTTGGCTACGGTCGTGACGAACTGGTTGACGCGGCGACCGCACAGCTGCGCGAACTGCCGTACTACAACAGTTTTTTCCAGTGCTCGCACCCGTCGGCCATAGAGCTGGCGTCCCTCGTACAGGAGATCAGCCCGCCGCAATTTAGTCGCGTGTTTTTCACCGGCTCGGGATCCGAGTCAAACGATACGATTGTGCGAATGGTACGGACCTACTGGGACCTGATGGGGCAGCCGGAGCGGCACACGATCATCAGCCGCAAGAACGCCTATCACGGTTCGACGGTTGCCGCGGCCAGCCTTGGCGGCATGAGTCCGATGCACAAGCAAAGCGGTCTGCCGATTCCGGGAATTGTGCATGTCGAGCAGCCGTACTGGTTCGAGAGCGATCACAGCCTGTCGCCCGCGGAGTTCGGTATTGCCGTTGCCAGGTCAATTGAAGACAAGATCAGGGAAATTGGTGCCGACAAGGTCGCGGCTTTTATTGGTGAGCCGATTCAGGGCGCCGGCGGCGTGGTCGTTCCCCCCGACTCCTACTGGCCCGAGGTTCAGCGTATCTGTGACGAGTACGGCATCTTGCTCATTTCGGATGAAGTTATAACCGGCTTCGGCCGCCTGGGTGCATGGTGGGGCGCGGACTATTTTGGAATAAGGCCGGACCTCATTCCATTTGCGAAAGGCTCAACGTCCGGGTATCTGCCGTTGGGTGGTGTACTCGTCAGTGATCGTGTCGCCGACGTATTGATTGACAAGGGTGGCGAGTTTTACCACGGCTATACGTACTCGGGACACCCGGCGAGTTGCGCTGTGGCAATCGCCAATATTCACATTATTCAGCGCGAGCAACTCGTCGAACGCGTGCGCGACGATATTGGCCCTTACCTTCAGGAGCGCTGGCACAAACTGTCCGAACACCCGCTGGTCGGCGAAACGCGCATGGTTGGCCTCATGGGGGCATTTGAGATCGTCAAGAATAAGGAGCGGATGGAGCGCCACGCCGAGGAGCTTGGAGTTGGTACGATCTACCGTGATCATCTCGTCAATAACGGCGTAGTGATGCGCGCGGTCGGTGATGCAATTGTCTGTGCCCCGCCGCTCACCCTGTCCTACGAGGAAGCGGACGAGTTGATCGAGACAACCTGGAAGTGCCTGGACCTGACGCAAAAATCGATCGCCGGCGAATAGGTCGGCGGTTTCGACAATACGGAGCGAGCGATGGACAAGTCTGACGGCGATCTCGCGATAACGCGGGACAGCCTATACGGCACGACACCGGAGCCGACGTACGCCGGCGTGTTGTCATTCATGCGGCGCAAGTACAGCAAGGACCTCAAAGGAGCTGACGTCGCGGTGACCGGTGTACCGCTCGATACCGCGACGACGAATCGGCCGGGCGCACGGTTTGGCCCACGGGCTATTCGCGAGGCGTCGACAATCATGGCGTGGGAACGTCCCTATGGCATGGAGTTCGACCCATTCGACAAGCTGGCGGTGGTCGACTGCGGCGACTGTTTTTTCGATTTCGGGCGCCCGGAGGCCGTGCCGGATGTCATCGAGGCTTACGCGTACGACATCATCCAGCAAGGCCCTGGTTTGCTCACCCTGGGTGGAGATCATTTTATTGCGTATCCGCTGATCAAAGCGCATGCAAAAAAGCACGGCAAGCCGCTGTCACTGCTGCATTTCGATGCGCACAGCGATACCTGGGCAGATGAAAATGAGCGAATCGATCACGGCACCATGTTTTGCCGGGCCGCGAAAGACGGCCTCGTCGATCCCGCGACCTCCGTGCAAATCGGAATACGTACGCGCAACCCCGACACGATGGGGTTCAATATTATCGACGCGCCGTGGGTACACGATAACAGCACCGAAGCGGTCATCGCGGAAGCGAAACAGCACCTCGGCGACAATCCGGTGTATCTCACGTTTGACATTGACTGCCTTGATCCCAGCTATGCGCCGGGCACCGGCACGCCCGTGTGTGGTGGCCTGACGAGCCATCAGGCAATGTCCATTCTGCGTGGCCTCAAAGGCATAAATATTGTTGGGATGGACATCGTCGAGGTGGCGCCGGCCTACGACGTCGGCCAGATCACGGCGCTTGCCGCAGCCCACCTGGCAATGGAGATGCTGTACCTGTACGCGTCCCGCCCGGCAGCTAAGTCGCCAACCCGGCGCAAGTGAACGTACGTCAGTTATCCGGGTTTTTCGACGTTCGCAGGCGGCAGCAAGCCCCGATGGCGTTCGCTACGGTCGTCGATACTCAGGGCTCGACCTACAGCAAAGCAGGCGCCCTGATGCTGATCGACGAGCTAGGCGTTTTTCAGGGCATGCTTTCGGGAGGGTGTCTTGAGGGTGACCTTGCCATTCGGGCACAGGTCGTCATTGAGTCCGGCGAAGCCCAACTGGTCACGTATGATCTTGGCTCGGATAATGACGAACTCTGGGGGCTGGGCGTCGGCTGCGATGGTCTTATGAGGGTGCTGTTGCAGCCGGTCGTTGCGTCCACCGGCTACGAGCCCTTCGCGGCCATTCTCGCGGCGCTCGATGGCATAGTTCCCGCTATTGTTTCGACAGTCGTCGAATCATCCAGCAGCACGGCGTCAGTCGCATCTTGCCGGGTACTTGTAAACGACAAGATCAGCGCGTTCGGTGTTGGCAATGACCTCGCTGCGAAAATCGATATCGGAGCGGCGAAAACTCTGGCCGAAGGAGCCACAACAACGCAACATTTCTCTGTTGACGATGGCGAGGTGCTGATTTTACATAGCTTGATAACGCCTGCGCCGAGGATTCTCATACTCGGCGGCGGCCTGGATGCCGAACCGCTGGTTCGTTATGGGAGCGAACTGGGGTGGAAATGCACGATCGTTGATCATCGGCCGGCCTACATTGACAACGGAGAATTCGCCGGCGCGGAACAGGCGATCTGCAGTGCCGTGGACGACCTGCCGTCGATCGTCGATCTCGGTAGTTTCGATGCCGCGATTGTCATGAGCCACCATCTCGCGAGCGACCGCGGCTACCTGGAGCACCTGGCCGAGACCGAAATCGCCTATGTCGGCGTTCTCGGCCCGATCGGTCGGCGCGAGCGCTTGATGTCGGACCTTGGCGCTGCTGCGGAGCGCCTCTCAGGCCGACTCCACGGGCCCGCAGGGTTGGACATCGGCGGACGCGGGCCCGCGGCTATCGCGCTATCGATCGCCGCACAGTTGCAAAAGGAGCTGGCGCGAGACTAGCTCAGGAGGAGGAATTCGACGCACCCGGCAGGTAGACACGTACGATCATTTCGACCAGTTCGTCCCGGGTTTCCGCAGAATCAACATCAATTTTGCTGGTTGCGCGTAGCATGTTGCCAATAGCCAGCATGCCGCCGGCCGAAAGACGAATCATGTGATAAAGCATCGCGGGGTTGCCCGCTGGAGCAATGCCGGCTTCCTGCAGCTCTCGAATCTGACCGACAGTTGCCTCGAAAAACGGCTGCAGATGCGCCTCAACGAGCCAGTCCATGCGTGCATTCGGATAGCTGGATTCCTGCACGATAAGCTGGTGAATGGCGGGTTGCTCGTGGGCATGCTGGACAAACGTACGAATCATCGATTTGAATCGCAACCTGGCGTCACGATGGCCGGACTCACTTAGCGATTTTGCCAGCCGGCTGCCGAATTCCTTGAATACCTTGTCGGCAGCCGCTCGCCACAGCTGATCCTTGTTCTTGAAGTGGTACGTGATCAGAGGGTGGTGTACACCTGCCCGTTCCGCAATGTCGCGTGTGGACGTCCCTTTGAAACCGTTCTCCGAGAACGCTTCGATAGCGGCAACGAGCAGTTTCTGCTGAGTGACGACGGAGCGAAGTTGTTGTTTTCGCGCCGGTTGGTCATAGGCGGCAGCGATCTGGTCAGGCACTGATGTATCCCCCGGGGTGACAATCGATGCCTAGGTTAGCCGGATATCCAGAAATGGTCCAGCGCGGAAGGTTTTGAATCCTGAGCGGTTTATTCGATCGCGAACATCATGCGTACACCAGCGCGCCTCTCAACAACGGTGCCATTGTCGAAAACGGGCATGAACTGCCATTTTTCAACCGCCCTGATAGCCGATTTGACGAACATTTCACCCGGCTCCGAGTTGGGTACGTCTATGTTTTTGGTCGAGCCGTCGGTCGCGACCGTAAATACGACATCAACCCAGCCGGACAAACCTTTGCGCTCCGCCGCACGCGGATATTTTGGTGCGACATATTTTACGCGCGTCAGCGAACTGACCCCGACTATCTCCTCGGGCTTTTCCTGAACCGGCAGCCTTTCAGGCCCGACTGATGCAGCAACGACATTGCGGTTCCTGAGTGAACCGCTTGCCGCCGCTGTGGCATTCTTATTCGCGCTGAGCAATGCTGCCGCCGCGAGGCTCTCATTTTCCTCGCGTTGCGCTGCGGCGACGCGATCCGCCTCAGCCTGGCGATCCGCCTCGGACTTCCGTTCGACGGCGAGGCGTTCGTCTTCCTTACGTTGAGCTGCGGCGACGCGATCAACTTCAGCCTGGCGATCCGCCTCAGCCTTTCTTTCGGCGGCGAGGCGTTCGTCTTCCTTGCGTTGGGCCACGGCGATGCGATCCGCCTCAGCCTTCCTTTCGGCAGCGAGACGCGCTTCTTCTTTTCGTTGTGCTGCGGCAACACGGTCAGCGGTAGCCTTTCTTTCGGCGGCGATGCGCTTGTCTTCTGCAAGTTTCGCAGCTGCCAGCAGTGCCGCTTCCTTGCGGAAATTTTCATCGGCAATGCGATCCTGTGCATCGGTTAGTGCGCGGCTGGCGGCTGCCAGCTCCTCACTCGACGGATCGAGTCCGCGAGCGTCGTTCAGCAGGTTTGTCGCATTGTCAAAGCGATTTTCGTCGATCTCGGTGCGGGCCTGCAAAACGAGTTTGCCGGCGATGATGTTCAGACCCTGCTGTGCCGCGGCATTGTCCGGGTCGGTGGCTAGTGCGCGCTCATAAAAATATCCGGCGTTGTCATTGGCGGGGGAAAGCAGCTTGCCCTGCTCGAGGCGGTCAGCGGCCTGCGCCAGCACATCTTCTACGCGTTGTTCGTTGCGCGCTGCCGCGAGTACTTCGGCGACGGAATCGATTTCGAACGTATCGGAGACATCGAGAGCGCGCGCGCCGCCCAGGGCAATTGCTGCATCTTCAAGACGGCTTTCCCGAATTGCTGCGCGCGCATTTTCGAGGTATTCGCGCAATTTCATTTGCGACAACTGGGCCAGTAGAAAAGGTAACCGCGCATTGTTGGGGTCTGCCTCTGCAACGCGATCCAACGCTGCCGTGGCGTCATCACTGCGACGAGCAAGCATGGCGGCCTCTGCATTTGCCAGAGCCAGATCAATTTCCGAAGAAGTTATTCCGTCCTGCGCACCGGCATCCGGCCGGGTCTCACTTATCGCTGGTGCTTCGCGTACCGGATTTGCTCCTCTGCCTGTGGCCTCTGGCGGCGCGGTGTCGTCGAACCCGACGAACGTCCACACGCCAATAGCGATGACAGCTGCGACCGCTACAGCGCCAATGCCAAGTATTTTCGAGCCTCCGAACGGCGACTCGCCTGTGCCAACCGTGTCTGCCGTCGGCGTTGGGGCGGGATCCGCGGCCTTCTCCTTGCGGCTGCTGAATTTTTCGCTAATGCTCGCGACTATCCCGGTAATCGTTTCAGTAAAGCTCGAGTCGTCACCGTCGAAGGCCGCGGCCAGCCGGTCACTGTCAAAGGACGGCGTAATCTGGATCTTTTCTCGACCAGGTGCCGGTTTCGTTTTGGCCCGCGGCACTGCTTTGGCCCTGGGCGTCGGTTTCGGCGCTGGTTTCGGTGCTG
>CAYLTW010000031.1:22607-28040 GCA_964386735.1 uncultured Woeseiaceae bacterium
GCCCGCGGCACTGCTTTGGCCCTGGGCGTCGGTTTCGGCGCTGGTTTCGGTGCTGCTTTGGCCCTGGGCGCCGGTTTCGGTGCCGGTTTCGGTGCTGCTTTAGCCCTGGCCGCCGGTTTCGGGGCCGGCTTCGGGGCCGCTTTGGCCTTGCGCGCCGGTTTCGGCGCTGGCGCTTGTGCCTTGCCCTTCAGTTTGAATGCCGCATCGGGTGCCTCAAGGTGGTGCTTGACCGACGCCTCGACAGCGAGCCGGGCGCGACCCGGTGATACCGGCTTTAGCAAAAAGCGGTAGACCTTGCCGCGATTAATCAGATCCATGAGCATTTCGCCATCGTCGCGGCGGCCCGCCACGATGCAAACCAGGCGCGAGGCCTTACTACGCAAATGCTGCGTGAGCTTTTCTACATTTGTGCCGGCCATTGCGGCGTCGACAACAGCAACGCCAATCGTGTGCTTTGAGATCGCTTGTTCGGCTTGCGCAAGCGTGTTCGCGTAACGAATGTTGTGCATTCCGCGCGACGATTCTCTTACGGTGGACAGGAATTCGTCGTCCTTTGTCAGAACGAGAACATCAACTGAACGTGCGCCGGCCGCTGCCGCAACGGAAATTTTCTGGGGGTCGAGAATAGGAACGTTGCCGGTGCCATCGCTGATAATGGCCGAGCCATTCTCGGAGGTCTCCATAATGATGTGTTCTGATATCGGGTGATCCGGATTTGCCGCCGTGTCGTTCGCTGATTCGGCAAGAGCCAGCAGACGCATCTGCTGCGTGGCGTTGTCGACGAGTTTTGATACTTCCTCTGCGCTTATGCCGCCGCGCACGATCTGGAATACTTCCATATCGCCGACAAGTGCCTCGATGTCCTCATCGTCGTGCCCGGCGAGCAAAATTCCGATGGTCTCGGGTGAGCGTTTCTTTGCTTCGCGAAGTGCCTCGACACCACTCATGCCCGGCAGGCGCTGGGCCGAAACGATCACATGGATCGGTGTCTCACCAAGTGTGTTCAACGCCTCAGTACCGCTGGTTGCACAATGCACCGTGTAATCGTCGGTAAATCCAGTACTCAGATTGTCGAGTGTGCTCTGTTCGCTATGCAGCAAAAGTACTTGAGTTTTGACTTGGTCCAGCCGCACGTAGCCCTCTCCCGATTTTATGTTTAATTGAGTACACAGTCCTTGCGCCGGGGCAGTATATATCTGCGAATACACGGATATGTCGTCGAGTGACGACAGAGTTTCCAATCTGTGACGCGCCGCACAGTCGAAGTGCAAGGCTCGTCACATAAGGGCTGGAACGGATTCTCAAGTCCTGTTTCGGACTTCCCCGGTGAGATCTTTAACCGCGTCTTCGAGAGAAATGACGCTTTGTTTTTTGGAGCCAAGCCGTCGCATCGCGACGCTTCTGGTCTCGACTTCCCGCTGCCCGACGGCGAGTAAGACAGGCACCTTCGACACACTGTGTTCCCTGACCTTGTACGAGATCTTTTCGTTCCTGAGGTCGGTTTCTGCGCGCAGTCCGGCGGCGACCAGTGTCGCGGCAACTTCCGTCGCGAATTCGTCCGCCTCGGAAGTTATTGTCAGTACCTTGACCTGTGTAGGGGTTAGCCATAGCGGCAAATTGCCCGCGTGATGCTCGATCAGGATACCGACAAAGCGTTCAAGGGAACCGAAGATCGCGCGATGCAACATGACCGGAACATGTTTGTTGCCGTCTTCACCTATATAGGAAGCGCCAAGACGACCCGGCATATTCAGATCGACTTGCAGTGTTCCGCATTGCCAGTCGCGGCCAATCGCATCGCGCAGGACAAATTCGAGTTTCGGGCCATAGAACGCGCCTTCGCCGCGGTTGTAGGTGTACTCGAGACCGGAGGCTTCGAGTGCTTTCAAGAGCGCCGCCTCTGCCTGATCCCAGACAGCGTCTTCACCAACGCGCACTTCGGGTCGGTCCGCATACTTAATGCGCACATCCTCGAAACCGAAGGCGCGATATATTTCGAGTATCTGATCACAAATCGCAATCGATTCGTCGGTGATCTGCTCCTTCGTGCAGAAAATATGTGCGTCGTCCTGGGTGAACGCACGCACGCGCATCATTCCGTGTAACGCACCTGAGGGCTCGTAGCGATGGCATTTGCCGAACTCGCCGAGGCGGTACGGCAACTCGCGATAGCTCGTGATACCTTGCTTGAATACCTGGACGTGGCCCGGGCAGTTCATCGGTTTGATGGCATAGGTTCTGCCATCGACAGTTTCTGTGGTGTACATCGCGTCGCCGAACGTTTCCCAATGACCGGACGCCTCCCAGAGTGTGCGATCCATGAGTTCGGGCGTGTTGATTTCCTGGTAGCCGGCCTCGAGATTTTGCTGACGCATATAGCCGATCAGGTTCTGGTACAGGCTCCAGCCTTTCGGATGCCAAAAAACTGCGCCGGGCGCTTCTTCCTGAAAATGAAACAGGTCCATTACTTTGCCGAGACGCCGATGATCACGCTTGCCGGCCTCCTCGAGCATGTGCAGGTACTGGCGCAGCTGCTTGTCGTTTGACCAGGCCGTGCCGTAAACCCGCTGCAGCATTTCGTTGTTCGAGTCGCCTCGCCAGTAGGCGCCTGAAACGTGAGTTAGTTTGAAAGCCTTGCCGAGCTTGCCCGTGGATGGCAGATGCGGGCCACGACAAAGATCGATAAATTCACCCTGACGATACAAACTGACCGCCTCGCCTGGCGGGATCGCATCGATGATTTCAGCCTTGTAGTCTTCGCCGATGCCGCGGAAGAATTCCACGGCCTTGTCGCGGTTCCAGACTTCACGCTCGATCTTTTCATCGCGGTCGACGATTTTCTTCATGCGCGCCTCGATCACCTCGAGATCTTCATCCGTGAACGGTTCTTCGCGCGAGAAGTCGTAGTAGAAACCGTTTTCGATGGCCGGCCCGATGGTCACCTGCGTCTCAGGCCAGAGCTCCTTGACGGCCTCGGCCAACACGTGGGCCGCGTCGTGGCGCAGCAGTTCGAGCCCGTCGTCAGAGTCACGAGTAATTATTTCGACAGTTGCATCTGCATCGATGTCGCGGCTCAGGTCCCAAACCTCGCCATCAACGCGAACGGCGACGGCTGCCTTTGCGAGGCCTGTACCAATGCTCCCGGCAATCGCCGCGCCGCAGGTGACATCGTCGTACTCCCGGACGGAGCCGTCGGGTAAGGTTATTTTCGGCATCGTTACTACTGTTGTAAAAAAGTTTTGGCCAGCGGGCACGGCGCGCTATTGTACAGTAGTGAATAGCAGCTTGGCCTATTTGTTTGAGTGTCTCTACAATAGCGACCCTTTGGGCAGGATTGCCCTGGACCAGCGACCATCATGAGCAGTGCCGAACCGCGGGACTTTATCCGCCAGATCATTGACGACGACCTCGAGTCGGGAAAACATGACGAGATTGTCACGCGTTTTCCGCCTGAGCCGAACGGCTATTTGCACGTCGGCCATGTCATGTCGATTTGCCTGAATTTCGGTGTCGCGGCTGAGACCGCGGGCCGCACTTTCCTGCGCTTCGATGATACGAACCCGGGCAAGGAAGACGAAGAGTTCGTCGACGCTATCGAGAATGACGTCCGCTGGCTGGGCTTTGACTGGCAGGACCGGCTAACGCATGCCTCGGATTACTTTGACAAGCTCTTTGCGTCGGCGGAATCGCTTATCGAATCGGGCGTGGCGTATGTTGACAGTCTTAGCGCCGATGAGATGCGCGAATACCGCGGCACGCTTACTGAAGCTGGAAAAAACAGCCCCTATCGTGATCGAACGGTCGAGGAGAACCTGGACCTGTTCAGGCGGATGCGCGCCGGTGAGTTCGCTGACGGCGAGCACGTACTGCGTGCGAAGATCGACATGGCGTCGCCCAATATGAACCTGCGCGATCCCGCCTTGTATCGTATTCGCCATGTCAGTCACCAGCACACGAGGAAAAAGTGGTGCATCTACCCGATGTACGACTTCGCACACACGATGTCGGATGCGTTCGAAGGTGTTACGCATTCTCTGTGTACGCTCGAGTTCCTGGATCATCGGCCACTCTACGACTGGTTTCTCGATCAGCTTGAACCCGGGCATCGCCCACGGCAGATTGAATTCTCGCGGCTGAACCTCGCGTACACAGTAACGAGCAAGCGCAAACTCAAGGCGCTGATCGACGAGGGCATCGTAGGCGGCTGGAGTGATCCGCGAATGCCGACCATAGCGGGCATGAGAAGGCGCGGTTACCCGCCCAAGGCGCTGCGGGATTTCGTTACACGCGCCGGCGTTACCAGGAAAGACAAGCTTATCGAGATGGGAATGCTCGAGAACTGCATTCGCGAGTCGCTGGATGATTCGGCGGAACGCCGAATGGCAGTGCTGCGGCCGCTCAAAGTAGTGCTGACAAATTACCCGGAGAATCAGGTCGAGCAGATGCAGGGAATGAATCATCCGAACAAATCGGAACTCGGCACACGCGATGTGCCGTTCTCGCGCGAGCTTTGCATCGAGCAGGATGACTTCATGGAGGAGGCGCCGCGAAAATTTTTTCGCCTGAAGCCCGGGGGTGAGGTACGGCTGCGTTCGGCTTACATTATCAAGTGCGATGAAGTGATCAGGGATGATGATGGAAATATTGTCGAACTTCGTTGCAGCTATGATCCCGATACTCGCAGTGGCACAGGCACGAGTGGCCGTAAAGTAAAAGGTACGATTCATTGGGTGTCCGCAGCGCACGCTGTCGATGCGGAGGTGCGTTTATACGACCGCCTGTTTACAACGGTGAAGCCAAATAACAAGGATGACTATCACAGCGTCCTGAACGACGCGTCACTGACTACCGTAACCGCGAAGCTGGAACCCGCACTCGCCGAACTGGAGCCAGGAACCGCGGTGCAGTTCGAGAGGCTTGGTTACTTTATGCCGGACAGTGAGGACGACACCCCGGGATCAAGAGTTTTCAATCGCATCGTAACCCTGAGAGATTCGTGGGCGAAGATCGAAAAACAGGCCATGCAAAGTACCGGCGGGTCCTGACCCACAACCCGCACAGGAGCCCGCCATGCGGGCGATGTTTGCCAGCGATCTGAACGGCAGCTCCTGTGGCAAGCGGTCACCCGAATAGAATCTTGTCAACGACAGAGTGCGGCCTATTCTGTTGAAAAACTCCGTTTCAGGAGGACCGAGAAATTCATGATGAATTTGATTGCCCGGGCCGCGCAAATCAAAGTTGCGTTGTCAGCTTCTGAAGCGCTCCTGGGTGGGTTTTCATAGGCTATCTACCACCCCCTCGTATCTAGAGTAGATAAATGGGCGCAAATCGCAAATGAAATCACCGCTCTTTTCAAAACAGGGTTTTTCAACAGAATAGACCCAATATAGATAGTCCGTACCGCTTTCCGTGATACTGAGCACAGCTGGCAGG
>CAYLTW010000032.1:0-15260 GCA_964386735.1 uncultured Woeseiaceae bacterium
GCAGTCTGCGCCGCGGCGACGGCCATGCCGACGTTGAAAATTGCGTCGGTGGTTTTGAAGCGCGCCGGTGTCAGGGCGCCAGTGAGCACGATTGTCTTGCCATCAAGCCCCGCCAGCGCCTCGGCAGTCTCCGGCATCGTGTCCGTACCATGTGTCACCACAAAACGAGTCCCATTTTCATTGGCAATGTAGTCGTGCAATTTGCGCCGGTCCTCGTCGGTCAGTTCCAGGCTGTCCTTTTGCAACAAAGGCACAATTTCGTAGTCGAATTCGACGAGGCCCTCGGTCAGAATATGATTGACCTGCGACTCGCCGACTTCGAACTGGCTCAGGGCATCGAAGTAGATCTTGTCGATCGTACCGCCCGTTGTAATGAACTGAATGAACATGCCCTGTTATGATGACACTATGAAGATTCTCAGTCGATCTTGCCGGCAGACTCCGGGCCGGCTTCGCACCGCGGCCATTGCGATCCTTGCCAGGATCGCAGCGGCAGTCCTCCTCAGTTTACCTGCCATCACGGCCGCCGCGAGCAAGGTCGTGGTTCTGGAGATCGATGGCGCCATCGGCGTCGCGACGTCCGAATACCTGGGCAGCGGCATCGAACACGCCGAATCCATAAATGCAGATCTCATTATTCTGAACATGGATACGCCAGGCGGGCTGGTCTCGTCGATGCGCGACATGGTGCAAGTGATTCTCGGCTCGTCGGTTCCGGTCGTCACGTATGTCTCACCAGACGGCGCACGCGCCGACAGCGCCGGTACGTATATTCTTCTCGCGAGCCATGTTGCCGCGATGGCGCCAACGACGCACCTGGGGGCGGCAACACCCGTTTCACTGGGCGGCGGCGACGCCACGCCGGATGAACCTGCAGCCGAACCGGAAAAAGAGACGAGCGATGAGACAAGCGACGAGGCAATCGAGGAAGACGCATCGAAATCCGACGAGCCGCAGTCCGGCACAGCCATGGAACGCAAGGTACTCAATGACGCGATAGCCTACATTCGCGGCCTGGCCGAACGCTACGACCGCAATGCAGACTGGGCCGAGGATGCCGTTCGCAGCGCCGCCACACTAACGGCGCGCGAGGCACTGGAAAAAAACGTCATCGAATTCATTGCCGAGGATCAGGCAGACCTCCTGCAGCAACTTGATGGCTACGAGGTAGAAATTAATTCCGAAACTGTTGCCCTGGCCACGGCTTCCGCGACCGTCGAAAACTTTGAGCCCAACTGGCGCATCAAGATCCTCGCTGTCATTTCAAACCCGGAGATCGTGTTGATTCTGGGCATGATCGGCCTGTACGGGTTGATGTACGAAGGCTGGAACCCGGGCGCAATTGTGCCGGGCGTCGTCGGCATCATCAGCCTCCTGATTGCCGCGTATGCGCTACAGGTTCTGCCCGTCAACTACGCGGGCCTCGCCTTGATCATTGTCGGCCTTGCACTCATGACTGCGGAGGCGTTCGCCCCAAGCTTCGGTGCGCTCGGCCTCGGCGGTATCGCGGCCTTCGTGTTCGGCGCCATCATGATGTTCGACAGCGGCATACCCGGCTTTGGCATATCCATCGCCTTCGTGGTTTCAGTCGCCCTGCTCGCCGCGCTGCTGATCATCTGGATGGTCGGTTTCATCCTGAAATTGCGTCGCCGCGGCGCCGTATCCGGTCGGGAATCGATAATTGGCGGGCTCGGCACCGCAACGCAGGATTTCAATAGCGATGGAGAAGGCATGGTGTGGCTCGAGGGCGAAGCCTGGAGTGCCCGCAGCACCGTGCCGATCGAGAAAGACCAGGACATCATCGTTAAGGCAATGGATGGTCTCACGCTTGAAGTAAAACCGGCACCGGCTGACGACAGCTCGCACGTGCCGCTCCGAACCTGACATCGACAATTAGAAACTGAGGTAATCAACATGCCACTTGCAACAATCGGGATATTCGCGGCGCTGGCCATCGTCATCCTTTACAACACGATCAAGATCCTCAAGGAGTACGAACGCGGCGTCATTTTCTTCCTGGGGCGCTTCCAGTCCGTAAAAGGACCCGGACTCATCATCCTGATTCCAGGCCTGCAAAAGATGACGAAGGTGGATCTGCGTGTCATCGTCATGGACGTGCCGACACAGGACGTAATTTCGCGTGACAACGTGTCCGTGAAAGTGAACGCTGTGATCTACTTCCGCATCGTTGACCCCGAAAAAGCCATTATTCGCGTGGCGAACGTGTTCGAGGCAACCAGTCAGCTGTCGCAAACGACGTTGCGGTCGGTTCTCGGCCAGCACGAACTCGATGACATGCTTGCCGAGCGCGACAAGTTGAACGTAGACATCCAGGCCCTGCTCGACCAGCGCACCGACAACTGGGGTATCAAAGTACAAAACGTCGAGATCAAACATGTCGATCTCGATGAGAGCATGATTCGAGCCATTGCACAGCAGGCCGAGGCCGAACGCGCCCGGCGCGCCAAGATCATTAATGCCGAAGGTGAAAAACAAGCGGCCTCAATGCTCGCGGAAGCCGCGCACACACTTGCTAAGGAGGAGCAGGCATTGCAACTGCGCTATCTGCAAACACTCAAGGAAATTGCAAACGAAAAAACCAACACGATCGTTTTCCCGCTGCCGATGGACTTGATCGCACCCATGAAGAAAATTTCCAAGGCGCTTGGCGGCAACAAAGACGACTAAGCGCTTCCTGGCCGCGCGATCGGCGGTATCGAAACCACGATCCTGGCGCCGCCGAGGTCGGAGCGCGCGATTGTCAGCGTACCGCCATAAGAGCGCGCGATGTCCTTGACGATCGCCAGACCGATGCCGTGTCCCGGTGTCGATTCATCGAGGCGCGTGCCTCGGGCCAATAGCTCTTCGACCGCGTCTTCCGGAATACCGGGACCATCATCATCAATTTGCATAACCATGCCGCTCGCGTACGCGCTCGAACCTGCCGCCGGTTTTACCGATATGTGAACGCGCTTCTCGCACCACTTGCAGGCGTTATCCAGCAGATTCCCTGATAGCTCAAGAAAATCGCCGGTATCGCCGCGAAATTTCACGCCCGGTTCGATATTCATGGTGATGTCCGGCTTATTTTCACGATGCACCTTTCGCAAACCAGCGATGAGGCGCCGGACTTCTTCTTCGACCGGCACCGGCGTCAACACCAGCTTGTCAGCAGACGCCGCCGGTTTTCGCAACTGGTAACGAACAATCTCATCCATGCGATCGATCTGCTCATTCACCCTGTCGCCGGAACGTGATCCTGACGTTGATTCGGCGAGCAAGGCACGCACTGCAGCCAGTGGCGTCTTCAGGCTGTGAGCCAGGTTGCCGAGTGTGTATCGATACCGATCCGAGCGCGCTCGTTCGCTGTCGATGAGCAAATTCATGTTTCGGGCGACACCCGACAACTCGGTTGGAAAATCCTCGGACAGCGACGCGCGGTTGCCTCCTTCGATTTCGCCGATCTCCTTCTCCACTTGCCGCAACGGCCTCAACAGGCTACGCATTAGCACTGCAATTGCGAGCAACATGATCAACGCCACGGCTGCAAACCAGCCGAACAGCTGGCGACGAAATCGTGCAATTTGTGCGTTGAAGGAATCCAGGCTTTCCGAAACCTGGAAAATATACGGTCTCAACGTCCCGTCCGGAAATTCCCATTGCACGGCAAGACTCAGGGTCAATAACGGCGTGCCGTCCTCGAGATGATCTCTTCTGAATACGCGAACGCCGAGATCAGCAACGTCATGATGCGGCAACTTCAAGCCCAACGCTGAACTCGATTGCCAGACGACCGCGTGCAAGTCTGTTTCGTGCGAATTGCGACGCAATTCGGCGTAAAGCCCGGAGCCGATGCTGTTGAATCCCGCCTCGAACAAGTCGATGGGCAAACTAAGTACGCCTTTTTCATTGGGCTCAGCCGCCGCGAGAAGCTGCATCAGGTGACCATCGAGGATATCTTCGCGGGCCTGTTCACCCGCCGATACAAACGCAGTGTCGAGGACAACAATTGTTGCGCCAAAGAAGAACAGCATCAGCACACTGACGGAGATCAGCAGTCGTGCGCTAAGCGATGACATGAAACGCGTCAGTCAGATTGATTACGCTCGAGCGCAAAGCGGTAGCCGCGCCCGCGCAGGGTCTCGATCGGCTGGATGTCGTTTTCCGGATCGAGTTTTTTGCGTAGCCGGCCAATAAATACCTCAATGACGTTACTGTCGCGTTCAAAGTCCTGATCATACAGACGATCGGTCAGCTCCGACTTCGAAATTACGTCGCCGGCACGTACCATCAGGTACTCGATGATCTTGTACTCAAAACTTGTGAGTTCGATAGCCTTATCGTGAACCTTGACCTCCTGTCGCGACATGTCGAGCGCAACCGGACCGGCGCTGAGTAAGGATGACGCCCAGCCGCCCGAACGGCGTAACAGTGCGTTCACGCGGGCACTGACCTCTTCAAAATGAAATGGCTTGACGACATAGTCGTCAGCACCGGCACTCAGGCCGTCCACTTTGTCCTCCCAGCGGTCGCGCGCCGTCAATATCAGTATTGGGAACGTCTTTCCCTGTTCCCGTGCCTGGCGAATGATGTCGAGGCCAGACACCTCCGGCAAACCCAAATCGATGATCGCGAGATCGATGGGATACTCGAGCGCGAAATACAATCCTTCGCGCCCGTCCGCGGCCTGCTCCATGGCGAAGCCCTCGGCAGCGAGTCGGCTGACCAGTGACTCGCGAAGCGTCGCGTCATCTTCAATAACCAGTAAGCGCATGAGCGTTCCTAACCGCGTTTTCGACCCGCGATGTTGTACGTCTTGACTTTGCCATCCTTGGTCAGGACCTTGATGTGATGCGTTTCCTGCCCGCCCCTGACCGTGGTTTCGGCGCTGATGATGCGCTCGACATTGCCACGGCGGCGCACTGAATCTATGGCTTGTGACAAACTCATGCCGCCGCCTTGAGCGACCCGGAGCTGCGGCACATCGAAACCTGATTCGACACCCGGCGCGGCGTTGGGGCCGTCGCTCGCGCTACGTGCCCCGGCATTGCCGGATAATACGCTTGCGCCCAAAAAAACAGCCAAAATCAACAGATTTCTCACCTGCGCGATCCCTTAATGATCCTGTTGCGTATCGCTCGAGCAACCTGCCGACAAGTGTCGTACGTCGGCAGGTCGAATGCAACGAAGCGCCTCACGTTAGACGGCCGGGCGAACGTCAACACGTACGCGGAGTTCCCGGCCGGGGTCGTAGGGCATCCGGGTCGAATACTTCTGGCCTTTGTAGCGGTAGACGACGTTGTAGCCATCGATACGCTCCTCCTGATGCTCGCGCACAACAGTCGTGCAACGCTCCACGGGCCGTGAATATTCGACGGGCGCGTAGCCATTGCGGCGACGGGCAGAATTATTGCCAACCGCAGCGCCGATCAGAGTACCCGCGACAGTGGCTGCATTGTTGCCGTGCCCACCACCGAACTGGTTACCAATCACACCGCCAACGACGGCGCCGACCAGCGTTGAAAGGCCGGATCCGGGAGCACGCCGGTCGACTGTGTAGTACTCGACGTCCTGCCTGCATTCGCGTGTTGGCGTGGAGACCGTCACATAACGAATGATCGGCTCGGAGCTGAGTACGCGGGCATAGTCGTAGCGGGCACCTGCGCTGCCATTTGCGTAGCCGCTGACCGAGGCGGATGCCGTGCGATATCGGCCGGACTGGTCGTCGGCAAGCGCCGGCGCCGCCAAAGCCAGAGTGGCCAGCGTGAGAGTTGCTGCAAGTTTCGTTCTGTCAGATGTCCAATTCATGGTCCTGTCCTTCCCAAGCTACCGACCGGCTTTTTGCCAGCCTGGATGCAAGACTACGTCCCGGCCAATGAATGCTTGCTGAACGAATCAGGCTTTATGACAGGCGCTTCTTCGCGGCCCGCCATTCCTGCTCGAGCTGCGCCAGGGACATCTGGCCCAGTACCTTGCCCGAACCCGTAATCGCCTGCTCCATCTCGCGAAATCGCCGCTCGAACTTATGATTGGCGCCGGCTAGCGCCTGCTCCGCGTCAATATCAAGGTGCCGTGACAGATTCACGACCGCGAACAGCAAATCACCGAATTCCTCATCGATATGCCGTTTGTCCCGACTGCCCACGGCTTCTTCGAGTTCGCCGAGTTCCTCGTGGATCTTGTCGCGCACGCCAACGCGGTCTTCCCAATCGAACCCGACCGTGGCCGCTCTCCGGCCGAGCTTTTGCGCGCGTTTGAGCGCCGGCAAGGCTTTTGTAACGCCTGCGAGCGCGCTTTGATCCGCAGATCCGGCGCGTTCCGCGGCTTTGATGCGCTCCCAGCCTCCTTGTTCCTGGCCAGCGGCACGTTCGGTATCGGAGCCGAATACGTGCGGATGCCGGCGAAGCATTTTCTCGGAGATACTCGCCGCAACATCGTTGAAGTCAAATTCCCCTGCCTCGCTGGCCATCTGGGCATGAAATACGACTTGAAACAGCAGATCGCCAAGTTCGTCGCGCAGCGCCGCCATGTCCTCGCGAGCGATTGCATCGGCCACCTCGTAAGCCTCCTCGATCGTATACGGCGCGATGGACGCGAAATTTTGCGCCACATCCCATGGGCACCCGCTTTTCGCGTCGCGAAGCGACGCCATTATTTCAAGTAATTTATTGATATCACTCATAACGTATTATTATCAAAGAGTTTTTCACCTAAATTCATAAGCATATGAGCTGTCGCCCCCCAGATCCTGTGCCCCTCGTACAAAAACTCGACGACGGCAATTTTTCGCCCCAGGAATTCTCGCTCCGATGCCCGGGCATTGCGTTTGTCCAGCAGGAACGCCAGCGGAACCTCGAAAGCGAGTTCCACCTCGGTCCGGTCGAGGGTGAGCGCGACCGGGTTCGCGATAATGCCTATAACCGGGGTCACGGCATAGCCGGTTACCGTTGGCATCGGCTCCAGATAGCCAATCACTGAGACACGATCGGGTGTGATGCCCACTTCCTCATGGGTCTCGCGAAGCGCCGTCGCCCGAATATCCTGGTCATGGGCCTCCATGCGCCCACCCGGGAAACTAATCTGGCCGGCGTGGTGCTTAAGTTCGGCCGAGCGTTGCGTCAGCAGGACCGTAAGGCCGCCCTCCCTTTCGATCACGGGAATCAATACTCCCGCGGGTTTCAGCGAATTCGTCAGTGCTGCGCGCATGTCGTCAGGCCAGTGCTCGCTGCCGGGTGGCATCGTGACCTTGCGGAGATCCGATGGCAGGCACGTGCCCGAAAGGCGCTCACGCAGGAGCGCCGTCGTAATCTGGCCGGCCGCATGCATCGTACCGCTAATGCTTGATGCCGCCTTCGGTGAGGGCGGCGGGATCCAGCAAACGATCGAGCTCCTGGTCTGAAAGATCAGTCATCTCTTTGGCGACGTCCTTGACGGATCGCCCTTCCTTGTAGGCTTTCTTCGCAACGGCCGCGCCTTTCTCATAGCCAATAACCGGGTTCAATGCCGTGACAAGAATCGGATTTCGAGCCAGCGCACGGTTGATATTGTCGGTGTTAACGGTAAATCCCGCGATTGCCTTGTCCGCCAGGGACGTCGAGGCATTAGCAAGCAACTCGATGCTTTGTAAAAGATCGTAGGCCACAACCGGCAACATGACGTTCAGCTGGAAGTTACCCGACTGCCCTGCCATCGCGATCGTCGCATCGTTGCCTATGACCTGCGCGGCAACCATCGCGACGGCCTCGGGGATTACCGGGTTCACTTTGCCGGGCATGATGCTCGAACCCGGCTGCAAGGCCGGCAGCTCGATCTCGCCGATACCGGCGAGCGGCCCTGAGTTCATCCAGCGCAGATCGTTGGCGATCTTGGTCAGACTCACGGCAAGCACCCGCAACTGCCCGGACGTTTCGACGGCCGCATCCTGACTGCTCAGCCCTTCAAATTTCGACTCAGCCGATGTGAACGCGACACCCGTGTTTTCAGACAGCAGCACGGCGACCTTAGGGCCGAATTTCGGGTGAGCGTTTATACCAGTGCCAACCGCCGTACCACCCAGCGCCAGTTCGGCAAGACGCGACATCGTGTCGCCCAGACGCTCGGCCGCGTGATCGATTTGTGACCGCCAGCCACCAAGCTCCTGTCCCAGCGTGAGCGGCATGGCATCCATGAGATGCGTCCGTCCTGTCTTGACGACATCACCGACCTCGTCGGCTTTTTTTTGCAGCGCTTTCGACAGCACTGTCAGCGCGGGCAATAGCGTATCGGTAATCGCTATTGCAGCACTGACGTGCACGCAGCTTGGAATCACGTCGTTGCTGCTCTGGCTCATGTTGACGTGGTCGTTAGGGTGAACGTCGGCGCCAAGGTTCCTGCTCGCAATACGCGAGATGACCTCGTTGGCATTCATATTCGAACTTGTGCCAGAGCCCGTCTGAAACACGTCGATCGGAAAGTGCTCGTCGTGGTCGCCGGCGGCCACTTCGAGGGCGGCAGCCTGAATCGCCTTGACCAGCTTATTGCTCAGTAATCCGAGCTCGGCATTGGCAGCTGCGGCGGCCCATTTTACGAGCCCGAGGGCAGCAATAAACTGCCGCGGCATCGTCAGGCCGCTAATCTGGAAATTCTCAACCGCCCGCTGCGTCTGGGCTCCCCAAAGTGCGTCTTCGGGGACTTTCAGCTCGCCCATGCTGTCTTTCTCGATACGAAATTTGGTGCTGCTCACCGCGTCTCTGTCTCCGTCTTGTTCGCGCCGCAATCGTGTATGATTCGCGCTTTGCGCGCGCAAGTCTACACTGGTTTTCTCCGCATGAAAGTTTCTGCTTTGATGGCCATCTCCCCGGCCGACGGTCGCTACGCCAACAGGGTGAACGATCTTCGAGATATCTTCAGCGAATACGGGCTGATTCGCTATCGCGTCCTGGTCGAAATCCGCTGGCTGCAATATCTGGCCGATGAAGCGGCAGTGCCGGAACTCGGCCCACTCTCGCCTGTTATGAAGGATGTGCTCAACAACATTGTTGACGCGTTTTCGCTCGATGACGCGAAACGCGTCAAAGCGATCGAGGCCACGACAAACCATGACGTCAAGGCCGTGGAATACTTCATTCGGGAAAAACTGGGGAATGGTCCGGAGACATCGACAATCCGGGACTTCCTGCATTTCGGCTGCACCTCGGAGGACATCAATAACCTTTCCTATGCCCTGATGCTGCGAGCAGCGCGCAAAGACGTCCTGATGCCGAAGATGCGCGAAGTACGGAATCTGTTAAAGACCCGGGCCAGGTCGCATGCCACGGTAGCCATGCTGTCCCGGACGCACGGTCAGGCCGCCAGCCCGACGACAGTCGGCAAGGAATTCGCGAATGTTGCCAGGCGATTGGAAATTGCCCAAAAGCAGCTTACCGACGTGGTCATTCGTGGCAAATTCAATGGCGCCGTGGGCAATTTCAACGCCCATTTGATCGCCTACCCGGACGCGGACTGGCGCGGTATCAGCCGTCGCTTCATTGAGTCGCTGGGACTCGAGCAGAATTCGCACACGACACAGATTGAACCGCATGACTGGATCGCGGAATATGCACACGCTCTGATTCGACACAATACGATACTAATCGACCTTTCCCGCGACATTTGGGGCTACATCTCGCTGGGCTATTTCACACAGAACGTTGCCAAAGACGAAGTCGGCTCATCCACGATGCCCCACAAGGTCAACCCGATCGATTTTGAAAATGCCGAGGGAAACCTGGGCTTGTCGACCGCACTTCTCGAGCACTTCGCTGAAAAGCTGCCCGTATCCCGCTGGCAACGTGATTTGAGCGATTCAACCGTGCAGCGAAACTTCGGCGTCGCCATTAGCTATCTGGTGATTGCAATGCAGTCGATCTTGCAGGGTCTCGGCAAGTTACGACTCAATGAAGCGGCAATCGCGGCCGATATCAGCGAAGCCTGGGAGGTTCTGGCCGAAGCAATCCAGACCGTCATGCGCCGTTACGGTATTCCTGAGCCGTACGAGAAGATGAAAGCGCTAACGCGTGGTCAGCTTGTATCGAGGAAGTTATTGCAGGAATTCATCAATTCCCTCGAAATTCCTGACTCGGAACGCACTCGATTGCTCGAATTAACGCCTGAAACCTATATTGGGCTGGCCAGCGAGCTCGCCACCGACGTCTGACGGCCAGCCAGGTGTCGAGGCGCACCCTGGCGACCATATGTGAAAATCCGCGTCTCTTGGACCACTCGCTCGAAACCTCCTGAAACCCGTGCCCGGCGCGGTTTGCGAACGATTCTCAAAAAGCGCGTTGCCCGCCAAAACGTGACGTAGTTGGCACTGTGAAAGCACCTGCGCCCGGTAAGATAACAGGCCGGCCACCGACGTTGCGGCAGGCCACAGCAAAAAAAACGGCAGACAGATAATCGAAGAATGATTGAGGCTCGCGACAACAGCAAACGATGGGTAATTTCGACGCGTGAAGAAACGCGCGAGGCTGTCATTGCTATCGCAAAAGAAGCGACGCGGAAAGTTTCGATCTTCACGCACGACCTGGAGCCGGGAATATACGACGACCCGGATTTTCTCGAGATAATCAAACGACTTGTGTTGTCGCAGACCTATGCGCGAATTCGTGTCCTGATTGCAGACCCGTCTCGTGCAATAAAGAACGGCAACAACTTCGTGCACCTGGGACGGCGTCTGAATACCTATATCGAGTTCCGTCACGTACGCGACGATCTGCGCACGCACGGAGAAGCATTTTGCATTGCCGACGAGAAAGCCTTGCTGTATCGATTACAGGCGACCCGCTGGGAGGGAATCGTGGATACCTACGAGCCCGCTGTCGCGCAGCTCTACGGAAAAATGTTTGATGAAATCTGGCTGGACAGCGAAGTTGAAATGGAGTTTCGCCAGCTCGGAATCTAGGATAGAGCTTAGGTGCCCGCCTGGCGGTCTCCAATACAAGGAAGTGAAAAGTTGTCCCCAACAGATTTGACTGTTGCCGCTGTCGTGGAACACGACGGCCGCTATCTACTTGTAGAAGAACGCGCTATGGGACTGGTTGTACTCAACCAGCCTGGTGGTCACATCGAGAGTGGCGAGTCGCCCGAGGATGCCGTGGTTCGCGAGACGCTCGAGGAAACCGGTTGCGCCGTTAACTGCGGCGATATGATCGGCGTGTATTTGTGGATTCATCCTCAGACCCGTCAACAGTTTCTGCGCATCGTGTATATGGCCACGTTTGTAAGTTGTGACGCGTCGTTGCAACTCGATCAGAGCATCATTGCACGCCATTGGATGACACGAGCCGAACTCGAAACGCGGAGGGTGAGCTTGAGGACGCCAATAGTGCTGCGCTGCATGCAGGACTATGAGGCCGGCCGCCGCGAGTCTGACAAGTTGTTCGCAGGAATGCTGCCGCTGCAAAACAATGTGCACCGGGTCATTGCACGCGCCGACCTCGTGTAGAAACCCGCCATGCGGGCGAATTCGGCGGACGTCGACGGCGTGCAGGACCGTAGGAGCCCTCGATAATGGGTGCTAAAATTCCTACCCATGTCGTGGAATCTTTCCAATATTGCTAATCGCAACGTGGTCCTTGGTCTTTCGGGCGGCGTCGACTCCGCAGTTGCAGCCGTGCTTTTGCAAAAAGCTGGCGCCAATGTGCAGGCTCTGCATATGACGAACTGGGAAGATGACGACGGTTACTGCACGGCGGCCCAGGACCTGCAGGATGCGAGGAACACCTGCGAACAACTCGCCATTCCATTGCACCATGTGAACTTCGCCGAACAATACCGCGATCGTGTTTTCGACTATTTTCTCGATGAGTACCGCGCCGGTCGCACGCCGAACCCGGACGTCCTTTGCAATCGCGAAATCAAGTTCGGCGTATTTCGCGACTACGCGAAACGGCTCGGTGGTGAATTGCTGGCAACGGGACATTACGCACAGACAGCTTCGATCGAGGGCCGAACGGCGCTTTTGAAAGGCGGAGATTCCGGCAAGGACCAGAGCTACTTCCTGCATGCTGTGAGCGAAGAGGCGCTGAGTGAGACAATATTTCCGCTCGGCCATCTCGCGAAAGGCGAAGTCAGGCAAATCGCGCGAGACCGCGGGCTCACTGTGCACGACAAAAAAGACAGTACCGGCATTTGCTTTATCGGCGAACGACCGTTTCGCGAATTCCTGAGTACCTATATCCCGGCCAACCCGGGCCCGATCCGAACCGTTGATGGCGTCGAGATCGGTGCCCACAACGGCCTTATGTATTACACGCTGGGCCAGCGACAGGGACTGGGCATTGGCGGTCGAGTTGATTCGGGCGACCTGCCCTGGTACGTGGTCGACAAAGATATCGGCAACAATGCCCTGATCGTCGACCAGGGGGACACGCACTGGCTGCTGAGCAGTTCTCTGCTCGCATCCTGTGTCAGCTGGATTGGAGAGGCGGCTGGGGGACTGAGTGACGGACTGCAGCTAAGCGCGAAAATTCGGTATCGCCAGGAAGACCAGCGATGCAGCGTTCGGGCAACAGGCGATGACGAGGTCGAGGTCTTGTTTGACGTGCCACAGCGCGCGGTAGCGCCGGGTCAGTTCGCCGTTTTTTATGATCGAGATCGGTGCCTTGGCGGCGCTGTTATTGACGAGATAAGCTTGTTGGCGAACACCGAAAACCGCGCCGTCACGGCGGCGATTTCCTGAGCGTTGCCGTGCACCATCCGCTATAATTCGCCTCCCCGAAGGGGGCCGGACCTGCTTCCGGCCGCCTTGGCAACGAACATATCCCGGAGAAAAACACGATGAAGGACAGCTTCGGCGCACGTTCGATGCTGGCCGTCGGTGGCGATGAACTCGAAATCTTTCGCCTCGACGCCGTTACAGAAGGCCATGTGGCCAAACTCCCCTACTCGCTCAAGATATTGCTGGAAAACTTGCTGAGACACGAAGACGGTCGCGACGTCACTCGTGACGACATCCTCGCGCTTGCGAACTGGGATCCCTCGGCCGACCCGGATACAGAAATTTCGTTCACGCCGAGTCGCGTGATCCTGCAGGACTTCACGGGCGTACCGGCAGTTGTTGACCTGGCTGCCATGCGCGACGCCGTCGTCAAGCTCGGCGGGTCCGCAGACAGGATCAACCCGCTGTCGCCCGCTGAACTGGTCGTCGATCATTCTGTGCAAGTCGACAACTACGGTGCTGCGGACTCCCTCGACCTGAATAACAAAATCGAGTTTCAGCGCAACAAGGAGCGATACTCCTTCCTGCGCTGGGGACAGTCTGCGTTTGAGAATTTCCGCGTCGTCCCGCCAAACACGGGTATCGTGCACCAGGTAAACCTCGAATACCTGAGCCGGGTCGTCTTTGACAGCGACCGCGACGGTACACGCAGCGCCTACCCCGACACCGTTGTCGGCACGGACTCGCATACAACGATGATCAACGGCCTCGGTGTCCTTGGCTGGGGCGTCGGCGGTATCGAAGCCGAAGCCGCTATGCTCGGCCAGCCGATTACGATGCTGATCCCGCATGTCATCGGCTTTAGGCTGAGCGGCAAACTCAAGGAAGGCGCAACCGCGACCGATCTCGTACTGACCGTTACCCAGATGCTTCGCAACAAGGGCGTCGTCGGCAAGTTCGTGGAATTTTTCGGCGACGGCCTGTCCGAATTACCACTCGCGGATCGTGCGACGCTCGGCAACATGTCACCCGAATTCGGTTCCACCTGCGCCATCTTCCCGATCGATGGCGAGACCATTCGCTACCTGAAACTTTCGGGTCGTGATAGCGCGCACATCGCCGTTGTTGAGGCTTATGCGAAAGAACAGGGCCTCTGGCGTGTGGACGGCCAGCCAGACCCGCTGTACACCGACACGCTCAAACTCGACCTGGGCACGGTCGAGCCCTGCATCTCCGGCCCGAAACGTCCTCAGGATCGTATTCTGCTCAAGGAAGCCGACAAGGTTTTTCGCAAGCACCTCGAAGTGGCTGTCGCAGAACGCACGGAAGGCGGCTCGGCGATCGCGAATATCGACGGCAACGATGTGGAGATTCGTGACGGCGCGGTGCTGATCGCGGCAATAACAAGTTGCACGAACACATCGAATCCCGCGGTCATGATCGCCGCCGGTCTGCTGGCGAGAAATGCTCGCGAGAAGGGCCTCAAGCCGAAGCCGTGGGTCAAGACGAGTCTCGCACCGGGTTCACGCGTCGTGACGGACTACCTGGAGAAATCCGGTCTCATCGATGACCTTGATGCCATGGGTTTCTACACCGTGGGCTACGGCTGCACGACCTGCATCGGCAATTCCGGACCATTGTTGCCGGAAATCGCCGATGCCGTGAAAAAAAGTAACATTGTCGGCACCAGTGTGCTGTCGGGTAACCGCAATTTTGAGGGCCGCATTCACGCCCTTGTGCAAATGAATTTCCTTGCATCTCCGCCGCTGGTCGTTGCCTACGCATTGGCCGGCAATCTCGATGTCAATGTATATGAAGACGCGCTGGGCGCAGACACGGATGGCAAGCCGGTATATCTGAAAGATCTTTGGCCGACCCAGAAGGAGGTCTACGCCGCCGTCAGTGCGAACATCGACTCCGGCATGTTCAAGTCGAGTTACGGAAGCGTGTTCGAGGGTGATGCCAACTGGAAAGGCATCGACTCACCCGAAGGTGAGATTTACACCTGGGACGATGCGTCGACCTACATCAAGAACCCGCCGTACTTCGAGGGCATGACAAAAGGCCCAGCGCCCGTTGCCGAAATCATTGGCGCTCGCGCACTGACATTGCTCGGTGATTCGGTGACCACCGACCACATCTCTCCGGCTGGCAACATTGCCCCGGATAGCCCGGCAGCGAAATACCTGCAAGAGATGGGCGTCAAACCGGTCGAGTTCAATTCCTACGGTTCTCGCCGTGGCAATCACGAAGTCATGATGCGCGGCACATTCGCTAACATTCGCCTTCGCAACCGGCTGGCACCTGGCACCGAAGGTGGCTGGACAAAGCATCAGCCGAGCGGCGAACAGATGTCGATCTTCGATGCGTCGCTCAAGTACCAGCAGGAAGGCACTCCGTTGGTCGTTTTGGCAGGCAGTGAGTACGGCACAGGTTCTTCACGCGACTGGGCCGCAAAGGGAACGCTCCTGCTCGGCGTCAAAGCCGTTGTAGCGAAGAGCTACGAACGTATTCACCGTTCAAACCTGATCGGCATGGGCGTACTACCGCTGCAGTTCCTTGACGGTGACGATGCCGAGTC
>CAYLTW010000032.1:15360-27877 GCA_964386735.1 uncultured Woeseiaceae bacterium
CAACTCGCCACGCCCGAAGCGTTTCAGGATGACCCTGCTCTTGTCTGGCGCTGGTATGCCTGGCGGCGAACGATTGTCGCCAAAGTCGAACCCAACGCCGGCCATATCGCGCTCGCCCGGTTGGCCGACATCGTCCCGCGCCTGACGCTGGTCACACAGAACGTTGATGGGCTGCATCAGCGCGCTGGCAGCAAGGAAGTCATCGAGTTTCATGGCAACATTTTCGATGATCGTTGTTTCACAGAAGGCTGCATCGTCGAGAACGCTGGCGACGGTGAGCCGCCGTGTTGCCCGAAATGTGGCGGCCTTGTCCGACCTGGCGTTGTCTGGTTTGGCGAGGCAATTCCCGAACAGGCGCGCGACGCATCTTTCGCGGCCGCCTCTCACTGCGATGTTTTTCTGTCGATTGGTACCTCGTCGCTCGTCTACCCGGCTGCGGCCCTGATCGAAGTCGCCAGGGATAAAGGCGCCACGACCGTCGAGATCAATCCGGAACCCACAATGCAGGCCGCGACCTTCGATTTCGCCCTGGCCATGAGATCCGGGAAGGTATTGCCGGAACTGTTAGAATCTCTGGCCGTAAATCAGACAAGCCAGTACCGGAGTCAGCGTGACTGAAGAAACCGCCGCCAAAATCATGAGTCGCCCGCGCTGGATGAAAATTATCGCGTGGGCACTCGGCGTCATCGTCCTGATGATCATGCTGCTGGGTATGTACTGGTCGCGTATGCCTTCGGTGTTCTGGGTGAATGAGTTCGTGGACAACGATCGGAAGGTTGTCGGCTTCGCGACTACCGACACGCTGGTCCGCGTTGCCGCAACACTGCTTGATAAACCGGGCGGCTACCTGACGAATGACAAGCTGCCCCCAGGGCTGTATCTCGACAACATACCGAACTGGGAAAAAGGCGTGCTGACACAGGTGAAGGACCTGTCACGGGTAATCCGCAACGATTACAGCCGCAGTCAGTCACAGTCGAAAGAAGACGAAGACGTTGTCATTGCGACAGAGAAATTTTTCTCCGAAAGTAATTCGTGGTTCTTCCCGCCCACGGAAAAGCGATTTCGAGAAGGCGTTGAGGCAATGACCCGCTATCGCGATCGCCTGACGGGCAACGCCGAGCCCCAGGCGCAGTTTTTCGCCCGTGCAGACAATCTCCGGGAGTGGCTGGCGGAAGTCGAGAAACGTCTTGGCAGTCTGACACGGCGCCTCGGCGACAGCGTCGCCACGACGCGCATAAACGAAAACCTCGCTCTCGACCCGTCTGCCGAAGCAGCACAGGCACAACCCGACAACCTACGAGTTCGGACTCCATGGTTCGAAGTTGATGATGTTTTCTTCGAGGCGCGCGGCACCGCGTGGGCTCTGTTGCATTTTCTTCGTGCTGCTGAGTTCGATTTCGCACGAGTCCTGGCGGACAAGAATGCTGATGCCAGCGTTCGCCAGATTATCCGGGAGCTTGAAGCGAGCGTCGCGCCGCTGCGGTCACCGATGATTCTAAACGGCGGCGGTTACGGTTTGTTCGCAAACCATTCGCTGGTGTTGGCGAACTACCTCGCGCGAGCGAATGCAGCGGTCATCAATTTGCGTGAACTTCTGGACCAGGGATAAAAAAAGCCCCGCCGTCGCAGCGGAGCTCTTGATTTGCCGCAAGAGTGCTATTTCGTTGGCGTTGCTTTGAAAAGGCTGTTTTGGGAACACTTTGATATTCCTTTGAACAGTTCGTCAATTTCATCGGCCTCATCCGAATCAAGGCGGGTCTTCGTATTGCTCCACGTTGCCAGATCCGGGTAGCTATCGACAAAAGTGAATCCCTCAATTTTTCCAACAACGGCGACAATTACGCTGCTGGTGATGTCTTTAGAAACGTTTTCGTGAACATAGGCCAGCCACTTGCTGTTTACTGCCTGCACATCTTCGACGGTTTTTTCGTCCTCGAGCGTGCAGGTCCAGACCTCAACAAAAGTGTCCGCAATCGCAATACTGCTGAGGCTGCATGCGGCTAACATGATGGCCGTGCGCGTGATTATTTTTCGCATTTGTAATCCCCAATGTTTTGTTATTAGCCGCGGCATTATAAGCAGCTTCTCGCATTGACCGGCGAAATCCCTGGAAATGACGATGCACTAATAGCAGATTTTACATTAAGAAATGCGTGTAACTAACTGTTTTAATAGAGCCCTACCCAAGCTGGAATTTTCTGCCATGAGCCGGATAGTTGTTTGTCCAGGCGCCGATATTGTGGCTCGAAACGGCCCACCAGGCGCCAGAAGCGGCGCGAGTGATTCATGTGCTTCGCATGGCATAGCTCGTGAATCAGGAGATAGCGGAGCACTGCCGGGGACAGGAACAGCAGGCAATAGTTGACGCTGATCGTGCCAGTCGATGAATGACTGCCCCAACAGGTTTTTTGCCCCCGGACATGCATGCGCAGGTAAGGATTGCCGCTCAGCGCTGACAGCGACTTGAGACGTGGCTCAAAGTGCTCCCTGGCGATCGCCGACAAAAAGCGCTTGAGCGCCTTCACACATTCGGCGGCGTCATTCGTCCTGCCGTAAAGGCACAGCATGTCGCCATTCAAGCGATAACGGACATTTTTCGCCCCATCACGGGGCTGATACACAACGCCAAATTTTTGTTCGACAGCCGGTAGGTCAATGCGCGTCGGCAGGCGAAATGGCTCCGGTGCGTGTTTTTCCGCGAACGCGGCACGGGTCTTTTGTATCCAGGCGCGGTTTTCGGCAACGAACGCCTGCACGTCGTGCGCGCGGGTCCTTTTTGGAACGACGACCTCGACTCGGCCGCGTGGGTAGACTTTTATCGACAGGCGCCGCGCACGACTGCTCTCACGCACAGATAAGCCCGACAAAGCATCGGGCTCTTCAGATTCAGAAAACAGTGGAAGTTGATTAGCTGCGCCTGGCACAGCCCGATCTTACTGCCTTTCAGGGACGTTTGCCGCTAAAGCGAACAGCGTCGTCCATGGTCATCACTCCCTTGACGCCGCCTACCTCCGCGCTGTCGCTGATGTAGAGCTTGACCTCACGTTCCAGATCGATCACGCCCTCCACGCGTGACCCGGGACCGATGATAATCGTCGGTTTCCTGGAATTGCTACTACTGTTGTAACCGCGTGGCTTCTCGATTTTCAGGTCGCCTTTGACAACCCCGCCGTCCATGACGCTTACGTCCCCGTTGTACGTGGACACATCTCTTTTGACCGTGCTCGCCGACAGCTTGATATCGCCGTTAACGTTACTCAGGTTGCCAGTGACCGAACTACCCCTGCCCATCGAAATTTTGCCGTTTACGGCTGATACGGCGCCGTCCACGACGACCTGCTCGGCGATCTTGATGCCGCCATTGACGGTCTCGAGATCTTCAGACTTGCTGTTGTCTGATATTCGCAGACTGCCGTTTACGGTCGTCGCGTCCTCAATCGAGGCGCCTGTACCGATCCGAATCGCACCATTGACGGTGTTGAGGTGGCCGGTGACGGTTGCATTGTCGCCGACCGTAATACTGCCGTTGACCGAGGATGCGCCTTTCGATTCTGCACCGTCCGCGATTGTGACGCTTTTGTTGACGCTGCCATTTGCCGGAAGCGCGATAAACATCACAACCAAGCCCGCAAGCAACAGGCTTTTCTTCTTGAGCAAGCTCATGGTCAGGGACCCCTGTGTGTACGTATACTTCTTTGATACCGCTCATCAGTAATTGGTTGCAAATCCGGACCCCACATGCGCTTTGCCCTAGAGGCCCGAAATCTCGTCAAACACTACCCGGACGTTATCGCTGTCGACGACGTGAGCCTGTCCGTGCGCGAGGGTATCTGCTTCGGCCTGCTGGGTCCCAATGGCGCGGGCAAGACCACGACCGTCGAGATCATTGAAGGGGTGACCCCGGCGACCTCTGGCGAGGTCTGCTATTTTGGCGAGCCCGCAGGTCGGCGATTTCGTGAGGAAGCTGGAATTCAGTTCCAGAATACGGCCCTGCAGGACTATCTGACGGTCCGGGAAACGCTGCAGATGTTCCGCAGCCTGTACGACCGCAAGGCGGACCTGGACACGATCATCGGGCAGTGTTCGTTGCAGGACCTGCTCGACCGCGACAATCGCAAACTGTCCGGTGGTCAGCGGCAGAGACTGTTTCTCGCCGTCGCGCTCGTGAACCGGCCGAAACTGATTTTTCTGGACGAACCGACCACGGGCCTCGATCCGCAGGCCCGCCGAAATTTCTGGGAGCTCGTGCAAAACATCCAGTCGGACGGCACCACCGTGATTCTGACGACGCATTACATGGACGAAGCACACGTTCTGTGCGATGAAATCGCCATCATGGATGCCGGCAAAATCATCGCCCAGGGACGCCCGGATGAGCTCCTTCGCAAGCAATACCAGGGCCTGATCATTGAATTGCCCGTTTCGGACGTCACGGGCGACCTCAGCAGCATCGAGCACCGTGTGCTCGACAGCCTCGGCGTCGTTGAGATCGTCACTCAGGATGTGTCAGCATCGCTGAGTGCCCTGTCGCCCGAAGTTCGCGACCTGAATCACATCAAGATTCGCCAGCCAAATCTTGAGGACCTGTTCCTCGATCTGACGGGTCACTCGCTGCGCGCATAAACCAGGCTCATCGATGCTGCAGAGAATTTATGCCATTTTCGTCGCTCGCAATCGCGAATTCATGCGCGATCGCGGCACACTCACATGGAACCTCGTGTTGCCGCTCGCGATGATGTTCGGCCTGTCATTCGTGTTCGGTGGAGAGGGCCGCGATCAATACACGGTCGGCGTTTTACAGGAGGCAGCAGAACTCGATACGGGCCAGCACCCGTTTCTCAAAACACGGTTGATCAATTTCGTGGCGATATCTGACGAGGCAAAGGCCTTTCGCAAGGTCGAGCGTCATCAGCTCGACTTACTCGTCAGCTTCGACGGGCAGCGCCGTTACTGGGTGAATCCCGACTCCCCGAAAGGCTATTTCGCTGAGCGACTTTTGCTGCAATCTGATTTCGCGATTACTGGCGATATTGAGAAGGCCCGGATCAAAGGCGGTGCGATTCGATACGTGGACTGGGTACTGCCCGGAATTCTTGGCATGAATATGATGTTCAGCTGTTTGTTCGGTGTCGGCTACGTCGTCGTGCGCTATCGAAAGAACGGATTTCTGAAGCGACTTCGGGCAACTCCGTTGCAGCCGATCGAATTCATCATCGCGCAAATTGCTTCGCGCATGACGCTCATCATGGTCATCACAATTTTCGTGTACACGGGCACGCACCTGCTGCTTGACACGCGTATGGAAGGCAGTTACCTGACACTACTCCTGATCGCCATGGTCGGAGCCGTGTCCCTTGTGTCACTCGGACTAATGATTGCCTCCCGTGTAAGCAGCGAAGAACTTGCCGGTGGGCTGCTGAACCTGATTAACTGGCCGATGATGCTGTTATCGGGGGTCTGGTTCTCGCTTGAAGGGGCCGGTCCGATCGTGCAGAACGCCGCGAAAATTTTCCCGCTTACACATATTCTCGATGCAGCTCGTGCTGTCATGCTTGACGGTGCAAATTTGATCGATATTGCGCCGAATATTGCGGTGCTGGTACTGATGAGCGCCCTGTTCCTGGGCATAGGTGCAAGCTTTTTCCGCTGGAACCAGGACTGATGCCGCAACAACTTGTCGACATCGGCGCCAACCTGGCACATAACAGTTTCGATGACGATCGCGATGAGGTATTGCAACGTGCAGCCGACGCCGGCGTCAATACGCTGATCGTTACGGGTAGCAGCGACGACAGCAATCTGGCCGCGCTGTCGCTGGCCAGGAAGCATCCCGGCGTGATGTTCTCGACAGCGGGCGTTCACCCGCACAACGCCACTGAGTACAACGAAAAGAGCGACCAGATGATCCGCAAACACATTGCCGACGATAGCTGCGTCGCCGTCGGTGAATGTGGTCTGGACTACTTTCGAAATTTTTCGCCGCGTGACGCGCAACTCGAAGCATTCAAAGCACAGCTGGCTATCGCCGCCGAATCCGGGCGCCCCGTATTTCTTCACCAGCGTGACGCGCATGATGATTTCGTCGAGATTCTTGAGCCACGACTTTCATCGATTTCGCGCGCCGTCGCGCACTGTTTCACGGGCGAAGGCGAATCGCTGCGCGAATACCTGGCGATGGGACTCTACATCGGCGTTACGGGATGGATATGTGACGAACGCCGCGGCGCACATCTCAAGGACGTTGTGTCGATGATCCCTGACGATCGACTCATGCTCGAAACGGATGCGCCTTATCTCTTGCCTCGCACGATCCGACCAAAACCGAAATCGCGGCGCAATGAACCTGCTTATTTGCCCGAAGTGCTGCGTGTTGTTGCCAAAGCCCGCGGTCAGACGGAAGATCATGTCGCGATAATTACGACCGACAACGCCCGGCGATTTTTCGCGCTGGACTAGGTTAAGCCAATCCGAATTTACCGCTCAATCGCTCGTTGCTAACCACATCAGGTAATCGACAAACTCGGTATTTCCAATGATGAACGGGGTCTCACCGAGCGACCTGAAACCGTAATCGAGGTAAAACGCCGTCGCCCAGTCTGCATCGTCCCACACACTTAGCCAGACGCCCGCGATACTTCGAGCGCGAGTCGTTGTTATGACGTTGTCCAGCAGCAGCCTACCAATACCGCGACGTTGAAAATCCGTCGACACGTATAACTGTTGCACCTCAATCGCCGATTCGGCAGTGACGAGTGCCGGTATGTCGCCGTCCCGCATTTTCACAAAGCCGGCGCAACGATCGTTCTCGGTGGCCACCAGGTAAGTGACTTCGCGACGTGAGATTTCCGCGGCGACAGCAGGCTCGCTGAAGAACGACTCTACGTAATGCGCGATGTCATCGTCCGGTGCCGAACCGCCGTAGGCATCCCAAAATACGGAAGTACCAGTGGCTGACACCGCCGCAACATCGTCGGGACCCGCAACACGAACCTCTATCGACACTTGCGCCAAACGGAATTCCTATTGATCCCCGGCACCTGCTCGCCGGCTGATCAGTTCCCAGTGCGGCATGAACGCCTCAACTTTAACTCGCGCGGTTTTCTTGTTTTTCTCGCCGAACTCATGCAGCAACTGATCGAGCGTCGCAACCAGCCCGGGCGTGCCCTTGTTGAACTGGGCACCATCGAGAAAAAGTATGCGTCCGGCGACCGGTACCTGGCGTACGATCGCGCGCACCGCCGCAATTCGGTCGTACAGGCCATGCTGCGGGTTGGCAAACGTGTAGCGGCCGTCGGCGCTGATGACGGTCCAGTCCTGCATCTTGTCGCTGCCGAAGACCGCGCCGTCAATCTCTTTGACTTCAAGAATGAGCAAGCCCTGAGACGTCAATAGCAACTGGTCGATCAGAATCTCGCCGTCATCACCGTTCGGTATGACGAGATCATGGACGCGTTCGTAGGCAATCTCACGGAGAACCTGGTCAAACCTCGAACCACGTGATTTAATAAAGCGATACAACAACCACAGGAACAACAGCAGCAACACGCTGAGTACCCACGGGAAGTATGTAGACTGCAAGAGCTCAGACATCAGGATCCGTTGACGGTTTGAACGCGCCTGTTGGTGGCCTCAAAGGGACTTCAGGTTAAGCAATTCAGGCCTGAAAGTCGCGTCCATTACATCCGCGAGCGCTGACAGAGACGGCACGATGTCGATTGAATGGCTCGGTCGCGAGAGCGTTTCCGCGAGTTCGGGGGGTAGTGGTACGTCGCAACCAACGAGCGGTTCGATGATGGTTTCGAATTTGGCCGGATGCGCTGTCGCCAGCAAAATCCAGTGTGAAGTATCTCGTAACGCCGGGTCCATATGTCGCCACGCATAGCATGCCGTCGCCGTGTGCGGACAGATCGCGAACCCGAACTCGCGATAGCAGCGGCGAATTTCATTCTCGATCATCTCGTCATCAACAGATATCACATGCAGTCGTTCACGCAGCACCTCGGCATCCCCGAGCAGACTGCGCAGACGCTCCATGTTGCTCGGATCGCCGACGTCCATGGCCAGGGCGAGCGTCTGGATGCTCGGGCGCGGCGACCATTTCATTGAATCGAAATAATCCGGGATTGTGCGATTGGCATTGGTTGCCAGAACGACCGGGCCGACGGGCAAGCCCATTTCGCGCGCCATGATGCACGCAAGTGCATTGCCGAGATTGCCGGTCGGAATGACGAATCCCGGTTTCTCGCCAGTTGCCCGACAATGTCGCAAGCTCGCATCGGCATAGTACGTCGCCTGCGGCAGCAGACGGCCTATGTTGATACTGTTGGCCGAACTGAATCGATAACGGCCGGACAAGCCATCGTCCGCGAGCGCCGCTTTGACGAGCGCCTGACAATCATCAAACGTGCCCCGCAGGCGCAGTGTTAATACGTTGTCTCCCCAGCAGCCAAGCTGGTGTGCCTGCCGCTCAGATACGCGACCCGCAGGATACAAGACGACGACATTGATGCCCTGGCGCTCGTTGAAGGCCGCGGCGACGGCACCGCCGGTGTCACCGGAGGTCGCTACCAGGATCGTCAGTGGTGCCGCTGCATCACCTTCGAGTCGTGACAGGCAAGCAGCCAGAAAACCGGCGCCCACATCTTTGAATGCTGCTGTTGGCCCATGATACAACTCGAGCAACGACGACCGCCCACCGGGCAGTGGCGTCGCAGGTAGTTGAAAACCGAAGGTCTCGGCGAGAATCTGCTCAAGCTCATCGATCAGAACGGAGCCCTCGAAGAATGGCGTCAGCAGAGTCCGGGCGACGTCCGGGATCGAATCGTCTTCCTCGAAATCGGCAACGTCGAAGGCCGGCAGCTGTTCCGGCATAAAAAGCCCGCCATCATCGGCGATGCCCTTGACGAGCGCTTCATCCAGCGTTACGCGGCCGCCGCCACGAGTGCTTCTGTAGCGCACTAGTCGGTCTCCACATACGCGCCGCCCGCTGTCATCGGGCTCACCCACGACTGACAGTCTATGCCCATGCCGCGGCAAGCTTGTTCCATTGCGATAACAATATTGCGTGCGTCGCGATCCTCGGCGAGCGCGAAAATACTGGGGCCGCTGCCGGACAGGCTGCAACCGAGTGCGCCGGAGCGTAGCGCCGTTGCCTTTACCTCATCGAAACACAACACGGCCTCGGCTCGTTGCGGTTCGATCACGACATCTTTCAGCGAGCTCCGGATCAACTCGATGTCGCTCGACGCACAGGCAGCGACGAAAGCGGCCAGGTAACCCTGTTGGTCAAGCCACAGTTTCATGGCATAACCTTTGGCGAGCCCGCGACGGGCTCGCGCCGTGTTCACCTGCAGCTCGGGATGCAAGAGGACAGCCGTCACACCTGTTGGCACGGGCAGGCTAATTGTTCTCGGCAATAACACGGCCGGACACAAAACCAGCCCGCCGAGCAAGCTTGCCGCAACATTATCGGCGTGTAATCCGCCGCTCGCGTATTTCTCGCCTTCCAGTGCGTACGGCAAAAGACTTTCCGTTGCCAATGGCTTCTCCAGCAATGCGTTCACAGCGACCGACGCGGCCACGGCCGACGCGGCCGAGCTACCCATGCCGGACTGAAATGGCACACCTTTGAATACCTTGATTTCGACCCCACCCTGCTCCTGGCAAGCGTCCCAAAGCGCCTGTGCCGCAATGGAAGCCGTATTTTGTTTCGGGTCATTCGACAGGTAGGGATGAATCTCGCCGTCAAGCCCGCGGACCTCGCTAATGCTGACACCCGGGGTTTCGACCCGGCGCGCACTGACACGATCGCCGACGCCGGCAAGCGCCAGGCCAAGCATGTCGAAGCCGACACCCACGTTGCCAATGGAGGCCGGTGCAAAGGCAGTAACAATCTCGTTCATGTCAGTGTCCTGTGCTCAGGTAGCTCGACAAGCGCAGCAAATCGCCAAACACACCGCCCGCAGTCACCTCCGGCCCCGCGCCAGGACCTTGCACCACGAGCGGATTCGATGAGTAGCGCATCGTTTCAAACTGCACGATATTGTCCGTCAGATTGATACCGCTAAAGGGATGTTCTGCATCAACGGCCTCAAGGCCAACCGCCGCGGCCCCGCCGGCGTCAAGCCGCGCAATGTATCGCAGCTTCTTGCCACTGGACGACGCTTTTTCGTACAAGGTCTTCATTTCATCGTCGTAGTCTGACAGTTTCACCAGGAATTCATCGATGCTGCCATCGCGCAGTGCCTCAGGTATGAGATTCTGAACCGATAAGTCGCCTATCTCGATCGATTGCCCCAGTTCACGCGCGAGAATAGTCAGTTTTCGCGCGACATCCATGCCGGACAAGTCATCGCGTGGATCCGGCTCCGTATAGCCGTTCGCGGTGGCCTGCCGCACAATCTCGGAAAACGGCGTCGAGCCATCATAGACATTGAACAGATACGCCAGCGTGCCCGAGAAAATGCCCGTGACCGAACGAATTTCATCACCGGTATTGGCGAGATCCCTCAGAGTACTGATAACCGGTAACGCCGCCCCGACGGTTGTTTCATAGAGATAGTGCGCACTCCCCCGTTTGGCCTTTTCGCGCAGTTCGCCGTAGTAGGCGAATGGCCCGCTGAACGCCTTCTTGTTCGGCGTTACGACATGGATGCCACGTTCAAGCCAGCCAGCATAGCGGCCGGCAATCTCGGCACTTGCCGTGCAATCGACAATGACCGCGTGCGGCAGATGATCCGGATTGACTTGTCGCTCAAATTCCTCGAAGTCGAGTGCAACAGCATCGCGTTCGTATTGAGATTCCCACGAGTCGAGGGCGATGTGGCGGTCGCCAAGCAGCATGCTTTTCGACCGCGCGATTGCGCGTACGCGAAGGTCGAGATTGAAGTCACCTGCGAGTCGATCGGCTTGTTTTTCCATTTGGCGCAAAAGTGCGCCGCCGACGGAACCGGGACCGATCAAGCCAATCGAGATTGTCTTGGACGACAGGTAAAAACCCGAATGTGCGGCTCGCAATGCGCGGGTTGCCTCGGCGGAATCAACGACGGCCGAAATATTGCGCTCGGACGAGCCCTGTGCAATTGCCCGAATATTGATGCCAGCACGGGCCAGCGTACCGAAAAAGCGTGCCGCCAGACCGGGCGTGCCAGCCATTTCATCGCCAACCACGGCGACAATACTCTGCTCATCACAGACGTCGATGCTTTGGATCTGGCCACTTGCAAGCTCGGCGGCAAATGCCTCGGATATGACTGCCTTTGCACGAGCGGCAAAATCTGAAGGTACGGCAACACAAATCGAGTGCTCCGAACTTGCCTGGGAAATCAGCGTCACGGAGACGCCGGCACTTCTCAAAGATGCGAACAGGCGGTCCGCCGTGCCTGGCACGCCGATCATGCCGGCCCCCTCAACGTTCACGAGCGCCATATTGCCGATAGCCGTGATGCCCTTGATGTTCTCAGCTTTGATCGCATCTGCCGAGATTCGGCTGCCCGGGTGAGACGGGTTGAAACTGTTTCGAATAGTGACAGGAATATTCTTGTCGATCACCGGACCCAGCGTCTGCGGATGTATGACATTGGCACCGAAGTAGGCCAGCTCCATTGCCTCGTTAAAAGTGAGTTGCTCGATGACCCGCGCTTCCGGTACGCGCTTCGGATCGGCGCTCATCACGCCGTCGACATCGGTCCAGATAGTGAGCTCCGACGCCTCGCTCAGGGCCGCAAATATCGCGGCAGAATAATCACTGCCGTTCCGGCCAAGCGTCGTTTGCAGGCCATCCTCGTCGCTGGCAATAAAGCCGGTAATGACGGCAATACCCGAGAAATCCTGCGGAACGACGGCATTGAAATTTTCCTGCGACTCGTCCCAAAGAACGGTTGGGCCGAGCTCCGTTTGACGCACCGTTATAACTTGCCTGGCGTCCACCCAGGTCCCGCCTCGCTCACCGGCCAGATGTTCCAGCACGGCTGCCAGCAAACGGGCAGACCAGATTTCGCCATAACCGGCAACCATATCGCGGCCGCGTTGCGGCACCGACTTAATGAGCGCCGCTGCCTTGAGAATTTCCCGAATGTCTTCGGCATCGCGACTCCAGGAGTCCAGTACGCTGACAAGCCGCTCGCCATCAAGCAGTTGCTTCGCAGCCTCGGCGTAACGCTCGCCGATGACCTTCAATTCGTCGTTGAAGCGGTCATCGCCCTGCTCGGCGAATATGGCCAGTCCCAGCAGCGCGTCGGTCATCCCGGCCATTGCCGATACCACGACGCCAAGAGGCTTGTCGGGGTAATCGATTAACAGCGCGGCAGAACGCCGAAAACAGTCGGCATCCAGCAGGCTGCTGCCGCCGATCTTATGGATTGTCCAGAGGTTCCTGCTCACGAATTTCGCTGCGTCCCGCCCGAGGCAAAGGCGAAAAACGAAGAATAGTAAAGGAAAATGGTGGGGCGTGTAGGGATCGAACCTACGACCGGTCGGTTAAAAGCCGAATGCTCTACCTCTGAGCTAACGCCCC
>CAYLTW010000033.1:0-5988 GCA_964386735.1 uncultured Woeseiaceae bacterium
AAGTTCGACAAGCCGCGACATGGCCCGAAGCGACTCCGGCGAGTAGCCGGGTTGCTGTGCCGGCGGATCGTCCAGCAATGCGAGCGGTGGCAATTCCCCTGCGGCGGGCGGATCGAATAACGGCACCTGCCGCTCCTTCTCTGCTCGCACACTCGGCTCCAGCGACGGCACGATCGGCCCGATTTTCGGTTTCGCGCGGCCGGCAGTTCGTTTTTTCTCGACTTCAATGATCCCCTGGCGCGCCGCCAGTTGGCGGCGTCCCTCGGCTCTGTCCCGCAGTTCACCAATTTTGGCGCGTGCTTTCTCGTAACCGACAAGGCTCCAGCGCCCTATGCGATCCATGGTGTCGAACCACGAGATGCCTAAAAACAGGGAGATCGATGCCAGCCACAGGACGAATAACAGCGTGCTCGCACCAAGGAGTTTCATCACGGACTCGAGACGGTAGCCAACCACCTGGCCAATAATTCCACCCGCCGATTCGTTAAAACCAATTGGCGAGAAGTGCAGCGTTGATAACGCGCAACTGGTAACCAGCGTCGCGACGAATCCGCCGAACCTCAAAGCAAAGTCCATCTTCGTCAGTTCGATCTGGGTTTTCTGCTCGCGGTACAGCATCCAGCCCAGGTAGAACACCATGATCGTGAACAGGTACGCCGGACGTCCGAAGGAATAGAACAGCATGTCAGCGACGAGAGCACCAACTTGACCGACGCCGTTTTGAATATCGGCATTGCTGGTGGCCTGACTGAATCCGGAGTCGCTCAGATCGTAGGTGAACAAAGCAAGCCACAAGATGAACGCCAGCACACCAAATACGTACAGGGCCCCCTCACGCAGCGCGCGCGATACCTGGACGGACAATTTGGAAATTGGCTCTTTGGCTTTTCGAGCTTTTGCCATGGCGAAGGTGAGTTGTTTTCCCTAAACTAGTGCGATCACGCCCCGTGACCCCTCAGCATCCTTGAAAGACACGCACAAGGGCCGCATCTACTGGGTTTCGGGTTGGCGTGTCGCCCCCAAGCGATCAAGGACTTGAGTATACATGAGCGACCATAAGCATTGCCGGGTACTGATTCTGGGCTCGGGGCCCGCCGGCTACGCCGCAGCCGTGTACGCGGCCCGAGCCAACCTCAATCCTGTCATGGTCACGGGCATCGAACAGGGCGGCCAACTCATGACAACCACCGATGTCGACAACTGGCCCGGTGATGTTGAAGGACTTCAGGGTCCGGAACTCATGGACCGTATGCTGCGCCATGTCCAGCGATACAACACCGAAATTGTTAACGACCACATTCAGTCAGCCGATCTTTCCGCACGCCCTTTCCGGCTCGAGGGCGACTACGGCGGCTACTCCTGCGATGCCCTGATCATCTCCACCGGCGCCACCGCCATGTACCTCGGTCTTGATTCGGAAGAGGCTTTCAAAGGCCGCGGAGTGTCCGCCTGCGCAACCTGCGACGGCTTTTTCTTTCGCGACAAGCCGGTTGCGGTCGTTGGCGGCGGCAATACGGCTGTCGAAGAAGCGCTCTACCTGAGTAATATCTCGTCCAAAGTCAGCCTCGTGCATCGGCGCGACGAATTGCGTGCCGAGAAGATCCTGCAGGACCATCTTTTCGAAAAAGAGAAGGAAGGCAAGGTCGAAATCCATTGGGACAATGTCGTTGACGAGGTACTCGGCGACGACAGCGGCGTAACCGGCCTGCGAATACAAAGCACAAAAAAAGATGGCCAAAAGACCGACCTGGTTCTCGACGGCGTGTTTATCGCTATCGGTCACAGCCCGAACACCGGACTGTTCGATGGCCAGCTCGACATGAAGAACGGCTACATTGTTGTCAAATCCGGAATCGCGGGTGACGCGACCGCGACCAGCGTACCTGGCGTTTTCGCGGCAGGCGACGTAATGGACCAGGTGTATCGGCAGGCGATCACGTCGGCAGGCGCCGGGTGCATGGCAGCGCTCGACGCCGAGAAGTACCTCGATGCCCTTGCGGCCGGCGACGGCACCGATTCGGGGGAAAGCGCCGTTTCGGGTGGCGCGGCCGCCTGATCCGGAGGGCGCGACATGCACGTCACGGTCCACGACGGGATTGCTGACATAGGCCAGGACGAATGGAACGCCGTTGCTGGTGACGAATTTCCGTTCTTGCGCCACGAATTCCTGCTGGCCGGCGAAGAATCCGATTGTGTTTCTGAGAACTCGGGCTGGTTACCCTGTCATTTGTCGCTGCGTGACAGCGACGGCACCTTGCGCGCGGCGTTGCCTCTTTACGAGAAGTACAACTCCTGGGGTGAATTTGTTTTTGACTGGGCGTGGGCGAATGCCTATGAACAGGCGGGCCTTGCCTATTACCCGAAACTCGTCTCCGCCGTGCCATTTACGCCGGCCTGTAGCAAGAAATTGCTGCTTGCCGATGCCGGTGACGACGAAGCCGCGGATACCCTGATAAAAGCCGCCATCACGCTTGCCAGGGACCGTGGCTGTTCATCGCTGCACATTCTGTTTCCGAACGAAGACGAGGCCGGCCGCTTAGAGGACGTCGGCCTCAAAATTCGCCGGGACTGCCAGTTTCACTGGCACAACCGTGGCTACACGAGTTTCGACGATTTCCTGGCCACGTTCTCGTCCAAAAAACGCAAAAAGGTCCGACGTGATCGTCGCCACGTCGCCGAAGCGGGCATTACGTTCCGTCGCCTGACCGGCGAGGCGCTAACACCAGCGGCCTGGCGCAATGTGTACCCGCTCATCAGCCGCACCTTTATGCGACGCGGTTCGATGCCCTATTACGATCTGGCCTTTTTTAAGCAGATCTCTCAAAGCCTGGCCGACAAACTGCTGGTAATTCAGGCAGAAGACGGCGAGGGACCGATCGCGGCAGCCGTGTATTTCATCGGGAAGGACGTACTCTATGGCCGTTATTGGGGCAGCATCGGGCACTACAATGCCTTGCATTTCGAGACTTGTTATTACCAGGGTATCGACTACTGTATCGATCACGGCATTGACACATTCGAGCCCGGCACACAGGGCGAGCACAAGATCAGCCGCGGTTTCGTGCCAACGACGACCTATTCGGCACACTGGCTTGCGCAGCCCGCTTTTTTCGATGCGATCGGCCGATACGTTTCGGAAGAAGCCCGGCATGTCGATCGCTACATGCAGGCTGTCGACGGTCGCAGTCCCTATCGCGGCGAACCGGAGCCTCCCGAAGAGGAGCCGTCATGATCACGGACCGGGTAGTGTGGCTGAGCCCGGACGATCCACCCGATGCCTTTCCCCACATCCATGATGCCATGCAAGAGCCCAACGGACTGCTGGCAGCAGGGGGTGATCTCAGCATCGAACGGCTACTCTGCGCTTACCGGAAAGGCGCTTTTCCGTGGTTCGACGAGGGCCAGCCAATTCTCTGGTGGTCGCCGGATCCGCGCTGCATCCTTCGCCTGGGCGACTTCCACACATCGACCCGATTGCGCCGCACAGTCCGCTCGTCCAGCGCCATGATCACCGTAAACCAGTCATTCGCCGAGCTAATTCGGGCCTGTGCCGCCCCTCGTCTTTCCGAACAAGGCACCTGGATTACGTCCGGGATGATTGAAGCCTACGAGGCCCTGCACGCGGAGGGCTGGGCACACTCGATCGAAGTCCGTGAAGATGGCGAACTTTGCGGTGGCCTGTATGGCCTGGCAATCGGCAAGATGTTCTTCGGCGAGTCGATGTTCAGCCACAAATCCAATGCATCCAAGCTCGCAATGCTCGGATTATGCGAGATGCTCGCGGCCAGCGGCTTCGAAATGATCGATTGTCAGGTCGAATCCAGACACCTGACAACGCTGGGTGCGACCGCTATCCCCAGGGCCGAGTTCTCTGCCCACCTCAGCACGGCCTGCCCATCGCTGATTCGCTTCGGGGACTGGCCCGAGTCAGCCATCGCGGTACAAGATTTGACGCCCAAATAGGGCCATGGTTCGTTGCAATAGCGGCCCCGTTTCTGCACAATTCGGCAGCCTTTACGCGACTGGAGCAGTAAACCCTTGGCGAAAGAAGAAGCCATTCAGATGGAAGGCGTCGTAAACGAGACGCTTCCGAACACGACATTCCGGGTCGAACTCGAGAATGGTCACGTGGTCACTGCGCATATCTCGGGCAAGATGCGCAAGAACTACATTCGTATACTAACCGGTGACAAGGTCACGGTTGAGCTCACTCCCTACGATTTGAGCAAAGGCCGTATTGTCTATCGCGGTCGTTAAACCGTCCCCCGCCTAATTTTCGTCCGTCAGGTGCTCGAGTTCTTTGAGCGCCGGCTCCGCATTCAGCACCAGTGTATCGTCGGGTCCGACCGTGATCTGCACGTGCCCGCCGTTTTCGAGTTTGCCGAACAGCAATTCCTCGGCAAGCGGGCGCTTGATGTGCTCCTGAATCAGGCGCGCCATTGGCCTGGCGCCCATTTTCGGATCGTACCCGCGCTCCGCTATCCACGCGCGTGCGGCATCATCCAGCTCCAGTGTGACGTCGTTATTGTCCAGCTTGACCTCAAGTTCGACGATAAGTTTGTCGACGACGCGAACAATGGAACGCTCGTCCAGCGCAGCGAATTGAATAATTGCATCCAGCCTGTTGCGAAACTCCGGCGTAAACGATTTCTTGATAATTTCAATGCCGTCGCTTGAGTGATCCTGTTGCGTGAAGCCGATTGACGCCCGGGACATTTCCTGCGCACCGGCATTCGTCGTCATGACGAGAATCACGTTGCGGAAATTGGCCTTGCGGCCGTTGTTGTCCGTCAATGTTCCATGATCCATAACCTGCAATAGCAGATTGAAGACCTCGGGATGCGCTTTCTCGATCTCATCAAGCAACACGACCGCGTGCGGATTTTTCGTGACAGCCTCGGTCAGCAAGCCACCCTGGTCGTAACCGACGTAACCTGGCGGCGCTCCGATCAGGCGCGACACCGTGTGCCTTTCCATGTACTCGGACATATCGAATCGCAGCAATTCGACACCCATCGACATGGCAAGTTGCCGCGTCACTTCGGTCTTGCCGACGCCAGTCGGCCCGGCAAACAGGAACATGCCAATTGGTTTGTCTTCTTCGCGCAGACCTGATCGTGACATCTTGATCGACGACGCCAATGCCGAGATCGCCTGATCCTGACCGAAGATGACGAGTTTGAGATCCCGCTCGAGTGTCTTCAGGGTTTTGCGATCTGACGACGACACGCTCTTGGCAGGTATTCTCGCCATTTTCGCAACGATTTCCTCAACCATTTCAACCGTAACGCGCTCGCTGCGCTCGGCAGCGGGTTTCAGACGCAAACTTGCGCCGGCCTCGTCGATGACGTCGATCGCCTTGTCCGGCAGGCGCCGGTCGTTGATGTGCCGCAAAGATAGTTCCGCCGCCGCCTCCAGTGAGCCCGCGTCGTAACGAACGCCATGGTGCTCCTCAAACCTGGTCTTGAGGCCGTGCAGAATCGCTATGGTTTCCTCGAGTGTCGGTTCAGGCACATCTATTTTCTGGAAACGCCTTGCAAGTGCATGATCTTTCTGAAATATTCCGCGATACTCTTCGTAAGTTGTTGAGCCAATGCAGCGAATTTCACCGTTCGCCAGAACCGGCTTGATCAGGTTGCTGGCGTCCATGACACCACCCGATGCCGCGCCCGCACCGATTACCGTGTGGATTTCGTCGATGAAAAGGATCGCGCCCTGGTCCTCCTGGATTTCCGCGATGATGCCCTTCAGGCGTTTTTCGAAATCACCCCGGTATTTGGTCCCGGCAATCAGCGTGCCCATGTCCAGCGCATAGATTGTGCTATCGAGCAACACTTCCGGGACGCGTTCTTCAACGATCATGCGAGCCAACCCCTCTGCCAGCGCGGTTTTGCCAACGCCGGCGTCGCCGACATACAGAGGATTGTTTTTGCGCCTGCGGCACAGGATTTGCACCGTACGTTCGATTTCGACTTCCCTGCCAATCAA
>CAYLTW010000033.1:6088-26435 GCA_964386735.1 uncultured Woeseiaceae bacterium
GACTGAACGTGAAAAACCGCGCGTTGCAGCACCCGCTGGAATCCCAACGTCGGTTGGACATCATTCTCATCGTCCAGCGGCAACAACGGTGTCTGTTCTTCGATGAATTCGGTCAACTGCCGGCGCAAATCACGCATGTCTGAGCCGCAAGCCCTGAGAATCTCATGGACTTGTGGAATATCAAGAAGCCCCAGCAACAAGTGCTCCACGGTCATGAACTCGTGGCGCTTATCGCGTGCCTGTTGAAATGCTTCGTTCAGGCAAAATTCCAGTTCACTATTCAGCATGTGTAGTTCCCGTCAGGACTTTTCCATCGTGCAAAGCAATGGGTGCTGCTGCTGTTTGGCAGTATTCATGACCTGCGCAACCTTGGTTTCGGCTATGTCAAAACTGAATGCGCCGCAAACGCCCTTGCCCTTCGTATGTACTTCTAACATAACCTGTGTTGCGCGGGTGCGCTGCATGGCAAAAATACCCTCGAGAACTTCGACAACAAACTCCATCGGCGTGTAGTCATCATTTATCAGGACAACCCTGTAGAGGGGCGGCTCCTGCAGGCGCGGACGCGCCTCCTCGACCGCGAGATCGTGGCTGCTTTGGTGCTCCGAATCGTGTTGACGTTCACCCATAGGGACAGTATTTGGTTGCAAAAGTCCTTTATTCAATGCGTTGCAGGTTATTATATAGCCTCCCGAATCGGTCCACGCAGGTCGGTTTCGCAATATTCGCCGATTGCCCCCGGCATCAATTTCCAGGCTAAATGAGGAAATACCGGTATATCATTGTCAAATAAGGATTTTCTTGTGTAGCAATATTGATTGATTCGAGTCAAAACCCGTATCATCATTGCGCTGCGTTTAATACCTGGTGGACGTTTAGGAACCAGCCGGACTAAAAATGACAACCAAACCAAAATGGTCCGATTTTGTCAGTCGAGACAGCGGTCGCACGATCGCAGCTGCGAACGGGCTGCTGCCGGCCTGGGTCAGTCTTATAATAGTCGTATTGATCGGCTGGCAAATGGCGAAAATTATCTGGATGTTCGTACCGGGTACAGACGCGGGCGATCGCATCGCGGTGCCTGCAAGCGAGATCAAGCTTGCGAGCGGTGAAAACGCAACGAGCGTGCAGTCGATTGCCAGCGTACATATTTTTGGCCAGGCGGATGCCGCCGATGAGCCAGTCGGCGATCCGCTCGAAACCGAAGAGCTTCCTGATACGAATATTCGCAGTCTCGTCCTCAAGGGTACGAACGTTGCTGAGATCCGGCCTATGTCGGTAGCAATCATTGCGGACGGCAAGAATGACGAGAAAGTCTATACCGTGGGCGATCCGGTTTCGTCAGGCGCCACATTGCATGCCGTATTCACTGACCGCGTCGTCCTGAATGAACGCGGTGAATTGACCAACCTGAGTCTGCCGCGAGAGTTCGCCGAAAGAGGCGCTGCGACCGTGCGACGAAATGTGACTACGCGGCGAACGTCAAATAGACAAAGTATTCAGGCCGTGGTCGCACAGAATGTCTCGCGGCTTGCTGATGTCATTCGGCCGACACCCTTTTTCGTGAATGGTCAACAACAGGGCTACCGTGTGTACCCAGGTCGCGACCGCCGGCAGTTTGCGGCGCTTGGTCTTCGCCCGGGCGACCTGATCAAGCAGATCGACGGGCAGTCTCTGACCGACCCGACGCAGGCAATGCAAATTTTTCAATCGCTTGGCACGGCCAATCAGGTCTCCGTCACCGTGGAGCGAAATGGCACACAGGAAACGTTGATTCTCAAAACCGATCAACTCGACATTGGAAAAAAACAAACAGAATGATTCGATTAAGGAAGAAACACACACGCGTTTTGCTACTAACCGCTCTGGCGCTGATCGTGGGCGGCAGCTTGCCAGCCGCTTTCGGGCAGGGTGCGATTACGCCGAACTACAAGGAAGCCGACATTCGCCAGATCGTCGAGGCCGTCGGCGAAATCACGAAAAAGACGTTCATTATTGACCCGCGTGTAAGCGGTCAAAAAGTAACGATGCTGTCGTCGACGCCCATGTCGCCAGAAGTATTTTACGAGGCGTTCCTGTCCATCCTCGAGGTCCACCAGCTCGCCGCAGTGAAGAGTGGCAACATCATTAAAATCATTCCGAATGCGACCGCTCGACAATACGCGGGTCCGATCGGTACGAGTGCCGCGCAGGGGCCAGATGATATCGTTACTCAGGTCATTCAAGTAAACAACATAGGCGCTGCCCAACTTGTGCCAATCCTGAGACCGCTTGTACCGCAATACGGCCACCTGGTGGCACATCCCGGCTCAAACATGCTGATTATTTCGGATCGCGCAGCCAATGTGCGTCGCATCATCAGAATCATTCGCCGTATCGATCAGGCCGGCGACGAGGACATAGAAGTCATTCCGCTGTTGTACGCATCGGCGAGCGAAGTTGTTCGTGTCATGACCTCATTGTTGCAGCAACCAAGAGCCGACGGTGCGCCCGTCACAATTAATCTCGTCGCTGACGCGCGAACAAACAGCGTGTTGATTGGCGGCGATAAATCGGATCGACTGCGTCTGCGCGCCCTGCTCGTTCACCTCGACACACCGCTGGAAGACGGTGGCGACAGCCGGGTCCGCTACCTTCGGTATGCCGACGCCGAGGAACTCGCGACCAAGCTGCAGCAACACTACACCGCGCTGCAAACCTCCGCCGCCGGGGCCGCAGCGAATACCGTGCAGTCAGATCCGGTAAACATTTGGGCGGATCAGCAAACAAACGCAATCATCGTCAGCGCGCCGTCCAAGGTTATGCGTTCGCTCATGTCGATCGTCGACAAACTCGACATTCGCCGCTTGCAGGTCCTGGTTGAGGCGATAATCGTTGAAGTTATCGAAGACAGATCCTCGGAACTGGGAGTGACCTGGGCGATTGAAGGCAGCGGCGGGGATGCCCCTATCGGCGTGACCAATTTCCCGTCTTTCGGCCCCGGAATTGTGCAGCTCGGCGCCGCTGCTGGTGGTGGCACCGGCGGAACAACGGATCCTGTTCCCCTGATTGGCGAGGGCCTCACGATCGGCGTCGGCCGGATCTCCGATTCGGGCGTCAGCTTTGCCGCTATTTTGCGCGCGCTGCAAGGTGACGCCAATACAAATATTATTTCGACGCCGTCGATCCTTACGACCGACAATGAGGAAGCAAGCCTTAACGTCGGGCAGGAAGTGCCCTTCGTATCAGGTTCGTACGCCGGTACGGGCGCCGTCGGCGGCAACATTAACCCCTTTACCACGGTAAACCGTCAGTCTATCGGCGTGAAACTCAAGATCACGCCACAGATCAACCGAGGTGATTCGCTCCTGCTTGAAATCTCACAGGAGATATCCAGCATTGCCCAATCTTCCGCGGGCGCCGTTGATCTTATTACCAACCAGCGAGTCATCGAAACAACGGTTATCGTCGATGATGGATCAATCGTTGTCCTCGGTGGCCTGATCGACGACGTTCTTCGCGAAATTGACCAGCGCGTACCCGTATTGGGAAGTATTCCAATCCTCGGAAATCTTTTCCGGGCCCGCAAGACCGAACTTGTCAAGACCAATCTGATGGTTTTCATTCGACCGAAGATTCTTCGCGACGCAGATCAGTCGTATTTAGAGACGAATGAGAAGTACAACTACATCCGCGATCTGCAGTTGGGCGCCCAGGGTGAGTCTGTGCCGCTGATGCCGGGCGCGACGCGCCCGATATTGCCGCCGATCGATTTGCGCAACACTTCGCAGTCGGAAGAGTCCGAACAGTCCGAACAGTCCAACTGACATCGCCCGGATGCAAGACATGCAAAGCGAAACGGAAATCGTTCTCGAGAGCAATACCGATACACTGGAATCAGGCGTTCAGAAGGTATTGCCCTTCTCCTTCGCGAAAAGACACGGCGTACTGATCCGCGAGCTGCGTGTTGATTCAGCCGACGTGGTCTTTCGAGACGGTGCATCGCCACTGAGCATTGCCGAGGCCAGGCGATTTGCCGGTGTGCCCCTGAAACTATCGCGCGTTTCAGACGAAGTCTTCGACGCTCTGCTGCAGGAGTCCTACGAACAGGGTAGTCACAAGGCCATACAGATGGTCGACGGTCTCGATGACGAGATCGATCTCGATAGAGTTGCACAGGAGCTGCAGGAACCGTCGGACCTGATCGACAGCGACGATGACGCCCCAATCATTCGCTTCATCAACGCAGTGCTGACCGAAGCCGTCAAAGATAATGCCTCTGACGTCCATATTGAGCCCTATGAAAACCGCCTGGGGGTCCGTTTCCGGATTGATGGCATGCTGCGCGAAGTGTTACAGACAAGCAGAGCACTTGCGCCTTTGGTCGTGTCCAGGATCAAGGTCATGTCGAAGCTCGATATTGCCGAGAAGCGACTACCGCAAGACGGTCGTATTTCGCTTCGCATAGCGGGTCGCGCCGTCGATGTGCGGGTTTCGACGATCCCGTCCGGCCACGGTGAGCGCGTGGTCCTCAGACTACTGGACAAGCAAGCCGGTCGGCTCGACCTGACGTCGCTTGGCATGGACGATGAGTCACGCCAGATGATGAGCGAGCTTGTTCACAAGCCGCACGGCATTATCCTCGTGACGGGGCCGACGGGCTCCGGCAAAACGACGACGCTGTATGCGGCGCTTGAGCGGATAAACGACAACAGCCGCAATATCATGACCGTTGAGGATCCGATCGAGTACTTTATTGACGGAATCGGCCAGACTCAGGTCAACACGAAGGTCGATATGACCTTTGCACGGGGCCTGCGCGCCATACTTCGCCAGGACCCAGACGTAGTGATGGTCGGTGAGATTCGGGATATCGAGACCGCGGAAATCGCAGTACAGGCCAGCCTTACCGGTCACCTCGTGTTATCGACACTGCATACCAACACAGCGGCCGGCGCAATGACCCGGCTGCGCGACATGGGCGTCGAGCCCTTCCTGTTATCGTCGAGCCTGATCGGCGTGCTTGCCCAACGCCTGGTCCGTGTTCTCGACGACCAAAGCAAAGTACCTTATGCCGCCTCAGAGTACGAATGCCGCGTATTGGGCGTTGACCCGGCAGATCCGCCGACGCTTTATAAACCCGGACAGGGCACGGACGATGGCTTTTCCGGTCGAACTGGCATTTACGAACTAATCGCGGTCGACGAAATTATGCGCAGCATGATCCATGACGGCGTCAGCGAACAGAAACTCGAAAAACACGCGCGCACGATGACGCCGAGCATTCGCGCGGACGGGCGGCGCCGGGTACTTGCCGGCAACACGACGCTCGAAGAAGTGTTGCGCGTCACGCGCGAAGACTAGCAGATGGGTGCGTTCGAATATCTGGCTCTGGACAAGGCCGGCAAGGAATCAAAAGGCCTGCTCGAGGGTGACACTCCCAAGCACGTTCGCCAGATTTTGCGCGAGCGCAACCTGCTTCCCGTGCATATCACCGAGGTGGCGCAAAAAGAAGCCAGGCGCCAGAGCACGTTCTCGCTCCGACGCGGTATTGGTCCGGCCGAACTGGCACTCGTAACGCGTCAGCTTGCATCGCTGTCTCAGTCCGGACTGCCACTCGAAGAGGCGCTGTTGGCGGTCTCGCAGCAAAACGATCAGCCGAGAACCAAGAGCATCCTGCTGGGCGTGCGCGCAAAGGTGATGGAAGGCCACACGCTGGCTGACGGCCTCGCCGAATTTCCGCAAGCGTTTCCGGAGTTGTATCGTGCGACCATTGCGGCAGGTGAACAATCCGGACACCTCGATGTGGTACTCGAACGACTCGCGGATTACACCGAGGCACGACAGGAACTGCGCCAGCGAATTACGAACGCAATGATTTACCCGATTGCTCTTGTCGTCATGGCGATTTCAATAATCAGCTTCATGTTGGCGACCGTGGTACCGAGGATCGTCGGTGTTTTCGAGAACACGGCCGCAGAACTCCCGGCCCTGACGCGTGGCATGATCGCCACCAGCGATTTCCTGCGGGACTACTGGCCGCTCCTGATCATTGCACTTGGTGCCATAGGCTACGGACTTTGGCGACTGCTGCAGAAGGATGGTCCCAGGCGTCGTTATCACCGCATATTGCTCGGCATGCCAATCACCGGCCGGCTGACTCGCGGCATCAATACGGCCCGTTTTACTCGTACGTTCAGTATTCTCGCCGGCAGTGGCGTACCGGTGTTGGAGGCCATGAAAATTTCGGCCGAAGTAATCGAGAATCTTCCCATGCGCGATGCCGTCAACGCAGCCGCGGTACGCGTGCGTGAAGGTGGCTCGATCAGCAAATCTTTGGAGACCAGCCGTTTGTTTCCGCCCATGATGATTCACCTGATTTCAAGCGGCGAAGCCGGCGGTCGCCTGGAAGAAATGCTGAACAGGGCGGCTACGGGGCAAGAGCGCGAGGTCAACGGTCTCATCGCGGCGTTGCTGGGAATCCTGGAACCGCTGCTGATCGTTATTATGGGTGCCGTCGTCCTGACGATCGTTCTGGCGATTTTGCTGCCGATCTTTGAAATCAACAACCTGATTCAATAGTTAAAATTGCGATTTAGTGTCTTGCGAATCGGATTTATTCGCGGTATACATTTGGGCATGAACAAGGAAACCGCTAACGAAGAGCAGACGGACGGGGTCGAAGACGAGATCGAACTCGAACTCGAGTCCGAGGAAGAGCCGGAAGAACCGATCGAGATCGATACGACAAGCGACGATGACAATGTCGGCGACATGTCTGTTGAAATCAATGTCGATGAACTCGTCGCAAAAATCAAGGCCGATGAAAGCGACGAAGCAATTCAAAAACGCGAGTCGCACCGCAAGCTTGAAGAGCTAACCGAACAGCGCAGGGACGAGGAAGACCTCGACAGCACCTACAACGTTAATCTCGACGACGAGTAGGAACCCGCCAACGGATTTTCATCATCGGAAGTCCCTCGACTTCACGATCAGGCCGCCCAGCATCTCCGAGTGATCGATCAGTTGCCTTGCGATCACATGTATCACCTGCCCTTCTATCTGTACGTCACCACGAACGCCCATAAGCTTTGCATTTAGCAGTGCGGCTCGATGCAGGTCTGCCACCTGTTTCCAGACAATCAGGTTCATGTAACCCGTCTCATCCTCGAGCGTCACGAACGTAACGCCGCTGGCCGTGCCGGGGCGTTGCTTGGTAATGACGAGGCCTGCGACGCTGATAGCCTGTCCGTTGCAAAGCTCCGGCAATTGCCCGGCCGGGCAATATCGGTAGCGATTCAACCGATCCCGGAGGAGGTGCATCGGGTGCCGCTCCAGCGTCAGTCCAGTACTTTGATAATCAGCAACAATGTTCTGCCCCTCGGTCGGTTTCGGCACCAACGGCGCGGCCTCGTAGCGCTGCATCGACCGAAACAATGGCGTTGATCTCTCAACACCCGCGACGGCCCAGCGGGCGCGATGCCGATGCCCTTCAAGTACCTTGAGCGTTCCGGACGATGCCAGTACACCGAGCTCACGCTTTCCCAGGCCCGTTCGTTCGACCAGTTGCTGGGTATTTTCAAAACTGCCCGCATTGCGGGCAGTTTCGATACAGCGGCCACTTTCCTCAGACAGCCCCTTCACCATCCTTAGCCCAAGCCGCATTGCCGGCCTGTCATCTTCACCGACCTCGAGCGTGCAATCCCAATCGCTTTGATTGATATCGACCGCTCGCACCTCGACGTCATGACGACGGACATCCTGTACGAGTTGCGATGCGGAATAAAACCCCATCGGCTGGCTGTTCAACAACGCAGCCGTAAATGCTGCCGGCTCATGACGCTTCAGCCAGCAGGACACGTACACGAGCAATGCAAAACTCGCCGAGTGTGATTCCGGAAAGCCATACTCGCCAAAGCCCTCGATCTGACGAAAGATCTGGCGAGCGAAATCCTCGCTGTAACCATGTTCGCGCATACCATCGATCAGTTTCTGCTCAAACGGCCCCAGGCCGCCACGACGTTTCCACGCCGCCATGGCACGCCGCAGACGGTCCGCCTCACCGGCCGTGAAACCCGCTGCAACGATCGCCAGTTGCATAACCTGTTCCTGGAAAATCGGGACGCCGAGCGTGCGTTGCAATACACCCTTTACGTCCTCGCTCGGGTAATCGACTACTTCCTCGCCGTTTCGACGCCGCAGATACGGGTGCACCATGTCACCCTGAATCGGGCCTGGGCGGATGATTGCGACTTCGATAACGAGGTCGTAATAGCAACGCGGCCTGAGTCGCGGCAACATCGCCATCTGCGCACGCGACTCAATCTGGAACACGCCCATCGTGTCGCCATCGCAAATCATGTCGTAAACAACCGGGTCTTCCGACGGCACGGTTGCCAATGTGTACTCACGACCATCGAAACGCTGAATCAAGTCGAAGCTGCGACGAATGGCCGTGAGCATCCCCAGACCCAGCACGTCGACTTTCAACAAGCCAAGGTCTTCGAGGTCATTTTTCTCCCACTGGATAACAGTTCGATCGTCCATCGCGGCATTCTCGACAGGTACCAGATCCGATAAAAGCCCGTTGGAGATCACGAAACCGCCGACGTGTTGCGACAGGTGCCGCGGAAAACCGATAAGTTCGCCGACGAGATACAGCAAACGCCTGATGACCGGACTGTCGGGACGCAAACCGGCTTCGAGAATACGGCTCTCATCGACCTGCTTACCATCCCACCACTGCATCGAGCGCGACAGGCGCCCGACCTGCAGGTCACTCAAACCCAGTACCTTGCCAACGTCGCGCAATGCGCTGCGCGGCCGATAAGTGATCACCGTTGCCGCAAGTGCCGCACGATCCCTGCCGTATTTTTCATAGATGTACTGAATGACTTCTTCACGACGTTCGTGCTCGAAGTCGACATCGATGTCGGGCGGCTCGTTGCGCTCTTTCGAAATGAAACGTTCAACCAGCATTTCCATACGATCAGGGTCGACTTCGGTAATTCCAAGACAAAAACAAACGGCGGAATTGGCGGCCGAGCCGCGCCCCTGGCAAAGAATATTCTGCGACCGTGCAAATGCAACGATGTCGTACACGGTCAGGAAATACGGTTCGTACTCCAGGTCTGAGATGAGCTGCAGCTCGTACTCCACGAGCCGAATGACCTTGTCGGGTATGCCGCAGGGCCAACGCCGCCGCATACCCTCCTCCGTCAGTTGTCGCAGGTAGCTTGCGGTCGTCTCACCTTCGGGAACGATTTCGTCGGGATATTCGTAACAAATTTCATCGAGTGAAAAATTCATCAGTTCCGCAATGTGTACAGACTCCGCCAGTAGCTCAGCCGGGTACACACGCTGCAATATCTCGAGCGATCGCAAATGGCGCTCACCATTCGGGTACAGCAGGAAACCGGCCTGGTCGACCGTGACGCGTTCGCGAATTGCGGTCAGCGTATCTTGCAAGATGCGTCGCGAGCGGCGATGCATATGCACATCGCCGCAGGCAACGAGCGGTAGCTTGAGTCGCTTGCCTGCTTCCCGAAGTCGCGCTAGCTGTTCGCGTTGCCGACCGTCGGCAAGCAACTCAACCGCGATCCACAGGCGATCGCGGAATGTCTCGCGTATCCAGTGATCTTCGACATCAAGCGTAAACCGTTCATCCGGTACCCAGATCGCCACGCAGTCTGGCAAATCATTTTCGAACGCAAGACGCGTCAGTTCATAATGGCCTTTGTCAGCCGCCCTGCGCGCAACCGTGATCAGACGGCAGAGCGCCGCATAGCCGGCCTTGCTTTTCGCCAGCACAACCAGTTTGCGGCCGCTTCTGAGGCGCAACTCGGAACCGATGATGAGCTTCCTGAGCCCGCACTCTTTCGCCACCATGTGCGCACGCACAACACCCGACATCGAACATTCGTCGGTAATTGCGAGTGCCTCATAGCCAAGCGCGGCTGCTGTTTCTACAAGTTCTTCCGGGTGAGACGCGCCGCGTAGAAATGTGAAGTTACTGAGCGCATGTAGCTCCGCGTATCGCGGCAGCGTCACCCGAAGATGCCGTGCAAGTACCAGGCAGCAGTCGTATTGCGATTGCGGAATACCCACAGCCGCATTCCACGAGAATTGACTGCGGTGTAGTAATCACGTGCGATGCCGTTATCATCCCACCAGCCCGTCTCAAGTCGTTCGGGGCCGTCAACAAGTGTCAGACGACCCAGGTGCAGGGGATGCCCCTGCTCGGCATGCAACAACGCCGGTTCCGGCAGCATCCACAACGGCCGCCTGAGACCGCGGCGGACAAACGACAACGCATCGCTGACTTTTATGGACAACAGATTACGCGGACGCCAGGCGTATTGCGGCCGATGCTCGGCCAGGGTTGCCACCCCGTTTACCGACTGCGTACCCACACGTGCTGCCAGACGCTCGGCAAGTTGTGTCATTGAATGCCGCTGCGTTGTTTGCGTTCGGCCGCTGAACGACAGGTGTCCGGAACCTGTTTGCAATGACTGCGTATGCCCACCCTGGAGGCGAATCGCAATAACCGGCTCGGGTAAACTCAAACGCTCGAAGCGAATATTCAGAAGATCTGACCAGCGTTTTGCCGATCGGTCTGCCTGCGTGCATCCCAATGATAAATTGGTCGCAGGCGCCTTGAGGTGAAAAAAATTGAAACTGATTCGCTGCGTTCCCAACTGACGGACGAGCAGGAACTGTTCGTGCGACTCGAGTAATTCACGACAGACCGCGAGCAGCAACTCCTGATCCGACCGTTCCTCGGTCATTTCATAGTCTGCGCAGAAACGTTCCGGTGCTCGCCAGGATGCGCGCGGGTCTGGCAGACGGCCGAGCGCACGATCAAGCTCAAGCAGGCGATTCGCACCAAAACGCCGCGCAAAACCCTCCCGTGGCAGACGCAGACAATCGCCGACATTGCTTACGCCCACCCCGGTGAGGGCCTCGGAGGTCGTTGCCGGCCAGTCGAGACAACTCAGCGGCAACGAACGCAGCATCGGTACAAGATTCTCAGACTCACGAATACAGGCACGCCGCCCACCCCTGGCCAGCCAGGTAGCACTCAGCGGTGTTGGTGCAATCGCAAGCGAAGCTGCAAAACCCTGTTGCTCGAGGCCGGCTGACACCTGCTGACGAAGACTCGGCAAACCACCGAACAAACGCAGACTGCCCGCGACTTCGAGCAACAGCACATTGTTAGCGGCGATCGATATGAATGAGGAAAACTGTTCGAGCCAGGCCGCAAGCGACTCGAGTACCTGCTGTTCACGAAGTGTATTACGTTCCTCGAGTTGCAGCGTTGGTATCAGCGCAAGCGCTGCGTTCGCCGATTGTCCCGGCGTAACGCCGGCACTTGTCGCAGCGGCATTGACCAGCCGCACACGGTGAATACCCTGCTGTTCCTCAACCACCGCCAGCGCTTCCTTACCGGCGCCACAGGCCTCAAGCGGCAGGTTCGGCAGATAAATACAAAACCAAAGCCTCCGCGGCGCGGGTGTCGCTGCTTGTGCAAACGAAGCTGCGGGCTGTGGAGACTCATCGACGAGCGGCAGTAACTGCTGAATACCGGCCGCACGCCGCTTGTTGGCACGACGCGTTTTTGCCGGGATCATACTTAACTCGAGAAGATACTGTGGAGCGTTACCGGGCGGCCGCCACGACTTTTGAAAACATCAAGGCACGTGCCTTGCTGGCTGGTCTGTACCTCAATACGCAAGGCGGCAGCCGACGGCTCACGACGAGCTGTCAGTGGACGAAAAGCAACCGCCCAACTCTGTCCTTTCTCGGCAGCCAGTTGTAACCGCCGGCTGGACCGGTCATCGAGCCTCTCGGGCCACAACAATACGGCGGCACAGGTACCTGATGACAAGGCCTGTTCAGCCGACCAGAGTATTTCGCTGTCGTTTTTCGGCCGCACGATAAGGAGCCGCGACAGGTCGATACCCCATTGTTGCAAGGCAGGCGGATATGGCTGAAATGGCGGTGCCACCCAGGCGATCCAGCCAGGTTCGGCATACGGTACGAGCGGGTCATCGGCGCTCAGGCGCGAAAGCGCCGGCATGAGCAATTGCAACTCACCAATGCCGTACTGCTCAACAAGGATCTCGGTTAAGGACTGCTGCGGCCAGCCGCCACCCGGCAGGTGACGATCCAGCTTTTTATAACCGGTGGAAAGCCCGGCTTCGGTTTGCGCCTGATTGCGACCGCGCCAGACACGCGGGCTCTTGAGCAGGCTATTGAGCGCTTCATTGGACACTGAATTTTCTATTAGTGCGCCGACAAATCGTCGCGAATAACGCCTACCACGACCCCTTCGATCACCATCGACTGTTTGCTCAGATCGACCTGGATCGGTTCGAATTCCTCGTTCTCGGGTAGCAGCCAGACCAGTGAGCCCTCCTGGCGATACCGCTTGACGGTAACCTCGTCATCCAGGCGCGCGACAATAATCTGCCGGCTGCGTACTTCCGGCGTGCGATGCACGGCAACAAGATCGCCATCAAGGATGCCCGCATTCTTCATACTCATGCCATGCACACGAAGCAGGTAATGCGGCTTGGGGTTAAACAACGCCGGATCGAGCCTGTAATGCGTCTCGATATGCTCCTGCGCAAGAATGGGACTACCGGCCGCGACCCGACCCACGAGCGGCAATCCCATCTGCTCACGCAGGGAGTCCTTGAGCTGAATGCCGCGCGAAGTCCCCGGCACGAGATCCAGCACACCCTTTCTCTGCAATGCCCGCAAATGCTCCTCGGCGGCATTGGCTGACTTGAAGCCAAGCTCACCCGCGATCTCGGCGCGCGTCGGGGGCATCCCTGTCTCAGCAATAAAGTCTTGAATCATTTCGAGAATTTGTGATTGTCGGGGGGTCAGTGGGCGCATTTCAGCAGTCCTGTATGAATTCACAGTAACTGCGATTATATACAGTAGTTTTTAATGTGCAAGCACAGTTTAGGCGGCGCCCACCTTTCAGCCACTATGTTGTCGCCTGAAACAGACAAAGCACAATAAAAACAGTCATCTTCATTGCAGCGGCGAGGTATTTGGGAAATAATGCGCCTGCCGTTTTTTCCCAACAGAGGAATCTTGGAAAATGAAAAAGACCGTACTCACAGTGAGCGTACTCCTGCTCACCCTCGGACTCGCCACGGGTTGCGCCACGACAGGGCTGGACGACGTTAAAGCGACCGCTGATCGCGCTGCTGCAGATGCTGCCGCTGCTTCGTCAGCTGCTGAAGCTGCACGTGCGGCTGCTGATCGTGCTGCTCAGGCTGCTGCTAGCGCTCAGAGCACAGCTGATCAGGCGCTTTCCGCTGCAACCGAATCACAGGCTTGCTGCGAGGCAAACCACGAAGCAATGGAACGTATGTTCAAGAAATCAATGTCAAAGTAGCAACAGACTACGAAAATCTACTCAGACGCCGCGCTTGTCGCGGCGTTTTTTATGCCCGCTCCAACCGCAACGGGCATCCCGTCGGATCGGGAGATGGCAGCCTCAACGAGCGACCAGTCCAGCCGACCCGGTCGATCGGATGTCGCAGCGATGAACTGCTCGGTTACATAGGTGAGCGGATCTTTGCCACCAACAATGACCTCGACGGTTTCAAGCACGTCATCAGGTGACGGTTCGTCCGTGGTTTTTTTCGGCGCTAACGCCAGTACCGGATGTGCCTCGAGTACCAGTACATCGCCCTGCCAGCCGACCTTCACGGGCTCATTGATGATCCTGACCGGGGTGTTGACCGCAATGTAGTCGAACAGGAAGCGGATATCTTCAGGAAACATGCGCAGGCAACCGTGTGTAACGCGCATACCCACGCCTGCGGGGCGATTCGTGCCGTGAATCAGGTAGCCTGGCAATCCCAGGCGCATCGCATGTTTGCCGAGCGGGTTATCAGGCCCGGCAGGGACAATTCGCGCAAGCGGACGGCCTTCTGCAGCGTGTTCGTCACGAACGGACTGCGGCGGATACCAACTGGGATTGACGACTTTGGATATCACCGTGGTGGTGCCAAGCGGCGTTTCCCAATCCATGCGCCCGATGCTGATCGGATACGTCATCACTACAGCAGGTTCGTTATCTTTCGGTTGCGGAAAATAGTACAGCCTGTATTCGGCAAGGTTCAGCACGATGCCGCTGCGGGGACCCCGCGGTAAAACATAGCGCGTCGGAATGACGACTTCGGTTCCCTCGCCCGGCACCCAGACATTGATATCGGGATTTGCACGTACAATATCCTGGTACCCGATGCCGTGCCGCCGCGCGATGTCGATCAACGTATCATCAAAGCTGGTTGTGACGGTCGATATCGCGCCGACAACATCGGACCCTTCCGGTGGCAACTCAAAGCTTGCCGCATGAGCGACACTGCCCAGCAAAATTGCAAATAGCGACAAGGTATTGAAGGCGATTTTTATCATGTCATTACTGGCCAGTCTCATCTTGCTCGATGACTTCGATCTCGGTTTCCGCAGCCGCCAGCCACTCCTGCATTGCAGGACTTTCCAGCAGGCGATTCGCATAGGTGGCCGCCGATTGTGGCAAATTGATACCGTAGGTTCGAAAGCGCAGAACGACCGGCGCAAACATCGCATCCGCTATGCTGAATTGGCCAAACAACCAGTCGCCATCCGCAGAATAACGTCGGTGGCAATCACTCCAGATGGCAATAATGCGGTCAATGTCGGCTGTGAGCTCATCGGCCAGTGGCACTTTTCGACCCATGGCACGACAGTTCATCGGCATGCTGTTACGCAGCGCCTCAAAACCCGAATGCATTTCGGCACAGATGCACCTCGCCCTCGCCCGTGCATCCGGATCCGTCGGCCATAATTTTTTTTCGGGCCAACGTTCGGCGACCGTTTCAGCGATCGCCAGCGTGTCCCAGATTGAAATTCCATCGAGCACCAGGATGGGAACCTTGCCGGCATCCGTAAACTCGGCGATCTTCGACCGGGTCTCCGGCTCATCGAGCGCGATCCGTTTTTCCTCGAATTCGATTCCAGCTTCACGCAACAGCAACCAGGCCCGCAATGACCAGCTTGAATAGTTCTTGTTGCCAATGATGAGTGTTGCGTTCATGCTTTCAGATCACTTTCCGCTCGCTATGGTAAACCATCCATGAGTCTAAAGCTTTCATTCGAACTCACGGACCGTGATCTGCAATACTTTCGCGAGGCGCTGGTGCAATCCCGGTCGGCCGTGCGGCACGCAGAGGATTCCGAGATTATTGAGGCAATCCGTGACGTACTCGATGACATTCGCAGCAACGAACCCTTACCGGATTTCGTCGCGCAGCGTATTCCGGTTCTCGAGGCAATGATTCAGATGCTCACTGACGATGAGTGGAAATTGCCGGCCGACGACCGCGAGCGTTTGCTCGCAACGTTTGTGTATTTCGCCGATCCGGAGGACTTGCTTGCCGACGACATTCCGGTCATCGGATACCTCGATGACGTCATCATCCTTGAACTTGTCGCTCGTGAACTGATTCATGTTCGTGAAGCATACGCAGATTTTTGTGTGTATCGGGAGGACTTCGAGCGTGAACATGAAACGAAAGTCGACGCCGCGGTTCGGCGTGACCGACTGGAGCGTCGGCGACAGCACCTGCACCAGCGCATGCGTCGACGTACAGCACGGGAAAAGAAAAGCGAGTTGTGGTAAATGCGCCGCGTCAGAAACGCATGAGTACCGATCCCCACGTAAAGCCTCCACCGAAGGCCTCCATGAGAACCAGTTGGCCGCGTTTGATGCGGCCGTCTCTTACGCCGACATCTAGTGCCATGGGCACGGACGCGGCGGACGTGTTGCCGTGATCCTGGACAGTCAGGATGACTTTTTCCATCGGCAGACCCAGTCGCTTGGCGGTCGCCTGGATGATACGAATATTTGCCTGGTGAGGAACAAGCCAGTCAAGTTCATCCTTTGAGATACCGGCGGATTCGAGCGCTTTTGTCGCGACGTTGCCGAGCGTATTGACCGCAACCTTGAATACATCTTTGCCACTCATCATTATGGCCGCCTCATCCGTACCGGCCTTGTGTAATTCGCTGGATGCGCCGACCGGGTAGTACAACAGGTTCTTGTACTGACCATCAGCGCCGAGGTGGCAGCCGACAAGTCCCGGCTCCTCCGACGGTTCCAGAATCACCGCGCCGGCGCCATCGCCGAACAAGACACAAGTGTTGCGGTCGTTCCAGTCGACAAGTTTGGTTATGCACTCGGCGCCAATGACGAGTACGTGTTTTGCGTCACCGACCTTGATGTACTTGTCAGCCGTTGTCAGTGCGTAGATGAAACCAGTACAGGCAGCTTCGAGCCCGATGCAGGGACAGGCTGGAATTCCCAGGCGATGCTGCACCAGCGTGGCAATATTCGGAAAGATCAGATCCGGTGATGTCGTGCCAATGATAACCATGTCGATGTCGGTGGGTCCGACTCCGGCATCGTCCATCGCGACTTTTGCAGCCTCGACACACATGTCCGATGTAGTTTGATCGGGCGCGACAACATGACGACGTTCAACGCCCGTGCGCGTGCGAATCCACTCGTCCGTTGTATCGACCATCTTCTCGAGATCGGCATTCGTCAGGATTTTCTCTGGCAGGTATCGGCCTGTTCCGGTTATTTTTGAATAGGTCATGCCGCTTCCCGTTGCAACAGGTTACCGATCTGTTGCGGCACCTGATTCCTTACTTCGACTATCGCCGTATCAATGGCGTGCTGGAACGCATACGAATCAGCGCCGCCGTGACTTTTGATAACGATACCATTTAGACCGACCAGAGTCGCACCATTGAAGCTCCTGGGATCCGCATCGCGCGCGAGTCGCCTTAGTACCGGGCGCGCCGTCAATGCCATCATCTTCGCGAGCCAGTTGCGCGTGAACGCGCGCCTCAGGAATTCGGACATAAGACCAACGGTTCCTTCCATCGTTTTCAGCGCAACATTGCCCGTAAATCCGTCTGTGACGACGACGTCCGCTTTGCCGGCGAAGACATCACTGCCCTCAATAAAGCCGACATAGTTGAGAGTACTGGCTGTCAACATGCCGGCCGCCTCCTTGACCGTGTCGTGACCCTTCGTGTCTTCGGCACCAATATTCAGCAGCGCGATGCGTGGCGCCTCGATGTCCGTAATATCCGCCGTGACAATCGAGCCCATCACGGCAAACTGAAACAAATGTTCAGCTGTGCAAAGCGTGTTGGCACCCAGATCCAGCATGTGCAAAGTGCCGCCAACCGAGGGTAGTTCGGCAATGATGGCCGGACGATCAATTCCCGGAAGCATTTTCAGGACAAACTTGGCTGTCGCCATCAATGCACCCGTGTTTCCGGCGCTAACGCAAGCCTGCGCCTCGCCGGAATCAACCAGGTCAATCGAAACGCGCATCGACGAGTCCTTTTTCCTGCGAATCGCGTCAGCGGGTCCATCGGTCATGCCGACTATTTCGGATGCATGCACAATTCGAAGCCGCTGTTCGTTACCAACAATCCGCGTCACCAGGTCACGTAGTTCATCCTGGTCACCGACCAGGATGAGCTCAAGATTGACGTATTTTTGCAGCGACGCATATGCCGCGCGCACGACTACCTCGGCACCGAGGTCGCCGCTCATTGCATCAAGGGAAATAATCGAAGGAATGACTACTCGTCGTCGTCTTCGATTTCGGGCTGCGCGATAACCTGCTCGCCACGGTAGAAACCATCAGGCGAAACACGGTGGCGCAAATGAGTTTCACCAGTCGTCGGGTCAACCGACAACGTCGGGTTCTTCAACTTGTCATGCATGCGCCGTTTTCCGCGCGTGGATGGGGTCCTGCGACTTTTTTGAACAGCCATAATTTTCTCCTTTGAAGATAGCGGCGCTGCCGCTATCGTCGTAATTCTATTTTCCGTCATCCATCGGCGCGCGTAGCGACGCAAATGGCGTTGTCCTGTCTCTGCCGACATCGATCGAATCAAATTCGAATGGCTGCATACACCGTTGGCAAACCGCCGGTACCATCGCCGTCAGGCTGATTTCAAGCGCCGGAACAGCATCCTGCGCGCCGGCGAAGCCAAACGCCAGCTTCCCCGTGACAGGCGATTCGCGCCAGTTTGCCGGTATTCTACCGGAATCCAGCGCAGACAGATCTCCTTCTATGACCTCGGCCAGCTGAGTAAAAGCTCCAATTTCTTCTAAAATTTCAATAACTTGCTGCCCTTCCGCCAAGTCGCAGGGAGGGCGCCGATCTCGCAGTGGATCATCCATGGCGCGCGCATAATAAGGACCTTGGCCCTGAGAGTCAAAGCAGTCCGCGTCGGGCCGGCAGGAATATTTCAGTACCCGGATATAAAGCAGGTAAACTGCGACTAGCCTGGCCGCAAGCCGCTGATTTATTTATGCAAAATCCATCCGCGCCTCAAATTTTTCTGGCTTCGTCCTCGCTTTACCGGCGCGGGCTCCTCGACCGGTTTCTCGATGAGTACGAGGCAGTCTCGCCGGAGGTGGATGAATCAAATGAGGAAGGCCTCGGCCCGACCGAACTGGCAAGCCACCTGGCCCGCAAAAAAGCCGAGGCCGTTGCGGCGCTGGCGCATCGTGCCCTGATCATTGGGGCGGATCAGCTCGCGGTGCTCGATGACCAGGTACTCGGCAAGCCCGGCAATCATCAACGCGCCGTGGAGCAACTTCTGGCCGCATCCGGCAAAGCCATCCGATTTCTGACGGCCGTATGCATTCTCGATCCGGTCAGTCGGACCCGATACGAGCATACCGATACGACGACCGTGCGGTTCAGGGAATACGACCGGCGTCTGGCCGAATCCTACCTGCGCCATGATGAGCCTTATGACTGTGCCGGCAGCTTCAAACTCGAGGGTGCGGGATTCGTATTATTCGAGTCAGTTGACACGGACGACCCGACGGCCCTGATAGGACTACCGATGATCTGGGTGGCGGATCGCTTATTGCAGCTCGGCTATCTGCTCCCGTAGCCCGCCGCGTTCAGGAATTTTTCAAGATCATCGGCCAGCGGCGCCGTGAAATGCAGCTCATTACCGCTCTCGTCCGGGAATGCGATTGACTGTGCGTGCAGGAAGAGCCTGGGCAAACCGTCTTTTTTTGCCTGATAGTTGGCATCAGGATCGCCGTAGCGTTCATCACCGGCCAGCGGAAATCCGGCGGCCTGGGCATGGACGCGAATCTGGTGTGTTCGGCCCGTTAGCGGCGAACACTGCAAAAGACTGTACTTGCCGTGGCGCCGCGACAGACGAATGCGGGTTTGCGCCGCCTTGCCTTCCTCATCGACGATCACATGTCGTTCGCCGCCCTTGCGGTGCCTGACCAATAACGGCAAATCAATCAGCTGCTCACCGAGCTGCCAGTCACCGATGGCCAGCGCGAGATAGTTCTTCTCAACGACGCCCTGCCGGAATTTCTCGTGCAGCGCACGCAATGCGCTGCGACGTTTTGCGAGTACGAGGCAACCTGACGTCTCCCTGTCCAGGCGATGTACCAGCGACAGATCGCGCAGTTCGGGGCGTGCGTGCCGCAAGAGTTCAATCACGCCATGGCTGATACCGCTGCCGCCGTGCACGGCAATACCGGTTGGCTTGTCGATCACCAGCAACCGCTTGTCTTCATAGAGGACCCGATCGGCGATAGCAGCCGACAGATTCGCGGGCGGCGGCGGCCCGCCGGTATTGATACGGGCCGGGGGGATTCGGACCTCGTCGCCTTCCTGAAGCTTGTATTCTGCGCGTACACGGCCCCCGTTTACCCGCACCTCCCCGCGCCGCAGCAGCCTGTACAGACGCCCTTTGGGAACACCCGGGAGTTCGCGGCGCAGGAAATTGTCAATACGCTGTTCGGCCTGTCCGGCGTCAATGCTGACCTTCCGGACCCTGGTCAGCGTCGTACCGGGCGTTTCTCGCGACTTTTCTTGCATGATCAATAACTTGATGGATTTCAGCCGTATGTTATATTACCGCCTAACGGCACCACACGTATGTGTCTGTGGCCGTAGGCAAAAATGTTAATTTTTCGGTCCCGCAGTGCGCGGGACCCGATTTCATTGGCAGCGAGTACGGATTCCGTCGAGCGCCAGAGCGGCAAGTCCGCAGGGAAATCATGATAGATGTTTTCAGAGCCGTGAACCCTCTGGTTCGTGCTCTTCAACAACTAATGAGCCTTTTTATAAGCGCTCCCGCGCGCCGTACTCTCGTGCGCCCGGCCCCCTGCCCTTTTGTCCCGGCCCCTGCTCTACCTATCGAATCCGATCCGCTGCCCTTTGATCAATTACAAGAAGGGCACTATGAAAAGAATGCTAATCAATGCAACTCAGGAAGAAGAGTTGCGCAT
>CAYLTW010000034.1:0-26177 GCA_964386735.1 uncultured Woeseiaceae bacterium
GGGGGTCTCAAGCATTAAATGACGTCGTGCGGGAAATGAGCTTCTCGCTGAGCTTTTTCTCGACGGCCGGAAAACTTGCCGAACTCATGATCGGCCAGTCTCGCCGTATCGTGCTGCTTGGCCAGGACGACATCACCGACGAGGCCATCCGCTGCCTTGAGGGAGCTGACATCAAAGCGCCGTTTGGCGTTATCGTCGCAGCGGACCGGGTGTCCCTGAGCTCAAGTATCAAGGCCAGGCTCCTGGACAGTCTCGCAACGTTGCCGAACGTCGAGTGGGCCGGCTCGGAGTTTAATTTCGAGCGACTCGCCTCCTCGGCTCGTTTTTGCCGCCGGCGCATGCTCAAACTGTCACGTCGCGACCTTGAAAATGCTTTTGACAATTTCGAATTCGTCGTGCGCTACCAGCCCAAGGTTGAACGCAACGCCGGCACGGAATGGCTGACACGCGAGGCCGAAGCGCTGGTCCGGTGGCGCCACCCCGAGCTCGGTCTTATCGGCCCGCTGGAGTTCCTGCCCGAGGTCGAGGCCTTCGGAATGATGGGCAAACTGACGGAGTTCGTCTTGCGAAAATCCGCGGCTCAACTCGCGGAGTGGCGCGACCAGGGACTTGCACTGAGTTGTTGTGTCAATCTTGCACCGAGCCGGCTCAACGACGCGTCCATCGGCGAGCACTATGCGGCAATCGTCAAGGAATTTGGTGTCGAATGTACGAGTTTCACGTTTGAGATCGTGGAACAGGATCTGGCCAATCCCGACGCGCCACACCTGAAGGCTCTTTTTGGCCTGCGAAAACAGGGCTTTCGACTGTGCCTCGACGATTTTCGCGTCGCGGCCGCATCACTCGGGACTTTCGAGAAATTGCCCTTTGATGAAATCAAGATCCATGCATCCGCGCTTGAGCGAGCCCGGCGGGATCCGGTCAAACAGTCGGTACTGGCTGCTGTCACCGGCCTCGCTCACAGCCTGGGAATGGCGGTTTGTGCCGAGGGTGTTGAGGACCAGGAAACCTTCGATTTTCTGAAGACGATTCAGTGCGACAAGATGCAGGGTTTCCTGATATCAGAGGCCGTATTGCCACACATTATCCGGCGCGTTTACTCGGCCAGGAACGACAACGTCGAGGAAGACGTGGCGTAGGAGCCGCCACGCGGGCGATCCGGCCCGCCCCTACTGAATGTGCTTGAGAATCCCGTCCAGCTCATCGAGGTTGTTGTAGGGAATCACGAGCTTGCCTGAACCCTTGCTCGTGTGTTCAACACGAACCTTCGCGCCAATCTTCTCCGAAACATCGATTTCCAGGCGTCGAATATCGCCATTGCCAGAGGGTGCCGGTTTACTCCGGGCCTTCTTGTCCTTTGAACTCAGCATATGCCTGACCAGGCGTTCGGTGTCGCGAACCGAGAGGCCCCTGCGAACCACCTGGCGCGCCGCGTCGTGCTGCTGCACCGGATCGCTGATCGACAACAACGCTCGTGCGTGCCCCATGTCCAGTTGCCGCTCTTCCAGCATGGGCTTGACCCTTTCAGACAAATCCTGCAGGCGCAGCAGGTTACTCACGGTTGCGCGTGATCGACCGACGGCCGTCGCCGCTTCAGCGTGGGTGAGCTTGAACTCGCGAATCAGCCGATCCAGCGCGCGTGATTCCTCAAGTGGATTCAGGTTCTCGCGCTGAATGTTCTCAATCAGCGCGATCGCTATGGCATCTTCGTCGGCAACGTCGCGAACGATCGCCGCAATCTCGTCCATCTCCGCCAGTTGTGCGGCCCTCCAGCGACGCTCGCCGGCGATGATCTCGTAACGTTGCGACGGCCCTGCTTTCCCGATCGCCCTGACAACTATGGGTTGCACGACGCCCTGCGAACGAATCGAGGCCGCAAGGTCATCGAGCGAGTCCTGACGAATATCGACGCGCGGCTGATACTGGCCACGTTGCAACAAGTCCAGCGGAATGCTTTTCAGCGCATCACCGCCGGTGCCACTGGCAGCGGGCGGCGTTTCTTCGACAGGCTTTGACAACAATGCGTCGAGGCCGCGCCCCAGTCGTTTTTTTCTCACGTTCATTACACCGCTTCAGCCAGCCGATCATCCTCGCGCCGCAAGATCTCCCCGGCCAGGGCCAGGTAGGATATGGCGCCACGCGACGAACGATCGTGCAATAAGACGGGCCGGCCGAAGCTTGGCGCCTCTGCAAGCCGAATGTTACGTGGGATTACCGTACGAAATACCTTTCGATCGAAATGTTCGAGCAGTTGCAACGACACTTCGTTCGAGAGATTGATCCGCGGGTCGAACATGGTGCGCAGAATGCCGAAAACCTCGAGGCCGGAATTCACGGAATTGCGTACCTTGTCGATCGTATTCAGCAAGGCGCTCAGGCCCTCAAGTGCGTAGTACTCACACTGCATGGGAATCAGCACGCTGTCGGCCGCGGTCAGCGCATTGATCGTCAGCATGTTGATCGACGGCGGACAGTCTATAAGGACGAAATCATAAAGACCCGCGACCGGTGCAAGCGCCTGACGCAGCTTCATCTCGCGGCCGATTTCCTGCAACAAATTCACTTCGGCCAACGTAAGGTCTTCGTTGCCGGGCAGCACGGCAAAACCGCCATCCGGTGCCGACACGATCGTATCGGCGGCCGACGCATCTCCCAACAACACGTCGCAAGAGGAATATTCGACGCTCATCTTTTCGATACCGCAACCCATCGTCGCATTTCCCTGTGGGTCCATATCCACGAGCAACACGCGCCGCTGCGTCGCCGCAAGCGATGCGGCCAGGTTGACGCAGGTCGTCGTCTTTCCGACCCCGCCTTTCTGGTTTGCCACAGCAATTATGCGTGTCATTTGTCGATCCGGTTACGATGCGACTGAAGTATGTCGCAACAGCACGGCATGCCGTGACCCTTGCTTGAGTCCTGGCACATTGAGTTCCGCAACTTCATATCCCCAGTGCTTGGGCAACGGCTCTAGTTCTTCTGTCGGATATCGGCCCTTCAGGGCAACGAACACCCCATCCTCTCCTACGTGGTGTCCTGCTAATCCCAGCAGCCTCGGCACGGTTGCCACGGCCCGGGCGATTACCGTATCAAAGCAGTAGCCGGGTGCATAGTCCTCTGAGCGAGCTTTCACGGCGTTTACGTTGTCCAGGCCCAGTAAGCCCACGACATGCTGAACGAACATTATCTTCTTGTTGTTACTATCAACGAGATCGAATTTGCGCTCAGGCTCGGCGATCGCGAGCGGCAGACCAGGAAATCCGCCGCCGGTACCAACGTCGAGAATGCGGCGCCCCGCGAGAAGCGGCCGTGCTACGAGGCTGTCGAGTAAATGTACCGTGATCATCTCGTCGGAATCCCGAATTGCCGTGAGATTGACTCGTTCGTTCCAGCGCCCGAGTTCCTCGAGCAACGTCGCGAATTTCTCGGCGCTGCCATCTGGAAAAGACTGGCCAAGACTCGCGATAGCCGCGGTGATTATTTGCGCGTGGCTGGTCACGACTAGGCAGTATACGGGCAGGGAAAAGGGGTCGAACCGAATTTGTATAAAATCGGTTCGACCCCTTTTCCCTACAGCAGAAACTCCCGCAGGAACAGGACCGTCGCCCGCTGGTAGATATCGCGGTTCTCTTTTTTGCGATACCCGTGACCTTCGTTGAGCGCGTTCATATACCAGACCGTATTTCCTTGCTCGCGCAGGGCCTCAACCATCTGTGCGGATTCGCTTACGGGGACCCGCGGGTCATTTTCACCCTGCACGACAAGCAACGGCACCTTGATTTTGTCGACATTGTTCAGGGGGCTTATGTTTTCAAGGTGCGCGCGCATCTTGGGGTCGCGCTCGTCGCCATACTCTACGCGTCGCAGGTCGCGCCGATAGTCCTGCGTGTTTTCCAGAAACGTCACGAAATTACTGATGCCGACAATATCCACGGCCGCTTTCAATCGGTCGCTGTAGTGTACGGCGCTTGCAAGCACCATGTACCCGCCATAGCTGCCGCCGAAGACCGCGACGTGCCCGGCATCGAGATCGGGCTCCGTGTCGATCCAATCCAGCAGCGCGCCGATATCACGCACCGTGTCTTCGCGCCTGAAGCCGTTGTCGAGGCCAAGATAGGTCTTGCCGTACCCGTTCGATCCGCGAACATTCGGCACGACAATGGCAACGCCGAGGGTCTGCATCCACATCTGGTAGGTGCTGCTAAAGGTGGGCCGCGCCTGACCTTCCGGCCCGCCGTGTATCGACACGACGACCGGGAACGGCCCCTCGCCGGCCGGTTTGTACACCCACGCCGGTATCTCGCGCGCTTTGCCGTCCACCTCGTCGAATGTTTTGAAGCTGATCAGTTCCGGTGCGCGAAAAGACTCCGTGTTCAGCCCGCCAACTTCGCTGTAAGTCCAGCGTACAAGTTGGCCATAATCGAGTGGCCCGCGGCCGAGAGAGAGAACAAAGGTGTCGCTGGGCGTGGACGGCGTATTCAGTGTTATTGCCAGGCGTCCGTCGTTCGGGCTGAAGCTCAGGCCGAACGCAATGCCAGTCGGAATGCTGTCGACTTTGCGATATTTACGGGTTCGTGTGTCGAGAAGATAAACGCTCGACCGACCGTTTTCATTGACCGCAAATGCGATGCGTCGCCGATCGTGGCTGATTTGGGCACTCGATACGTTCCACGAAATATCACCAGTAACGATTTCGACGTCGGCGCCGGGCTCGAGCGCCTGCCAGGCCAGGTCTTCAAAATCGCCTCCCTGACTCGTAACCAGCCAGAATCCGTCCGCCTCATCGTCGAACGCAACCGGATAGTTGGAGCTGCTGCCGGCGCCGGCAAGCAGAATATTCTCGCCAGAATCGAGATCTACAAGGTGAACGCGCGAGTCGCTGATGCTGACGTAGTTGCTCGCAAGAATGCGGCTGCCCGTGGCCGAAAACTCGGCCGGCCCCCACCAGCTCCCGTCTTCCGACTTCAGGACGATTTCGGCTTGTTCGGGATTCTGCGGATCCATGAGCCAGATATCGTTGGCGGCGCCATTGCGGCGCGTGCTTTGATAGGCGACACGGCGACCATCGCGATCCCATAACGCGGCGCCATTTCGCGACTCGCCATCGCTAAGCAAGGTCTCCTGACCCGAGATGGGATCAAACAGGAAGATCTGGGTGAATTCGCTGCCGCCGGAATCGCGCGTGACCAACAACTTCGAGCCGTGCGGCTGGCTTGATATGGCTCCCAACGGCTCCTTGTTGAAGGTGAGCTGGTGGCGTGTGCCGCCCGGCATGTCGACCCGGTGCAGTTGTGCCACATCGCCGAAGCGTGTCGAAACGTACAACCCCAGGCTGTCCTTTGTCCAGGCGCGAAAGCTCGCGGAGCGCACGTTTTGGTAGCGATTCAGGCTATCGACAATGTCGGCCGGTATTTCCGGCACATCCTGCATGATCAGGTTGCCATTGTTCGCCGTGGTTCTCGACACGTCGGCCGCGGCATAGCTTGCGAACGAAATTGCCACTGTGCAACAAATAATTCCGGCCGTTCTCATATCTGTTCTCCATGTTGGAGCCCGCCGTGCGGGCGATTTCGGATTTCGCCCGCACGGCGGGCTCCTACGGCGGACCTCAACGGTGGTGCTCCTGCGACCTTCTCAGGCAACGAGCAAGGCCATGAAATCGTCGACATCGGTGTCCGCCAGTTTCTCGCGTTCGGCGCAGATCGCATTCAGTTCGGACCACTGCCTGTCCGCCAGTTTTGGGGAAACACTGTTGACGAATTTCTGCTTGAGAAGCGGTATGCCTTCTTCGCGGCGCCCGCGATGGCCGATCGGGACGTGAACCTCGATACGATCTGTGCTCGTGCCATCGTTAAAGAACACCTGCACTGCGTTGCCTATGTAGCGCAGCTCCTTGTCAAAGTATTCCTTCGTGTAGCGCTCGTTCTCCGATACTTTCATCTTGTCGCGCAGCGCATCGATGCGCGGGTCGCTGGCGATGTCGTCTTCGTAATCGGCAGCGGTCAGTCGACCGAATATCAGCGGGATGGCAACCATGTACTGGATGCAGTGGTCGCGGTCGGCCGGGTTATCGAGCGGTCCCGTTTTGTCGATGATGCGAACGCCCGCCTCCTGCGTTTCGATCACTACCTTCTCGATGTCATCGAGACGATCCCTGACCTGTTCGTGCAGCGTCATCCCTGCTTCGACAGCGGTTTGTGAGTGAAATTCGGCTGGGTAGGAAATCTTGAACAAAACATTTTCCATGACATAACTACCGTACGGTCTCTGAAGCTGGAATTCGTTGCCCTTGAAAAGCACATCGTAGTAACCCCAGGTCGGCGCGCTTAGTGCCGACGGATACCCCATCTCACCAGTCATGGCGATCAGCGCCAGGCGCACGGCGCGGCTGGTGGCGTCACCCGCCGCCCAGCTTTTGCGCGAGCCGGTGTTCGGCGCATGGCGATAGGTCCGCAGCGCGCCGCCATCAATCCAGGCGTTGGACACGGCATTGCGCACCTGCTCCCGATCACCGCCGAGCATGCGTGTGACGACTGCGGTCGACGCAACGCGTACCAACAACACGTGATCCAGTCCAACTCGGTTGTAACTGTTCTCGAGCGCGAGTACGCCCTGGATTTCATGTGCCTTGATCATCGCCGTCAATACGTCACGCATTTTCAATGGCGCTTCGCCCTTCGTGCGTTTCTGCCGGCTCAGGTAGTCGGCAACGGCAAGGATGCCGCCCAGATTGTCGGACGGGTGCCCCCATTCCGCGGCGAGCCAGGTGTCGTTGAAATCGAGCCAGCGATTCAACGCGCCAATGTTAAATGCCGCCATAACCGGCTCCAGCTCATAGGACGTGCCCGGGACGCGCGCGCCGCCTGGAAACGTGGCTCCAGGTATAACCGGGCCCAGCAATTTCGTACACGCAGGAAAATCCAATGCCTGGAAACCGCTGGCCAGTGTGTCCATGAGGCAGTAATGCGCGGTTTCCAGCGCGACATCGGAGTCGACAACGTAATCGCAAACGTAATCGGCGATGTCGACCGTTACTTTGTCCCAGTCGGGACGGGCGGCCGATCGGCTATCCAGCTGCGACATTTATCGATCCTCTATCGGCGTCCAAGTCTGCAGGGGCGGGCCAATGTAATCGGCGGCAGGACGAATGAGTTTGTTGTTCGCGCGTTGTTCCATGATGTGCGCGGCCCAACCGCTTATTCGCGAGCAGACGAAAATCGGCGTGAACAGGTAGGTCGGGATACCCATGAAGTGATATACGCTCGCGGCGAAAAAATCCGCGTTCGCGAACAGTTTCTTCTCGTCCCACATGACTTTTTCGACCGCCTCGGACACCGGATACAAGATTGTGTTACCAACGTCATCCGCGAGCGCCTTCGACATTTTTTTGTTCACGGTGTTGCGCGGATCCGACGTCGTGTACACGCGATGGCCGAAGCCCATAATCAGGTCCTTGTTCGCAAGCATCTCGTGGACGCCGGCCGTGGCCGCTTCGACCGAGTCGAATCTGGAGATCAGCGCCATTGCCGCCTCGTTGGCGCCACCGTGCAACGGCCCGCGCAGCGCACCGATCGCGCCGGTTACTGCGGAATGCATGTCGGACAACGTGCCTGTGATTACGCGAGCCGCGAACGTCGACGCATTGAACTCGTGCTCTGCATAGAGGATCAAGGTCGTGTCCAGACTCTTTCGATGTAACTCTTTGGGTGGTTTGTCGTGCAGCAGGTGCAGGAAGTGTCCGGCAATACTGTCGTCGTCTGTCTCGGTGTCTATTCTGACGCCATCGCTATGAAATCGATGCCAGTACAGGAGCATCGACGGCAGGCATGCGAGCAAGCGGTCCGCAACATTCAGCTGGTTGGAGAAGTCACCCTCAGGTTCGACATTGCCCAGGAATGAGACGGCCGTGCGCAGGACGTCCATCGGCGGTGCGTCGGCCGGCACGATCTCGAGAACCGTCTTAAGCGCGTCGGGCAGACCACGATTTGCCTTGATCTTGTCGATGTAGGCGTCCAGCTCGGATTGTGTCGGCAAATGGCCGTACAGCAGCAGAAACGCAACTTCTTCGAAGCGTGCATTGTCGGCAAGATCGTAAATATCATAGCCGCGGTAGGTCAGGCCGGCGCCTTCCTTGCCGACCGTACACAGGTGCGTTTCGCCGGCCGTGACTCCGGCGAGGCCGCCAGTTTTTTTAGCTGTCATATTTGTTCCTCTTTGTCGCCCGCATGCGCTGTCCCCGGAGGGGAGCGGGGTTCTGCCCTGAATTCTAGTCGCCCGTTTTCAGGCCTTGCTCTGCAAAAAGCTCGTTAAGCTTTTCTTCGTAGGCCTGATATCCCAGAACGTCATAAAGCTCCTCTCTTGTTTGCATTGAATCGATGGCCGGCTGCTGCGTGCCATCCTTTCTGATAATTTCGTAGACATTGAGCGCCGCCGCCGACATTGCACGAAACGCGCTTAGCGGGTACAAGGCCATGCGAATGCCAACCGCTGCGAGTTCGTCTGCCGCAAACAGCGGCGTCTTGCCGAATTCGGTAAGGTTCGCAAGCACCGGCACGTTGATGGTGCTGGTGAATTGCGTGTACTCGTCGAGCGTCGTAAGAGCTTCGGCGAAAATCATGTCCGCCCCGGCTTCGACGTAGGCCGCTGCGCGATCGATCGCGGCCTGTTGTCCTTCAACGGCACGCGCATCAGTCCGCGCCATGATCACAAACTGCTCGTCGATGCGCCCATCGACGGCTGCCTTAAGGCGATCGCACATCTCGGCCGGCTCGACAAGCGCCTTACCCGGTCGGTGTCCGCAACGCTTGTCCGCAACCTGGTCCTCAATGTGACAGGCGGCCGCCCCGGCCCAGGTCATCTCACGGACTGTTCGCGCAATCATGAATGCACCTCCCCAGCCGGTATCGGCATCCACGAGCAGCGGCAGGTCGGTTGTCGAGGCGATTCGCCGGATGTCTTCGCAGACGTCATTCAGCGTCGTTATGGCGAGATCCGGAAATCCGAACGAGGCGTTGGCGACACCCGCGCCGGACAGGTAAATAGCCTTGTGGCCTGCCCTGGCCGCGAGCAAGGCGGTGTATGCGTTAATCGTGCCGACTATCTGAAGCGGGCGTTCCGTTTCAAGTGCGGCTCGAAACCGTGCTCCTGCACTCATCTCGTATCCTCTGGTCCGGGTCGATATCGTCGGATTCGAGAATTTTAATCTCCATTAAAATCCGGCGGGGAGCGGATTCTACTCCACCGAAAGGCTCATTCCCAAATGGTTTGGGTGGTTTCTTTACGCGTTGCTGCTGCCGGCCGTGTGCACGGCCGCATCAGATCGCTGAAGCGGAGCAGGCGGCTACTACGCGATTTTGACGATGGTTCGCCCGGTCACGCTACCGTCGATGTAGGCCTGAAAGGCGCCGGGCAGTTCATCGAAGCTGATCGTCTTGTGGCTGATTCGGTCCAGGTGCCGGGGTCGAAGGTCGCCCGCAATTCGGGTCCAAATGGCCAGCCGCAGTTCCAGCGGCGTGTCGACCGAATTGATGCCAAGCAGACAGACAGCCCTCAGGATGAACGGCAGCACGGTCGTGTCGAGCGCTGCGCTCGACGCCAGTCCAACGCTTGCAATGTTGCCACCATAGTCGGTCGTGCGCGTGAGCCATGCCAGGTAATCGCCGCCAAGATTATCGATGGCACCGGCCCACTGTGCTTTCTCCATCGGTCGCTTGCCAGGTACGATCTGATCGCGCTCCAGAATACGCCGCGCGCCGATATCCCTAAGATAGGATTCTTCACTGGCCTTGCCGGTCACGGCAACGACCTCGTAACCACGTGCATCAAGCATGTCGATCGCGATGCTGCCCACGCCGCCCGTCGCGCCCGTCACGGCGACAGGTCCGTTTTCGGGCCGCTGGCCGTTCTGCTCCATGCGATGTATCGCAAGTGCTGCTGTATAGCCGGCGGTTCCAATTTGCATGGCCTCGCGCGCTTCCATACCCTCGGGTATCGGTACGAGTGAGTTGCTGTCGATTCGCGCGTACTCGGCGTAACCGCCGTCCACGACTTCACTCAACCCGCAGCCATTCACAAGTACCTGTGCGCCCGGCTGAAACGCCGCATCGTCCGAACTGACAACGGTTCCCGCGAGATCAATGCCCCCGTTCAGCGGGTAGCGGCGCAGTATTTTCCCCGCGCCTGTTGCGGCAAGCGCGTCTTTGTAGTTGATCGACGAGTAACTGACTTTGACGACGACGTTGCCATCAGTCAGCTCATCGATGCCGAGTTCCTGAAGGCCCGCGATGACCTTGCCGTCCTTTTGATCTATTCGATACGCCCGAAATTTCTGCACCGCTTACTCCTGCGCTTTGCTGCGTCGCTTCAGCCAGATATCCAGGCCTTGTGAATTAAGGGCGACGTCGATTTGCATGATTGACCACATTGCCTCGCGATCGCCATTGAAGCCGTGCGCCTCAAGCCGGTCGCACATGTACTCGAACATATCGTTTTCAATCGCCTGCTGCCGATCACTCGCGTCTTCGTTCGCCAACGCTATGCCAACATAGTCATCGATGCTTCGGTGCATGTCAGCCGCGAGTCGCTCAAGGTCTCCGACCATGCTGTAGTGCGTCAGGTAAACCTGTTTCGGGCCACAAGCCATTATCCGGTCAATGGACTTATGCGCTTCAACCGGGTCGAAATCGATGGGTGTCGTCGTTGGGAAAATAATCGCGCCATTCACAGTATCAGTCTCTCGATAGGAGACTCCGAAACTGTCGCCCGAAAACACGCCCCCTGACGCCGGATCATTCAGCACATAGTGGTGCTTCGCGTGCCCCTCGGTAAAAATTGTCTGAACGCCACGACCGTTCAATTCGAACCATTGACCGTCTTCTGCAACATCGATCCGCCGTTCCTCGATCGGCAGAATTTCGCCGTAGATCTCGAATGTTTTTTGCTTGCCGTAAACAGACTCAGTACCCGCGACGAGCTTCGACGGGTCGATCATGTGTCGGGCGCCGCGCGGGTGAATGACACAACGGGCAACGGGTAGCTGGCGCATCAGCAGGCCAGCGCCGCCCGCGTGGTCGAGGTGTACATGGGTCAAAAAAACGTAGTCAACGCTGCCCGCATCAAGGCCCTGTCTGTCGAGTGCGTCGAGTAATAGCGGGACGCTGTTGTTGGCGCCCGTGTCAACGAAGGCTGCCTTGCCACGTTCGACGATAAGGTGACTCGCATCCTGCATGGGTCGCGCGTACTCGGTGTCGATCGCGATGATGCCGTCGTTGAGTTCTGTCGTTCTCGCTGACGGCCCGGTCATGTTATTAGGCAACGCTGGAAGGCTAGTTAGCTTTCGTTGTCTCGAGACCTTCAAGTCTCGAGTAGTACCGCGCAAGCAGTTTGACGTCGGCGTTGGTCAGCGATGCAGCCATTTGCGTCATGACGGTGTCTTTGCGTGTTCCCTCGCGATATTGATTGAGGGCCTGTACCAGGTAGTCCTCGTGCTGGCCGGCCAGCGACGGCCAGGTTGGCGACACGCTGATGCCGTTCCGTCCGTGGCAGGCAACGCAAGTCTGCGCGTCTTCGATCGCGTCGGCTTGCGATCCGCCCGATTCGACTGTTTCCGTGCCGAGCGTGGAAATGAATGCGGCAACATCCGCGACGTCCTCGTCGGTCATGCTTGTCGCCTGGGCCACCATCGTCGGATGCATGCGCGTACCATCACGGTAGCCCTTAAGCGCGGCAACGAGGTAGGCCGCTTTTTGTCCGCCAAGCTTCGGCACCCGGTAGGACGGATAGGCATTGCGATAGCCGTCGATGCCGTGGCAGCCGAAACAGGTATTGGCAAGCGTCTCGCCACGCTCCGCGTCGCCCTCCGCCATTGCCGGCTGCGCGAGATATGCGCACAGGACCAACAGCGTCGCAATAGAACCAGCAGTATTCTTCTTTGTAAGCAATTGATACTCGGGATATTTGTGAATATGGCTTGCAAGAGCGGTGCAACCGAGGGCGCTATGGTAGAGAGTGTCGGCTGCAAATTCCAGACGTTGTGACGCGTGTATCCGCAGCCTTCTGCCAGCATCCGCGCAGCCGAGCCCCTCACCGACCCAGGAGTCATAGTGAAAAAAAGTATCGTTGCACTGCTAATCGTCCTTGCGCTGGTCGTTCTGATCTCGCCCGGCATTGTCGGAATGCTTGCCGAGAAATCGGTCGACGAGCAAATCGAGTGGATCAGGGCCGATAATGAGGATCTCGTGATTACGGCCGAGCGCTTCGATCGGGGCTGGTTTTCGTCGCAAGGTCGTCACCGTATAGAAATGCGAGATTCAACCAGCGCAGCAAGCCTGAAAGAAATACTCGGCCTCGGACATGATGAGCCGCTTCCCGCACTGATTGTCCATACCGAACTCAACCACGGACCGATCGCATTGTCCTTCGTAGCCGGGGAAAAGGCCTCGCTCGCCCCCGGCCTCGGCAATGCCGTATCCAGACTAAGCATCGAAATGGCAGACGGCGAGGTCGTTGAATTACCTGGAACAATCCGCAGTTCGGTCACGCTGGCCGGCGACCTCACGTCGAATTACACGGCACGGGCAGGGTCGCAGGCCTTTGCTACCTGGGGAGATATCAATATCGATTTCGAATCAAGCCCGTCACACGACGCCTACGCGTATGACGGCCGCATCGAGGCCCTGCAACTCAATGAGCAGTACAGCGGCGCCGCAATTTCAAACCTGTCTTTTTCCGGCGACCTGACAATGTCCGAATTCGACTTCGCCATCGGCGATTTGCGGGTCGCACTCGACACGTTGTCGCCTGGATCGGGAGCGGCATCGGAGTTCACGATCGGTCCGCTCGTTTTCGATACGACGTCCATTGTTACCGATGGTCGCGTGGACTCCTCTTCGGAATTTAGCATTGTGATCGACAATATTCCGAATGTTGGTCAGGTCGGCCTGGAAACGAAGCTTGCCGTTGAGAGTATGGATGGCGAGGCACTCAATGCGCTGATAAGGGGATTGCAAGCCGTGCAAGCCGGCAGCAACTCCGCCGACGCGATGTTGGCTATAGAGCCAGAGCTTCTGGCGCTGGTCGCAGCCGGCCTCAAAATGCGCATCGAGCAACTGGATGTTGCAGTGCCCCTGGGAACGATTAAATCAGCAGTGAATATTACTGTTTTCGAAAACGACAGCGCTGACCTGGTCTGGGCCTCGTTACTGCTTTCGCTGGAAGCTGCGGCACAATTCGAAATTCCGGCGGCAATTGCGGACATGGCGATGATGATGATGCCGCAAGCCGGCGTCGTCGAAGGTTTTCTGAGAAGGAACGGCGATGTGTACGAGCTGGAGGCCGCTTACAAGAAGGGCTTGCTGACCGTCAACGGCATACCGCTGCCGATCCCTGTTCCGTAAGAGCCCGCCGCGCGGCCGATCCCCGGCCCGCGAACGCGCCGATCCTTGTGGCCGCGAACGCGCCGATCCTTGTGGCCGCGAATGGGTGGCTCTTTATCGAAATGGCTCGCTGCGCTGCGCTTTATTTCCGATAAAGAGCCACCCATCCGCAGCCCGTCGTGGCGCGAACCGCGATATCAGGACAGGCAGAGGAGGCGGCGCACATCATCGGAAGTAAAGCGCAGCGCAGCGAGCCATGACGATGAGGGGTGCCGCCTCCTCTGCCTTTTAAGTCGGAGGTCGCCCGGGCGCCGGCTGGGGATCGGCCGTGCGGCGGGCTCCTAGGGGCTCAATTCTTCGGCACGGTGACAAGCGACCATTGATTTTTCGACGATGCGCGCCCTGGGCCGGTCTGTGGTGCACTGCTCAATCGCGTGTACACATCGCGGATGGAACGGGCAGCCCGCAGGGGGTGACAGTATTGATGGCACCTCGCCGGCCAGCGCCGCCGCCTGTCGCACAGCATCGGGATCCGGCACCGGTGTCGCATCGATCAGGGCTTTTGTGTACGGATGTCGCGGCCGCTCGAACAGCGCGGCGTTATCGGCGAATTCGACCAGCCGGCCCAGGTACATGACCAGCACGCGATGACTGATCGCACGGACGACACCGAGATCGTGAGAAATAAACAGAATCGACAGCCCGTTTATTTCCTGGAATTGCCTCAACAACCCGAGAATCTGTTCTCGTACGGAGCCGTCCAGCGCCGCGACGGCCTCATCGCAAACAAGCACTCGCGGCTTGAGAATCAACGCACGTGCGATTGCGACACGTTGCGCCTGCCCGCCCGACAATTCATGCGGGTAACGTTCAAGATACGCCGCATCGAGCCCAACCTGCTCCAGAATTGCCAGGACCTGCCGCTTGCCGGCTTCGCGACTGATGCCTTTGTTGTGCACGAGTAGCGGTTCACGAACGATGTCGGCCACACGCATTTGCGGATTGAGAGAACCCACTGGGTCCTGGAAGACAAGCTGAAGATCGCGGCGTGTTTCCGCGGCTCTCCTCCGCGCATCAGGCGCCAACTCCTCGCCGCAAAACGTGACCCTGCCGCCATGCGCCGGAATCAGTCCGAGTATTGCCCGCACAAGGCTCGACTTGCCGGAGCCGGACTCGCCGACAATCGCAACCGTCTCACCTTCCCTTAGCTGCAAGTCAACATTGCGCACAGCGTGCAGCTGTCCGTGGCCGGATTCGCGATAACTGACCGCTGCGCCCTCGACATCCAGCAGCAGGTCGCCACTTGCGGGCGGCGGGAAATCAGTTCGCAGCAGTCGCCGCGCGGCGTCCAGCATTGCCCGGGTATGTTGCTGTTGCGGGACCCGAAACAGATCGCGAGTCTGCCCGGCTTCAATCATCCGGCCTTTCTTAAGTACGAGCATCCGTTCGCAATGTCCGGCGATTACGCCCAGATCATGTGTGATCAACAGCAATGCGGTGTCTTTGCGAATGCCGTCAAGCAGCTCGAGAATCTGCGCTTGCACGGTCACATCCAGCGCCGTGGTTGGCTCGTCGGCTATCAACAGGTCGGGGCCGGTAATCAGCGCCGACGCGATCATCGCTCGCTGTCGCATGCCACCGGACAGCTGATGCGGATATGCGCTCGATTGCCGCTCCGGGTCCGGTAGCCCGACGGTAGCGAGCATCTCAACAACTCGTGCTTTGGCCCGAACAGCGTCGCTGATGCCATGCTCGATTAGAATGCGGGCTATCTGCTCGCCAATCCTGAGGTAGGGGTTCAGCGCCAACATCGGGTCCTGAAACACCATCGAGATCCGGCGTGCCCTGATCTGATCAAGGCTCTGTTCGCTGGCACCCAGCAACTCCTGGCCGTCAAACCGGATGCTGCCGCTTACGGCCGCGCTTTGTGGCAGCAAACCGAGTATTGCGAGTGCCGTCTGCGTCTTCCCCGAACCGGACTCGCCGACCAGTCCGACCGACTCACCCGGCGTCACCGAGAAACTCACGCTATCGACGGCCACTTCGTCGCCGTAGCGAATGCCTAACGCCTCGACATCGAGCAAGCTCACGAAGATTGCCTCGCGTCGAACAGGTCACGCAGGCCGTCACCTAAAAAGTTGAAACACATCAGGATAACCGCGAGCAGGCCGCCCGGTATGAGCAGCATCCACGATGCGTTTTCTTTCTGGTTGACACCCGCATCGACCAGTGCACCGAGCGAGGTTTGCGGCTCCTGAATGCCCAGGCCGAGGAAGCTGAGAAACGACTCGACAAGAATTGCCTGTGGAATCGTCAACGTTACATACACAACGACAATGCCGATCAGGTTCGGTGCGATATGCCGGACAATAATACGCATCGTCGACACGCCCGTTAGCCGCGCCGCTTCGACGAATTCTTTTTCGCGAAGACTCAATGTCTGCCCTCTGACGATGCGCGCCATGTCGAGCCAGTTAATCGCGCCGATCGCAACGAAGATCAGCAAGAAATTTCTTTCGAACACGACCATGAGAAGGATGACGAAAAAAATGAACGGCAAGGCATACAGGGTATCGACGATACGCATCATTACGGCATCGACGCGACCACCGAAGTAGCCGGCGGTCGCCCCGTAAAGCACGCCGATGACAAGACTGACAGAGCTCGCCACAATTGCGACGAGCAGCGTCACCCGGATCCCCATCATCGTGCGCACGAGCAGGTCGCGCCCGAGGTCATCGGTCCCGAACCAGCGCATGCCCGCGAAGCCGGGTGAGGACATAATGTTGTCGAAGTCTGTTTGCAGGTAGCTATTTGGGCTGATCCACGGGACCGCAATCGCGAGCAGCGCGATAACGGCCAGGATTCCACCGCAAATCGAAATGACCGGCCTTTGTCGCAGACGCCCGCCGATTCGTGTCGCCGCGGTCATCGGTAGCGTACCCGCGGGTCGATAAACCCGTAGACAAGGTCGACGATGAGGTTCATTGACACGATAAGAACCGCGTAGACGATGACAAGTCCCAGTACCAGCGTGTAATCGCGATTCAGTGCACCATCAACAAACCACCGGCCCACACCCGGAATGCCGAAGATGTGCTCGACGACGACCGACCCGGTCAGAATTCCCGCAATCGCCGGACCCATGTAGGAAACGACTGGCAGCATCGCCGGTTTGAGCGCGTGGTAGCGAACAATCGCCAGGGGACCGAGCCCCTGTGCGCGTGCTGTTCGAATATAGCCGCTGGCCAGCACGTCAATCATGCTTGCCCGGGTGAGCCGGGCGATGAAGGCGATCTGCGGAAGCGCGAGCGAGACGACCGGCAGGAGAAGGCGCAACCCGCCGCTCGTTCCACTCCATCCGGCCGGCAGCCAGTGCAATTTAACGGCAAGCAATAGCACCAGCAACGGCGCGAAAACGAAAACAGGTATCGATATACCCGTCATTGCAAGCGCCATGACAACACGATCAACGATAGAATTCTGGCGCAGGGCGGCGACCGTACCGGCGCTCACGCCAACGAGCACCGCCAGCAGCATGGCCAGCGAACCGAGCAGGATTGAAACCGGCAGCGCGCCGGCAATCAACTCGCTGACCGTGTAGTCGCGGTAACGATAGGAGGGCCCGAGGTCACCGCGGACAAGATTGGACAGGTAGCGAATGAACTGCTGGGGCAGCGGCTCGTCAAGATGATAATAGGCCGCGATGTTCGCCTGGATCTCGGCGGGCGGTACGCGTTCCGAGTCAAACGGGCCGCCAGGTGCCGCGTGTACCAGCAGAAACGCGAGAACGACAACGAGCAATAGCGTCGGAATCGCTCCCAACAATCTGCGCAAGATGTACTGAGCCAACGTCTCTCCGGTTTTTGGCGGCGCCTACTCTGCCGCGTCGAGACTCAGGTGCTGACTGTAATGGTAATCCGGCGCGTTGTCGTCCCATCCCCGCACTTCGGGCCGCAGCAGGTGCTTGCTGACGAAAACATTCGGGGGCACGATCGCGCGGTCCCCGTCCGGCGAACGGACGCTGTCACGCCGATTTTTTTAGCTGCCGTTTCTTGAGGTGCACGAGAACCAGCGATACCGCCGACGGCGTCATACCCTCGAGGCGTGAGGCCTGGCCCAGCGTGACCGGACGCGAGGTCTCGAGCCGCTGCCTTGCCTCGTTTGACAGGCCGTCGACCATGGCATAGTCGATATCTTCGGGCAGCCGCAAGGCGTCCTGCTTCTCATGCCGCGCAATCTCACGAGCCTGGCGCTCAATATAACCCGCGTATTTAGCCTGTGCTTCAAGTTGTTGCACTATTTGTTCTCTAAGTTCGTCGAAAACATCGATATCGTCGTCGAATGCGCCGACATCTGACAGTTTTGAGATTCGTGCATAAGAAAGCTGCGGGCGGCGCAAGAGATCTGCCGCTGTAGACTCTTTCTGAAGTTCGGGGCCAATCGCTTCATGATCGCTCCTGTTCATCGCTTTTGGCCGCACGATAATGCTTGCCAGCCGCGCCTGCTCGCGTGCCACGGCCTCGCGTTTCTCGTTGAACAGCGCCCACCGTGCATCGTCCACGAGACCCAGGCGCCGGCCGGTCGGCGTCAGGCGCAGATCCGCGTTGTCCTCACGCAGGCTGAGTCGATACTCGGCACGACTCGTGAACATGCGATAAGGCTCGCTGACGCCGCGGGTAATCAGGTCATCGACCAGCACGCCGATATATGCCTCATGACGTTGTGGGAACCACTCGTCTTTGTCGGTTGCCCGGCGCGCGGCATTGGTGCCGGCGAGAAGGCCCTGCGCAGCCGCCTCTTCGTATCCGGTCGTTCCGTTGATCTGGCCCGCAAAGTACAGGTTGCCAACGAACTTTGTTTCGAGCGTCGGCCTCAGGTCGCGAGGGTCGAAATAATCGTACTCAATCGCGTAGCCCGGTTGCGTAATACGCGCGTTTTCAAATCCAATGACTGAGCGCACGAATCGCAGCTGTGTGTCATGCGGCAGGCTCGTCGATATACCGTTCGGATAGACCTCGTGCGTCTGCAGCCCCTCAGGCTCGACGAAGACCTGGTGCGAGTTCTTGTCCGCGAAGCGAACAACCTTGTCCTCGATGGACGGGCAGTAGCGCGGGCCCACGCCCTCAATCAATCCCGAGTACATCGGCGACTCATCGAGCGAGGCGCGAATAATCTCGTGCGTCTCTTCGGTCGTCCTGGTCAGATGGCAGGAAATCTGTTGCGGATGTTGTGCGCGTCTGCCCATGAAGGAAAACACCGGTGTCGGCGCATCGCCTGGCTGCTCCTGCATGACGGAGTAATCAAGCGTCTTGCCGTCGAGTCTCGGTGGCGTTCCGGTTTTCAGTCTGGCGACGCGGAACGCCATGCCTCGCAGCCGTTCGGCGAGGCGATTGGATGGCGGATCGCCCGCCCGACCTCCCGGCGTCTCCGTCTGTCCGATCAGTATCCGCCCGCCCAGGAACGTGCCAACTGTCAGCACAACGGCCCTTGCATGAAAGCTCAGCCCGTGTCCGGTCACAACGCCCGTCACACAATCACCCTCGACGATCAGGTCCTCAACCGACTGCTGAACGACTGACAGATTGGAGTGATTCAACAACATGCTGTGAATCGCCGCGCGATAAAGTTGCCGATCGGCCTGGGCGCGGCTCGCCCGCACCGCCGGTCCCTTACTCGCGTTCAGAATACGAAACTGGATGCCCGCGTGGTCGATCGCGACGGCCATTGCACCGCCGAGCGCGTCGATCTCTTTGGTCAGATGGCCTTTGCCGATGCCGCCGATCGCCGGGTTGCAACTCATTTGACCGAGCGTGGCGATGTTCTGGGTAATCAAAAGTGTACGAGCGCCCGATCGCGCGGCGGCCAGGGAGGCCTCCGTACCCGCGTGACCACCACCGATCACTATGACGTCGTGTTTTTCTGCCATCGCCTTTTACCATGGTTGCTCAATTATTGAGCACTCGAGGCGGCGCATTCTAGTCGCTGAACGGCTGTTCCGCCACAAAACCGGGCGCCGCATCTTTTCCCGCTCAGGCAAATCTTTACTTGCCGGGGCAGAGGCCCCAAGATATCGCGCCTTAGCTGACGTATTGGGATTGCCCTGGACTCGTATGCTTCGTACCGGCGCGCTCTTCCTGACAACTCTGTTGCTCGGAATTTCAAGCCACGGCGCCGGTGCGCTGGAGCTCAAAGACTGCCGTATTAGCGCCGGCCAGGCATTTCCTGGCATCAAGGCCCGCTGCGGAACACTCGAGCGCCGCGAGAACCCCGACGACCCCGAATCACCGTTGCTCGCGATTCGGGTCGCTGTTGTCCCGGCTCTGAATTTGCAGCCTCAGCCGGATCCGATCGTGCCGCTGGCTGGTGGCCCGGGACAAGGCGCCGTGCAGTTCTATTCTGCCTTTGCCGCGGCCTTCGAACGCCTCCGCAGTGACCATGACATCCTGCTCGTCGATCAGCGCGGCACGGGCGAGTCCGCGCGCCTGGATTGCCCGGTCGACGATGAGCTTATTACTGGCCAGTACTCGGTTGAGCGCACCGTTGCGCTAATGAAGGAATGTCTGGCGCAGCTTCCGCACGATCCGCGGTATTTTACGACCAGCATCGCCGTGCAGGATCTTGAGGCCGTTCGCAAGGCGCTCGGTTATTCGCGCCTGAACCTTTACGGCGTTTCTTACGGAAGTCGTGTCGCGCAGCACTATGCGAAACGTTATCCAGCCGCGACTCGTACGATCATTCTCGACGGCGTGGTCCCGCCGCAGCTGGCACTGGGCCCGGGCATCGCGACCGAGGCACAAAAGGCGCTGGACAATATCTTTGCGCGCTGTGCCGCGGACACCGCCTGCAATGATCGCTACCCGGGCATCGCGGCCGCTTTCGTTGACCTGAAAAACAAGCTCGATAAACAGCCTGAAAAAGTATCGGTCGCAGACCCGGTTACCGGTCACGTGGAGGTTGTGAGTTTCGGTCGCCAGGAACTGGCCGGCGCCATTCGCTTGCTGGCCTACTCGCCAAACTCGATCGCGATGCTGCCGTTGCTTGTGTCGGAAGCCGCGAATGGCAACTACCAGCCGCTCGCCGCCCAGTTTCAGATGACACTAATGAGCATAGTGGACGCAATCGCGCTGGGCATGCACAACGCGATTATGTGCACCGAGGACGTACCGTTTTATGACGCCTCGTCGATTGACAGGGCCGCACTTGATGCGAGTTACATGGGCCCGGTGCAACTCGACGCGCTCGAGGCCATTTGTTCCGTCTGGCCGGCCGGTCCAATTGACGAGGACTTTAAACAGGCCCTGTCGACAGAAATTCCAACCTTGCTTCTCTCCGGCAGCGTCGACCCGATAACGCCGCCGCGCTATGCAGACATGGCGGCGCGCAATCTCAAAAAGGCGTGGTTGCTGACAGGCGAGAATCAGGGCCACGGACAGCTTGCCGTCGGTTGCATGCCGCGCATCATTGAGCATTTTGTCGACAACATGTTACTCGTGCCCGACGACTACGCCTGCTTCAACTCAAGTTTTGTCATGCCCTTTTTTCTCGACTTTTCGGGGCCGCAGCCGTGATCAGGGTCGATGGCATTCACAAATCTTTCGGCGCTGTGCAAGCATTGCGCGGTATCAGCTTCGACGCTCCTGACGGCAAGATCACGGGTTTGCTCGGACCTAATGGTGCCGGCAAGTCCACGACGCTGCGTATGTTGTACACGGTGCTTAAGCCCGACAAGGGAAGCGCCAGCATCGATGGCCACGATGTCGTTGCAAACAGTCTCGCTGCGCGCCGCTGCACCGGCGCGTTGCCGCATGGCGCCGGCCTCTACCCGCACCTGACGGCGCGTGAAAACATAGCTTACTACGCGACCCTGTGCGGAATTGAACGCAGCAACATCGAAGCGCGCGTCGAGAGCATCGTCGAATTGCTGGAAATTCGAGACTTCGCCGACCGGCGTACCAAGGGGTTTTCACAGGGCCAGCGCACCAAGGTCGCGCTGGCTCGCGCGCTCGTGCATGACCCGCAGAACGTCATTCTCGATGAGCCGTCGAACGGCCTTGATGTCATGGCGACACGTTCGCTTCGAGAGCTGATATTGAAACTGAAAGACTCAGGGCGCTGCGTGTTGTTCTCAAGCCACGTCATGCAGGAAGTTGCGGCCTTGTGCGACGACATCGTCATCATCGCCGATGGCCTGGTGGCAATCGACGACTCCGCCGACGGCATTCGCGAGCAAACAGGATGTGACGACCTCGAGGACGCGTTCGTTGCGGCAATTCAGATGGTGAGCCTCGAATGATTCGCGTGGTGTTCACGGTTTTTGCCAAAGAGGTTCTTGATAATTTTCGGGACCGTCGCACGCTGGCATCGGCTCTGTTGATGGGCCCTTTGTTCGGCCCGATATTGTTCGCGTTCGTTATCAACCTTTCTATCGAGCGATCGTTGTCGGATGTAGAAAAGCCCCTGCAGCTTCCCGTGATCGGCGCCGAGCACGCGCCCAACCTCGTTCGTTACCTTGAAAGCCGCAACATTGAAATTATCGCCACACCGGAAAGCCGCGCGGCCGCACTCGAAGGCGTCAAGACCGGTCTGCACGATGTGCTCGTCCTGATTCCGGCGACCTTCGGCGAACAAATGGCGGAGGCGATACCGGCAAAGATCGAGTTGATCTCGGATCAGGCGAATACAACCGCCGAACGCGACGCGCGTCGCGTCAGGACCGCCCTCTACGAATACAACCAGGAGCTTGCCTCAATCCGGTTGTCGGCCCGGGGCGTAAGCCCGCTCGTACTGCGGCCACTGAATATCGACGACGTCGATGTATCCACGCCGTCGGGGCGCTCGGGAATCCTGCTTGGCATGATGAGCTACTTCTTTATTTTCGCGATGCTCATGGGCGGCATGTACCTCGCCATCGACTCCACTGCCGGCGAGCGTGAGCGTGGATCGCTTGAGCCGCTGTTGGCCCTGCCGGTAACCCGTGACAGACTCATGCTGGGCAAGATCATGGCCACCTGCCTGTTCATGGCGCTGTCGCTGATGTTGAGCCTCGTCTCGTTCTTCGTCGCACTGAAATTCATGCCCCTCGAGCAACTCGGTATGACGCCGAATTTCGGCCCCGAGGTTGTGGTTACCGCGTTCTTCATGCTCGCTCCCTTCATCCTGCTCGGCGCGTCGGTGATGACACTGGTTGCATCGTTCACAAAAAGCTACAAGGAGGCGCAAACCTGGCTCAGTGTCGTGTTGCTAGCACCTACTCTGCCGATCCTGGTCGTCAGTCTGCTGACCTTGCGGCCGCGGCTCGAGTTCATGTTCATCCCGAGCCTCAGCCAGCACCTTTTGTTGATCGACATGGTCAAGAATGAGCCAGTCAATGTCGCGCACGTCGTGATATCTGTCACCAGCACCCTTGTCCTCGGTGGGCTCCTGACGTGGCTGTGCGCCCATCTTTACAGGCGCGAAGGCCTTCTGGGCTGATTCCGTTTGACAATCGTCACCGAACTCCCAAGATAGGGGGCCCGGCGCAAAGCAAAATCAACATGCCTTTTCTTTCCGAGCTCCGCCGCCGCAACATTTTCAAGGCCGCCTTTGTCTATGCCGTCGCGGGCGCGCTGCTGATCTGGTTGTCGTTGCTTGCCGAAACGCAATTCGCGATGCCGTGGTGGACCAGCAATCTTGTAGTGATTCTGGTTGCGATCGGTTTCCCGCTCGCGCTTATTTTCGCCTGGGTCTACGAGATCACGCCGGAAGGCCTGAAAAAGGCCGTGGACGTCGATCAAACTCAATCGATCGTTTTCAAGACCGGCCAGAAACTCAATGCGGCACTCGCCGTTGTCGTCGTACTCGCTGCGGTCGCAATGATCGCCGATCGCCTGCTGCCCGAACTGGTTCACATCGAGAAAACGCCGCTGCAGGAAATCACGAAACGTGTCGCCGTGGGCCCAGTTGACGACGGGGTGCTCGTGGCGCCAGGTGGCGTCAACGTCCCGCCCGAAATTCGCAGCTTTACGCTGGACAATGGTCTGAAGATTATCGTCTGGCCGGATCACGACATCCCGAACGTCGTCATGTACAACTTCGTTCGCGCCGGTTCGCGAAACGAATATCCCGGTATTACCGGCCTGTCGCACTTTTTCGAGCACATGATGTTCAACGGCTCGGAAAATGTGCCACCCGGTGAGTTCGACCGGATCATGGAGGCCGCCGGCGGTACCAATAATGCATACACCTCGCCCGACGTCACGGTTTACCAGGACTGGTTTCCACGATCGGCGCTGAGTACGATTTTCGCACTCGAGGCAGACCGGCTCGTCGACCTCAAGATCGATCCGAAACTTGTCGAATCTGAGCGCGGTGTCGTCTATTCCGAGCGGCGCACCCGTGTCGACAATGACAACTCCGGGCACCTCGACGAGCAGGTACGGGCGACTGCGTTCATCGCACACCCTTACCAGATTCCCGTCCTCGGCTGGCCCTCCGACATTGAGTCCTGGTCGCAAGGTGACCTGGAGGAGTATTTCCGCACTTACTACGCGCCCAACAATCGCACGATGGTGTTCACCGGCGATATCACCCCCGAGGAAATTTACGCCTACGCGACCGAGTACTTCGGCCCGATCCCGGCGCAAGTCCCGCCATTGCCGGTGCGCACGATTGAACCTCGGCAAGAAGGCCGGCGTCACCTCGTCGTCAACCGAGCCGCGCAGACACCGCTCCTGCACATCGCCTTTCACGGCGGCAGCGCTACCGACGCTGAGACTTTGCCGGTGTCGTTGCTGCTGAACATTCTTGTCAAAGGCGATTCGTCTCGCCTGCGCCGGATACTGGTTGACGATGAGCAGCTCGCTATCTCGGTCGGTGGCTACCAGGACGAGGGCTTCGATCCCGGGCTGGTTTATTTTTACCTGACCCTGCCGCCCGGCGCAGATGTGGCCGCTGTTGAGGCCCGCGTCGCGGAAATTCTTGCCGATGTCGCCGCAAATGGCGTGACCGACGCCGAACTCGCGAAGGCTCGCAACATTATCCTTAGCGGCTTCTGGCGCAATATGGCCACGATAGACGGTAAGGCGTCGCAGATCGGAAATTACGAAGTATTTCTTGGCGACTATGAGAAATTGTTCGATCTTCCTGAGCGCATGGCGTCTATCTCCAACGATGACCTCCGCGCGGCCGCTGCAAAGGTATTCCGGCCCGGCAATGCGACCATTGGTGTACTGCGGTCCGGTAACAAGGAGGCGCACTGATGCACAGGAAGCACCTGGCCCGGGTCTCCGCGCTCTGCCTGCTTTCGGCCGGTATCGCAATGGCACAGGGCGTGACATTGCCGGATGCCGAGCGCCTCGTCCTGGACAACGGCACAATACTTATCCTCAACGAAAAGCACGATGTGCCATTGCTTGGTCTCAAGGCCGTGTTGCGCGGCGGCGCGATAACGGACCCCGACGGCAAGGGCGGGCTAAGCGGCTTGTTCGCCTCTTTGATCGAAAAGGGTGCCGGAGGGCGTGACTCCGCTGAATTCGCCGAGGCCATCGACTCCGTCGGCGGTACATTGTCCGCGGCGGCGGATCTGGAAAGCATCAGCATTCGCGGTGATTTTCTGTCGCGCGATGCCGACCTCATGATCGAGTTGCTGGCAGATATGCTGCAGCGTCCGGCCCTCAAGCGCGCCGAGCTTCTGAAACTGCGTGAGCGGACCATCAACATTATCCGCGCCGCGAAAGACTCCGACCCGGGTCGGCTTATGTCCATTTACGGTAGCGCCTTCCTGTTTGGCGATCACCCGTATGGCAATCCCGTCGGTGGTAGCGAAGCCTCGCTCGCCAACATCAGTCACGCCGATGTGCTTGGTTACTACAAGCAACAAGTTGGCAGCGATCGTTTGATCATTGCGGTCTCCGGTGACTTTGACGCTGCCGATATGCGATCAAAGCTTGCCGCCGCTTTTGGCGACTGGCGCCCGGCTGCCGGCGACATGGCCCTCGTCACCGCACCGGCGAAGGCGCGCGGCCGGCGCGTGTTGCTCGTTGACAAACCCGGTGCCACGCAATCCTACTTCTGGATTGGCAACTTGGGCGTTTCCCGAGGCTACCAACATCGCGCGGACCTGGACCTTGCCAACACGGTATTCGGCGGTCGTTTCACATCCATGCTGAACACGGCGCTTCGCATCGACTCCGGCCTGACGTACGGCGCTCGCTCCCGGCTGGTCAGGCTGTCTCAGTCCGGCTCCGTTGCCATCAGTTCCTTTGCCGAGACCGGCGCAACGATCGAGGCGCTCGATATGGCGCTCGGCGTACTCGGTCAGCTGCACGACACCGGTATCGGCGGCGAGATGATTTCGTCCGCGCGCAACTATGTGCTCGGGCAGTTTCCCACTGAATTCGAGACGGCGGCACAACTCGCGTTGGTTTTCGCGCTGCTTGAGGCACACCGGCTTGACGTTTCTTACATCAACGACTACGGCCAGGCGTTGGGCACTGTGGATACTGATTCCATAGCCGCCGTGATCGATGAGGTCTATCCCGTATCAGATGACCTGGTATTCGTTTTGCTCGGCGATGCCGACGTCATTCGAACGGCCATAGCAAAATACGGCCCCGTGACCGAGCTGGCGATCAGGGAGCCGCGCTTTCGTCCCTAATGTCGGGCGGCTCTAAACCGAAAGATTTAGTTACCGAAATAGACCCGCGCGCCTATCCCGTAACGCACGACGTCGTCGCCGGTGCCAACGTTCAGGCCGGCCGAGAAGTTCGGCGTGAAGTTATACCAGGCCAGCCCGCGAAACGACGTGTCGTTGCCGCCGTCTCT
>CAYLTW010000035.1:0-25349 GCA_964386735.1 uncultured Woeseiaceae bacterium
ACGGTGTGAGGAACGATCGCGCTACGACTGACTTTGCGCACGAGCGGGCTCGCTAGAAACCTATCGCTGCCTTAATCACGGGCCAGACAGCATTTATCAAAACGATCAGTATGCCGATCGGTGTGATGAAGCGGGCGAGCAAGCGCCAGGCTTTGAAGGTAAATCCTGCCCCTCCCAGTTCGTCAGCCGTCGAATTTCGGCACATCACCCAGCCGGCGAATACCGTGATCAACAGGCCGCCGAGCGGCAACATGATATTGCTCGTGAGGTAGTCAATATTTTCATAGACGTTGCCAGCCAGAAACTTGAAATCTTTCAAAACACTGAAGGACAGCACCGAGCCGAAACCGATAGCCCAGATGATTGCGCCGATAATAACGGCCGCTTGCGCGCGTGACTTATAGAAATGTTCGACGACCCAGGCAACGGCTGGCTCGACAAGACCCAAAGCCGACGTCCATGCAGCGAAGGACAGAAGGACAAAGAATACTGTCGCGAAAAGCGCGCCGCCGGCCATCTGGCCGAATGCCAGCGGCAGAGTTTCGAACACCAATCCGGGCCCGCCCCCTGGGTTCAGGCCGTTGGCGAACACGAGCGGAAATATGACCAGCCCTGCGAGAATGGCAATTCCGGTGTCCGCGGCGACCACCGCCGCCGATGCGCCGGTTATTGATGTCTCTTCGGGCAAATACGCGCCATAGGCCATGATCGCACCCATGCCGATGCTCAACGTGAAGAAGGCCTGGCCCAACGCCGCGAGGACGCTATCCCAGGAAAGTTTGTCCCACTCCGGCGTAAACATGAACGCAAGACCCTCGGCAAAATGACCGGAGTTTATCGCATAGCCGAGCAAAACCAGCATCAGCACCAACAATGCCGGGACCATGAACCGCACAGCCTGTTCCAGCCCGCGTTCGACGCCGCGTGCAACGACCAGCACCGTTGTCCCCATGAAAATAGTGTGCGCCAATGCCACCGCCTTCCAGTTGCCGGTGAAGTTCGCAAAGATGGAAGACACTTCCTCCGCGCTGGCGCCTGCGAATTCGCCTGTCGCACTCTTTGCGACATACGCGAGTACCCAGCCCGCGACGACACTGTAGTAGGAGAGAATCAGGATGCCGGCCAGGACGCCCATGCCGCCGACCCACAACCACTGTCTCGAACTGCCCTCTTCCTCACCCAGCAGCGCCATAGTTGCGACCGGGTTTCGTCGACCGCGCCGGCCGATCAGAATTTCGGACATCATAACCGGCATGCCAATCGCAACAACGCAGATCAGGTAGACCAGCACGAAAGCGCCGCCGCCGTTTTGCCCGGCGATGTACGGAAACTTCCAGATATTGCCAAGCCCGACAGCGGAGCCTGTCACGGCAAGAATAAAAGCCATACGGGATGACCAGTGGCCGTGCAACGAGGTTCTTTTACCCTCGCCGTTAGCCTGGTTGCTCAGCATTTTTATTCTCTCGGGGCAACGAAAGCCGGGATTCTCATACAAATTCCGATGCCTGACAATAAAAGCCGTATACTCCCGAGCCGTTCGCAGCGGCGAAAGACAGGATTAATGGGCAAGAAGACCGCCAAAAAGCCAGCCGGCAACGTCATTGCCGTCAATCGACGCGCGCGTCACGACTATTTTATCGAGGACACATTTGAAGCCGGCCTGGTACTCGAAGGATGGGAGGTGAAGAGCCTGCGGGCCGGTAGCGCGCAGCTGACGGAAGCTTATGTCAACGTCAGGAACCGTGAGGCATGGCTGCTCGGTGCGCATTTTTCGCCGCTCAAAACCGCGTCCACGCATATCAAGCCTGATCCGACCCGCACACGAAAATTACTTATGCACCGGCTGCAACTGGATCGCCTGATCGGGCAGGTAGAGCGCAAGGGCTTTACGCTCGTGCCGCTCGACCTGCACTGGCGCAAGGGCCGCGCGAAACTGACAATCGGTCTTGCGAAGGGCAAGAAACAGCACGACAAACGCGCAGCGACCAAAGACCGCGACTGGGCCAGGCAAAAAGCCCGCATCCTGAAAGGCTGATACAATAGACGAACACCGGGGGTGACATGGCTTCGACGTGGGTCGCGAACCTTCGAGTGCATGCCGAGGAACAGATTACCTCGTAAATCCAGCTGTAAAACTTATAGTTGCCAACAACGACAACTACGCACTAGCTGCTTAAAAACCAGCCTAGCGCCCTCTGGCCGGATCGTGCTCGTGCGTCCGGGTCCCAGGGGTCGACTTCACGAGACCGCGGAAGAGGCTTGTTCAGGGTCGCAACCGTTAAAACCTAACTGAACTGGCTGTGAGTTTTCCCTGTCCGTCGGGTAGCCCGCAGTAAGATTAATGACGGAATAAGCATGTAGACCTCGAAGCAGAGGGCTTGCGGACGCGAGTTCGATTCTCGCCACCTCCACCAACAAATAAAAGGGCTGCCCATCGGGTGGCCCTTTTTTATTTGCAGGAGTGATGCGAGAAGCGAACGAGCGTAGCTAGTTCATCCGAGGCCGCGAAGCGGCCGACAGACGCACGAGCATCGCGAGGGCGCCCCGAAGGGGCGAGGTGCGAAGCGCCGAGTCCATTCTCGCCACCTCCACCAATGCATGGCGAAGCCGCGGAGACGCGGCTTTCGTTTTTCTATCCGTCTGCCGCATCGAACCGCGCAGCGAGTTCATCCGAGGCCGCGAAGCGGCCGACAGACGCACGAGCAGCGCGAGTGCGCCCCGAAGGGGCGAGGCGCGAAGCGCCGAGTCCATTCTCGCCGTTCCCGGCATTTAAGTTGTATTGTATTTTGCGGGAATGGAGATGCCAATCCTGGATGAAATGTCCGCTAGTTCCTCATCAAGCAGCAGCGCCTCTATGAGCATGGAGCGATGATGCCTGCCCAGTTACCTATTGCATGCGGCTAATATCGGTGATTTGTGCAGCAACGGGTGATTCCCCAGGTGTCCGCGCAGCAGTCAGGCGCGGGAATAATTACTCTTATGTTTTCTTCTCTCGGTCGCGTTTTTTCCAGTGCCGTTCGTTCAATTGGGTAATCATTTCGACTACCCCACTCGTCACAGCCTTGAGACTCCCCTGTCGATAGCCGGTGATGCTGTTGCTGCTGTCAAATGCGATCACATAGCAATACCAGTTGGAGCCTTTTCCGTCGGGCGGAGGCTCGGCTCGCTGGATCGATATGATCTCGTAATATTGTCCCACTGGACTGCCACCGATACCGTAGACAACGCCAACCCTCAAAATGAGGCGATCTAGTTTTCCTTTAGCCTTTCCTTAACCACATCCTCGAGCCGCGTCAGACCACCTTGCTTGCCGTATTCAAGTGCGTCGGCATCGTCAGCACCGTTCAAACTCCGGCGCAACGCCAGCAATGCGCCGACCCGATTGCCACTGCCGCAGTGAACAAGCACCGGGCCATCGTAGGATGAAATCAGTTTGTCGAGTTTCGCTGCATTTTCGAAGTTGATGGCGTCCCGGTCTTCAATCGGGAAGAGCACGTAATCCATGCCAAGACTTTTCACCACGGCCTGCTCGTCGTCCATGCCACGATCCTCGTCCGCGCCCCGAAGGTCGATGACGGCTGCATAACCGCTATTGCTGTAAACCTCCAGAGCAGACTTGTCGGGTTGACCCGATGACGTAATGCCATCAACTGGCTCCACATGGCCGCTCTTCACCGCGACCTCAACGTCAACCAGCAACGTCGCTGTCGCAACCGTCTCGCTCCCGCCCGCAATCACTGTGGAAGAAAACATCAACCCCAGGACTGCTAACGATCCTGCAAACTTCATCTTATTCTCCAACTCGATGAGGACTTACTCGCTCATCGTAATGTTTGTTTCCAGTTCGACGCCATGCTGCGTGAAGTGAACGTTGAATGCCATGCGATCGTACATCTCACCAATTTTGAGCATAGCGTCGCGCAGCGCAATACGTGCAGATACTGACAGCGGATTTTCGTCATTATCATCATCCTGCTCCGCCATTAAACTTTGCGCAATTAATTCATAGTATTTGCTGGCATCCATGCTTGCGCTCATGATCGGAGGCGGCTCAACCGCATCGGCGTTGAGAACGCTTGTAACACGCGTTCTGGCCCCCGACCCCATCGAAACGGCAAGCGCGGTCTCCTTCATTGCAGCATACGCGGATTTCGCGATCGCTTGCAGTTGCGGTAGCGCCAGTGGTACTGCCACACCGTCGGGTTGCAATTCCACGGCCGCAAGATCCGGACTCATCATTGCGCCCATCATGAAAACCGCCTGTGCATCATCCATGGACAAAACAACGCTGGCGTCGACGTCTTGCGGCGGCTGACCGCTGGACACGTCGTAATCGCCAAGGTTGTCAACAATGACATTGAACCCACGCAATCCGGTGATGAAGGGCGGCAGCGGCTGGGCAAGTGACTCTCGCCCCTTCGCAACGCCCGCCTGGAGTTCGGCGAAATGCTCGCACGCAAACGGATCTTCTTCCATTGCATCCAGTCGCGCCTCGGCGAACGCATACAGGGCCGGCACACTGAAACTCATGCCGAACGAGACAAGGCCGCCGGGGTCTGTACCGAGCCCCGGTACGAGCGCCGCCAGCGTAGACAGTCCTGCGGCCAGGTCTTCGCGCATTTCGATAATCAGCGATCCGTTGACCGCATCGGCGCTGACATCGCCATACCCGACGACCATTCGCGGTGCGATTCCGACCACGTCACGAATCTCTTCTTTGCAGACCTCCGACACGACCGCAGAATCGTAGCCGGCGCCCGCGAACAGAGCTGCATTCATGCCGCTTGGCTTGTCAAGAAATGCCGAAGCAATCTGCAGACTATCGACGTAACCGACGTAGTATTCGGAGAAATTGTACTTTTTGACGATGTCGAGAAGCTTGCCGCTGCGCGCAATGTTATTTTTGATCGGCGTCAACCCGACCAGCGCTTTCAGCTGCGACTCATCCAGTTCGGCCGGTGCAAGTGCGAACACAGCGTTGCCTTCGAATACGCCAATAATCACGCGCGCTTCGTCGTCTCCGATGTAGCGATAGGTGACTCCATCCAGCTTTGCCGTTTGCATGGAGTCGCCAGCCGCCGATTCCATTCGTTTGATGACGGCCCCAAACTTGTCGGTGTCGCCCAGTTCCATTCTGAGCACCGGCAACAACCCGTGGCCAAATATTACGAGGCCGCCATTGCGCTCGACACCGGCGCTGCGCATTCCTTCGATTGACAGCAAATTCACTATTTCGTCAACAACTGCCGTCGTCCGCTGAATCTCCTCGATGCTCATGCCGCCACTGTTTTTCGCCAACGCACTGTGAAAGATATCGCGAAAAAATACCTGGTAGGCCTTGAGCATCTCGTTAACCCGTGGCTCTATGCGGTCCATAAAATCATCCGGAAGCGGCGCGCCGCTGGCGAAAATATAGGGGGTGTCGTCAGGTACGTATTGCAACAATCCCTTTGTGTCCGTCAGCGCACTTTTGGCCGAGACCGGCGCCGCAATACAAATGGTGAGAAACAGGCACGCTGAGAAAGACTGTGCAGCCCGTATACGAAAAGACGTCAACATATTCGCTTATCCTATAGGTCGGAATTTTGCCGGCGCAGATAATTCCTCCTACACTGCGCCAATGAATTTCATAATACGCGACGTGACCACACAGGACCTCGACGAAATCCTCATTCTGAATGAAGACGTGGTTCCCGCGGTCAACAGCATTCCGATCGACAAAATGCGCTGGTTTGCCGAAGAAGCGGCGTATTTCCGCGTCGCAAGCGCCGACGATCGTCTTGCATCCTTTTTAATCGGTTTTCGACCGGGCTCAAGCTACGAGAGCCCGTATTACCAGTGGTTTTGTGAGCGTTACGATGACTTCGCGTATGTCGATCGTGTCGCCGTAGCGTGGCATGCGCGGCGGCACGGACTTGCGACCAAAATGTACGACGACTTCCAGGAATCAATTCCGGAAAGCATCGAATTCATGACTTGCGAGGTGAACCTGCGGCCGCCGAATAAATCGTCGATGCGATTCCACGAGCGCTATGGTTTCTCCCAGGTCGGTTCGCGAACAACCGAGGGCGGCGAGAAGAAGGTTGCCTTTATGGAGAAAAAACTTTAAGCGCAAGCTTCGAATTTCCTGACTAGTGACCGGTCGACAACCCGTAGTGCAACGCCGTGTCGTATTTTTCACCGGCCTCGATCCTCACTGGCAAACGGTTTCTCGGTGATGCCACGGGGCAGGTCGAGAAATCCCCGAATGCACACGGTGGGTTGTAAGACTTGTTAAAGTCCAGCACTGTCCGCCCATCCTCGCCGGGCCGCCTGGCGTAGACGAATCGTCCGGCAGGATAGGTTTCCCTGCCGCTGGTCAGGTCACCGAAGACGAAAAACAATTGATCGCCAGACGAGTACGCCTCCAGTTCGTAGCTTTCGCCGTCAAACTCGAATGCTACAACCCCTGGAGACTCCGGGTTGTAGCCAACCCCTTCAATGACGGTGCCGACGTTCATAATTTTGGGCTCGTCAAATAATTTCAGGACACCCTCGACCCGCCAGTCCGGTTCGATGTCGAAATGCGGGATAGGTGGCAGGGCCGCAAGCGCCGGATGTTCGAAATCCCTCAAACGAACGCCGATCTTGCCTTCCCTGTTGATAACGACCCATGCGAGCGACCCTGAGGTAACGGTCACGGGCGTCTCTGTATTGTCGTCACGCATCAGGATGGACTCAACAGGCTTGCCGTCCAGACGCACGTCTGCCCTGGGAAACACGGTCATCAACACGCCGTCATTCATCATCTCGAATTCACCGATGTGAGCTTCGGCCGGTGACGGAAATACCAGATCGTTGTCCGCAGCCGAACCAAAGCTGCTCGTGATGTCACTCAGCCAGAACAGCCCGGCGAGGTTCAAATACCCGTCTTCAGCCTTGAGTCGCTGCAGGCGACCCACGCGCCACGCTTCGACGTCGGCAACATACGCATCGTCGGCGCCACTCATCTCGGCATCACCCGCGCTGCACGCGAAGGCAAAAACAGCCACAAACCCAAATTTCAATATCGACTTGATCATCCTGTTACCTTAGCCAGCTTATGACTGACGCCGACGACAGTACGCTCGCCTACACCCGGCTTCAACCGGATGACATCCTTGAAACGCTCGACGAACTGGGCTTCGACTGCAATGGACGCTTTCTAGCCCTGAACAGCTACGAAAACCGTGTCTACAAGATCGGCATCGGGGACAATGACAATGTTGTCGTCAAATTCTACCGCCCAGGCCGCTGGAGCGATGCCGCGATTCTCGAGGAGCATTCGTTTGCCGATGAACTCGTGGCTCAGGAAATTCCGCTTGTCCCGCCCATGTCTATCGACGGGCAGACGCTTTTTCATACCGGCTTGTTCCGTCTCGCGGTTTATCCCTGCCGGGGTGGTCGCGCGCCGGAACTTGACGATTGGGACCAGTTGCAGCAGCTGGGGCGCCTGGTCGCCCGCATCCATCTTGTTGGCGAGACCTCGGATTTCGAGGATCGCCCGCAGATCGATGTGGACTCCTATGGCATTGCGTCGCGCGATTTTCTGCTAGATGAGGACTTCATTCCGGAAGAGATGCGCGATGCCTACGCAGGCATTGCGGATCTCGTCATCGACGGCATTGAACGATCGGGCGAGCGCAGCGGCGAATTTCGGGAACTGCGACTGCACGCAGATTTTCATCCCGGCAATGTGCTCGTGGCGGCCGAAAACTTTCATATTGTCGATCTGGATGATGCGCGCAGCGGGCCGGCCGTGCAGGATTTATGGATGTTCCTGTCCGGCGATCGCGAGGAGCAGACACCGCAGCTTACGGCGTTATTGCGGGGTTATGAGGAGTTTCGCGGCTTCGATGCCCGCGAACTTCACCTCGTGGAGGCGCTGCGTAGCCTGCGAATCATGCACTACGCCGCATGGCTCGCCAGGCGATGGGAGGATCCTGCATTCAAGCAGGCGTTTCCGTGGTTCAACACCCGCCGTTACTGGGACGAGCACGTTCTCGCATTGCGCGAACAGGTCGCGCTGATGCAGGAACCGCCTCTCGAGTGGCGTGGCGACTGACCTACTCGATCCGGGTGGCATTGCACTACCGAGCCGAGCGATTTAAAGTGCATCTGAACCCTTTTCTGACGTCGAATATTGGAACTCCGGGCCCTCATGCGGCTCTGATATAGGGATAATGAAAGCTGGGACGCAAGCGGGACAAAGCACCTTGAAAGCCAAGCTGAGAACAGGCCTCATCGGACTAAGCACTGCGGTCATCCTGGCCGGATGTGGCTCCCACGTAAAACTCGATCCGCCCACAATTCCCGCACCGAACATTAATCGAATACCGGTTTCCGTCGCTGTCCGGCTACCGGAGAATTTCGAGAACTTCGTCCATGAAGAGAAGGTTTTGGGGCGCGATGAGTGGACCATCCATCTCGGCCGATCAAACGCGATTTTTTTCACGCAACTCCTCGGCTACATGTTTAACTCAGTCACGATGTTGAAGCCGGACGACGATCCGGCGGACTTTACATTCGACGCGCTGATCGAACCCAGCATCGACGCGTTTGAGTTCTCCGTACCCGGTCAAACCAAAACAGACTCATTCGCAGTTTGGATTCGCTATCGCATCAAGGTATACGACCGCTACGGGACAATGGTCGCCAATCTACCGGTCAACGCCTACGGCAAGAGCCTGACGACAACAATGGGCGGATCGAGCGCATTGCAACGTGCGGCCGTGCTGGCCATGCGCGATGCCGCCGCGCTCATGATCATGAAGTTCGATGACCAAACGCTGTTTACATCGCTGGCAGATCCGGCAACGCAGCTACCGGCCGTGGCCAGCGAGGAGCAAAGCAATAAATCAGAGGCCCAGGCGATTATCCTCGGAGGTAGCAGCAATGAGTGAGTCGCAATACCTGATCCCGATCTCTCGATTTCTTGCGGCCGGGGCACTCGCTTCATTGATGACAGCATGCGTGACCTCACGAGTCGAAGACGCCAGGGAGGCTAAGACCGGAATTGCCGAGGGCGAGTCGGTGGTCATCATGGCAAAAAGCTATCATCTGGGCAACGAGACCGAAGCCAAATACATCCGGTGTATCGAAGACGCGTTAGGCCGCGGATCGGGCGGGCTGCGAGTCATCCCCAACAAGGAATTCATCGACTCGCTGTTTCCCTGGTTTGAACCACGCACTGCGCCCTCCGAGACGAAAGGACTGGCAAAACTAATGGAACGACCCGGCGTCGCGGACAAGATCAAGGACCAGAAAGTTCGCTACATCATCTGGCTTGACGGGGACACAGAAAAAGTCGCCGGTGGCGGCAGCCTGTCCTGTGCCGCCGGTCCGGGCGGTGGCGGTTGCTTTGGCTTTGCCTGGTGGCAAAACGAATCGGATTATGACGCCTACATCTGGGATCTGGACGGTCTCGAATCCGCGGGTACGGTCTCGGCAGATGTCAGCGGAACCTCATTCCTGCCGGCAATCATCATTCCCATCCCGTTAATAGCACGCACCCAGGCAAAAGCTTGCAAAGCGCTTGCCGACCAGTTACGTGCGTTCATCGTCGCCGACGACGCGGCTTGAGCCTACCTGGGCCGGCCGGCCCGCAAAAATGCCTTGCGATAGTAAGGCGATGACAGCGATTGAACGCTAACGGTCTTGCCCGTCGACGGCGCATGAACAAAACGCCCGTCACCAAGGTACAAGCCCACGTGAGACATTTTCCCGTCGATTGAGAAAAACACGAGGTCGCCGGCCCGCATGTTGCCGCGTGCCACGGTTTTTGTACCAGCCCACAACTGCGCCGTGGTGCGAGGTACTGCCTTTCCCGCGCGATCGTAGGCGAAGTGCACGAGGCCGCTGCAGTCGAATCCGGATGGCGTCTGACCACCATACCGGTATGGGACACCGACCTGTTGCAGCGCTATTTGCGCCGCCTCCTGACCTATTCCCGAATCAATCCGGGTAGCCTGCGGTTTCTCCGCCGTCGTGGCACAGGCAGCCACCAACGTAATCAGGATCAGAACTGATCCGAGACGGCTAGCGATTTGATTTTGCTGGGCTATCATAGCGTCCCATCCGGCCATGCCGAATGCCTACAATAGAGGTAATGGAAAAAATTTCGTATGAACTGCTTCTCAAGTCAGCGATTTCTCATTCTGTGCATTGCCTGGTTATCTGCTTGCGGCGCGGCCGCGACGGAATACGAACCAGCCTCAAGCAAGTACGGCCTCGCGTACGTTGTCTCGCCCTCACCCGTTGAGCAGTCTGTTTCGGTGCAACTGACCGTCTCGCAAGACGATGGTCTGCTTCGTGAAATGCGTTTCGATGCGGACCCCGAGCACTACGGTTCGCTCGAAGCAGACGGTGACCTGTCGTTCGCCGACGGCAGGGTCACCTGGTCCCCTCCCGACATCGGCGGAACCCTGCGCTGGCAGGTCTCAGTCGCCAGGCTCCGGACGAGCAACGGCTACGATGCCTGGTTGGATGGGTCCTGGGGACTATTTCGCGCCGAGGACATTATTCCTCGCGCAGCGACACGAACACTTATTGGTGCCACAAGTGACACGAGTATCGAGTTTCGCCTGCCCGAAGGCTGGTCGGCCATAACCGAATACGCCGACGTCAATGGGCAATTTAGCGTGGCAAAAGCAGATCGGCGTTTTGCACAGCCCTCCGGGTGGATCGTAATGGGCAAACTTGGGGTTCGCCGGGAAAAAATTGCACACACGCGCGTCGTGGTCGCGGCGCCCAGAGACCAGGGTGTGCGCAGAATGGACATGCTCGCATTGTTGAACTGGACATTGCCGGAACTCGCGCGCGTACTCCCGAAACTGCCACCGCGACTTACCATTGTCAGCGCAGGGGCCCCGATGTGGCGCGGCGGCCTGTCAGCACCTCGATCCATTTTCGTTCACGCGGATCGTCCACTCATCAGCGAGAACGGCACCAGCACCTTACTGCACGAGGTCATTCATGTCGCACTCGGAGCGGTCGCCGACGAGGATTCCGACTGGATCGCAGAGGGCCTTGCCGAGTTTTATTCTCTGCAACTTCTTCGACGCAGCGGCTCGATATCCTCGCGGCGCTATGAGCGAGCGCTTGAGGGCCTCGACGAATGGGCGATTTCGGCGGATTCCCTGTGCGGCACGCCGTCTACCGGAGCGACGACAGCCCTGGCAGTCATGATTTTCGAGGCACTGGATCGGGAACTTCGTGCAAGCAGCGACAAAGAGATTTCGCTTGATGACGTTTTACGATCGATGCTGCAACCACCTGCTTTAATGAATCTCGAGTCGCTGGCCGCGGCTGCGGCCGGAATCCTTGGCCGGAATCCCGACGCGTTGCACATCGACAAGCTACCGGGCTGCCGTAGTATGGCCGGCAACAGCGACGCGGCAAACTAAAGCTATGGATCAGAAAAAAGACCTGGCACTGATTCTGAGTTCAAGATCACCGATTGTGGTCATTGAGACCCAGGATGAAACACGCATCCTCGAATTGTTGCGGTCGATTACGGTTGCTTCACCGAGCAGCGAATACATGCCGTTGTTCCGATGGACCATCACTGACGGACTGCAGAGACTGGACATCGCGTTGGAGCCGCAGATGCTGAATTCGGAGCCGACCGACGTGCTCAAGCACATCCGCGCTGTGAAGAAACCCGGCCTGTACATATTGCTCGACTTTCACCCGTTCCTGGAAGATCCGGTACACGTTCGGCTGCTGAAGGACATATGTCTTCGCTACGCGAAGACGGCGCGGCAGATCGTGCTGATCAGCCACAAGGTAACGCTTCCGAGCGAGCTGGAGTCGTTCGCCGCACGCCTCGACCTTGCCTTGCCGTCGGAAACCGAGCGCCGCAAGATCGTCAAGCGCATCGCGGACGAGTGGTCTCGCGAGAATCAAGGCTCACGCGTACAGGCGGACCCGAAGGCACACAAGCTCCTGATCCAGAACCTTGCCGGGCTGACCTACGCCGAAACCCGGCGACTGGCAAGAAACGCCGTATTTGACGACGGCGCGATTTCGAAGAGCGACTTGCCCGGTGTCATGAAAGCGAAGTATGAACTCCTGAATCGTGGTGGCGCCCTGCATTTCGAATACGACACGGCGAGGTTCAGTGACGTTGGTGGCATGGAGCGACTGAAAACCTGGCTGTCGCAACGCAAGGCAGTGTTCAGGGGCGATAAAGGTGCAGCACATCTCGACCCGCCCAAGGGCATCTTGCTGATTGGCATTCAGGGTTGCGGCAAGAGCCTTGCCGCGAAAGCGACCGCGGGCATTTTCGGCGTTGCGTTGTTGCGTCTCGATTTCGGCTCTCTGTATGACAAATATCATGGCGAAACAGAGCGCAAACTCAGGGAGTCACTACGAACAGCAGATGTCATGTCACCGTGCGTCTTGTGGATCGACGAAATCGAGAAGGGCCTTGCCGGCCGCGGCGGCGAAACCGGAACGACCCAGCGGGTTCTCGGTACCTTCCTCACTTGGCTGGCCGAGAAAAATAGCACTGTTTTTGTTGTAGCGACGGCGAATGACATAAGCGCAATGCCGCCCGAACTGGTCCGCAAGGGCCGTTTCGACGAGATTTTCTTTGTGGACCTGCCACGGCAGCGCGTCCGCGCATCCATTTTTGCGATCCACCTGACCACACGCGATCAAACGCTGAAAGATTTCGATATCGAAAAGCTGTCGTCGCTCTCCAAAGGTTTTTCAGGTGCCGAGATCGAACAGGTTGTAGTGTCGGCCCTGTATGCGGCCCACGCCAAGCAGGAGGCTTTGTCTACCAGGCATCTCGCCCAGGAGATTCGGCAGACGAAACCCCTGTCCGTCGTAATGAGCGAACGCGTGTCCGCACTGCGGCAATGGGCCTCGGGTCGCACCGTGCCTTGCGACTAACTCGAATTTTACGTAATCACCGAAATATATCGTCCTAAGCTTTTGTCCGGATTTTCTGTTTTCCGGGCTCGTGATAGTATGCGGGTATGACTAATGAGAATAAAAAAACTAATGAATTAGTCTCGGATGACGATGACCCGACGACCGAACTGGAAGCGCTGACCATTCGTCAGGATTTCAGCATGACCGGACAAGACTGGTCTTCGGAATCTGAATTGAATACCCGCGATTTTAGCGAGCTTTCGCAAGAGACCAAGCACGGCGACTCCGTTTCAGAACTCGAATCTGACTTGCAGATTCGTTCCGAGACCGTCGATCGCCTGCAGTTCGACATTGAGCAATTGCGCGCGCGCTGGCTCGGGCTCGAAGCGGAGATCAGGGCCCGCGAGGAAATCACGACTAATCTCAGTACCGAGTTAAAAAGTAGCGAGCGAAAACTTGAACGAAAGGAGAAAATACTCCTAAAGCGTGACCGGACGATCAAGTTACTCAAGGCAGAAATTCGGGAGCGAGAGGCCAAATTTCGCGATTCGCAAGACCTGGTCGAGGAGATGAGTCTCGCCATTCAGGACCTCGAATCAGGAGACGAGGCCATCAGGGCCCGCAAGCAGCTCTCCAGGCAAGCCGGTCAGGCGGCGAGCAATGACGCATTGGTCCGCGAATTGCAGGCTCAGCAATATAAAACCGAAGAATATGCCGACGAGTTGCGACGCCAACTGAGCGATGTGTCAAGCGACTCGATGCAAGTGGTAAACGAGCGAAACACGTTAGCAGAATCTCTGGCCGGCGCTGAGCAAAAAGTTGCGGACCTTTCAGCCGAACTCGACGAAGCCAAAAAGACGATCGACGAGACAGCCGCTGTGCAGGAGAAAGCACAGCTTGAGCATGCCGAGGAAATACGCATACTGCGTTTCGAACTGGGCGAGGCCGAAGACACCATTGTCCAGAACGAGGAAATTGGTGCGCAGCTAGCGTCGGATCTGCTGGACACGCGCAGCTTTCGTGACGAACTTGAGTACATGCTGCGGGAGAACGAGGAGAAAAACGACACCAGCATCAAGAATCTGCGCAAAAAGTTATCCAGACTCGATAAGACCGTCAGTGAATACAAGGAAGAACTCGAGACCAAGAGCGACGCTATAACTTGCCTGATCGCCGAACTCGCCAAGAGAAGCCACGAGATAGACTCCATCGGCGAAATTGAGGATGTCATTCATGAGATCGATGACCGCATGTCCAAACGGATCGACGATCGGCCGCCGATTGACCGGGAGCGGGTCACCCGCCTGTTGATCGGACGAATTGATGGTCAGGAATTGCGCTTTCCACTATTTAAGGATCGGCTGACGATCGGGCGAACCAAGCAAAACGACATTCAACTCAGGGCCCAGTACATTAGCCGCCGCCATGCGGTCATCACGACCGAGGGGGACGCTGCGAGAGTCATCGACTGGGGCAGCAAGAATGGAGTTTATGTCAACTCAAAGCGAGTGACAGAGCATTTCCTGAAGAACGGCGACATCGTGACAATCGGAATCGCCGAATTTCGCTACGAAGAACTGCCAAAGCGCGACACCTGACCTGGAATCGGGCTGCTCATCGAATTGTGAGCGCAGTCACGGACAATCGTGGCGGCGTGGCGTATGTTGTGTCGGGACTCGATCAGGAGCAGGACACAATAATGCTAGGTACCGCGGCTGGGAAGCCCATCCACCTCACCGATACCCAACAGACCACACGCACAACCGGCAAGGTGGCGACGCGAAAAATCTGGCTCCCGAAGGTACTGTACGACGCGCTCCCCTATTTCTACCTGACTTCAGGATTCGCGGCATTTTTTGCGACGCTGTATATCAGCGAGTGGTTCTGGGTATTGCCTCACTACTTGCTGTTTTCCGCGGCATGCATTCACCTCGGCGTCGCTGTCTATCGACGCCGCAGTGCTCGTGAGCCGATCGACCTCAACTCCGAATAATCCAGCTTTCGTCGGGGTTGACCTGATGCCGACGCTGGGCAACGATACAGCCTTCCCGTATGCCTCGGAATTATTCATTGGCTATCGCCAGAAAATCGATCAAGCAACGCCTGACCGCTGAAGCGGGCCTGTTTTTTGGGCTGTTGTTCGTCGGAATTGTGCTCGTGCCAATCGCGATTTACTTCGTCGGCGATGCCGTCTTCGGTGGCTATGGTGGCGAGGGATACGATGACTTTTTCGGCACGCTAAGCATCAAGATTCGTGGCGGAGATCGCGTGGCCTGGTTTCTCGTGCTATCGCCCTATCTCGCAATTACCGTCATCAGACTGATGATGCTCGGCTGGCGCCAGGTTTCGCGGGCGCAAAACCAGGCCAATTTCATCGATCGTTGAGAATCCGCGAAATGTGACCGCCGTCACACTATGAAACCCGCCTTTGCCCTAACAAGTAGTTTTTACACGAATGTTATGTGCAAACGCGCTGTGCCGCGCGAGGCCAATGCCTATAGTGATCAGCCGGGGCAGGTGTTTGTGCGTTTTGTAGTACAGGAATGATAAAGACAATAAAAAAATGGTTTCTCGGCGTGCACACGCGCCCCGCAAAACCGCAACGCGAACGCCGCCAGGGCCGTGATCGACGCTCCAGGCACGAAATGGTCGAGCTTGATTCCAACGTCGCCGGCAAGATTAGCAGCGACGACGCTGGCATAAATGCGCTGGTGCGCAATAAATACCAGCGTGAAGACTCGGGCACTCACGAAACGCTAAAAATTATCGACGATTCGATAGTGGATTCGGGCGAGGAAACTGGCATTGACCCCTACAATACGGGTAACTTCGATCGCTCCAGGAACTGGGATAAGCGATTCCGAAGAAAATGAGCCTGCGCGTCTCGTTCGAACTCGACGAAAACGACCTGAAACACTTTCGCCTGATTATGCGCGAAGCCCGCAAGGCCAGTGCGACTGTTGCGCCGGAAGATATTGTCGCCTCAGCCGAAGATCTGCTACATATCATCGGCGAGACCGGCGCGCCCGGGTTCGTGCGCGAGCGCCTCTCGAAACTGCGCCTGATGATCGACATGCTCACGGACATCGAATGGCGCCTGCCGCATCGGGAGGCAAGTCGGGTGCTGAACGCCCTTGCCTACTTTGCCGAGCCCGAGGACCTCATACCCGACAATATTCCGGGTCTCGGCTTTCTTGACGACGCGATCATGATCGAACTGGTCGTGCGCGAGCTCAGGCACGAAATCGAAGCCTATGAGGACTTTCGAGACTTCAGGGACCGGGTGCGCAGTGAGGGTGGCCGGCGGCCGGGTGTAACGCGCGAAGACTGGCTGGAGACCCGGCGCAAGGAATTGCATAAGCGCATGCGCCGGCGCAGAAAACGTGGCACAGAATCGGACCGCAAACCCATGCGATTATTCTAGTGCGCTGTCCCGCCACGCGACATTCAGGGCCGGTAATACATGAGCGTTGCCGCAAAACCAGCCCACATGAAGCCCTGCGCCCAATAGCGCCAATAACTGCTTCGAACGAGGGAGTAGAAACTCCCGGCCGACAATATGGTCATACCGAAGAAGATGAGACTGCTGACAAGCAAGGGCCGGAATTCATGCTGAACGCGCGGATAGTCGTTTCCAAGAATCAGGAATACGATCAGAACCATCGCCAGGGATACTGCGATCGACAGGCAGGATCCCAACAGGATGCCGGTGATCACCGTCAGTGGTCGCATTCGAAAGTTTCCAGGCTGGTCTATGTATTACCGCAAGCAACGGGAATTTATGCCAAATACGCCCTTGATCGGAGCGCGTCAGGCATCTAGCCTAGCCCACTGCACTGGGGAAGAATAGTGTCGAACCCATTTGGAGAAAACCTTGATAAAACTTGAGACCCGTCGTCACAATCGCTTCGCAGGCCTTGCGCTCGTCGTCCTGGCCTCGTCTGCAATGGCGAACAGCCAGGTTGTCACGTCAGATGAACCTTTGCAGCCGAGTGCCCGCCACGAGGATATCGGCGCGCTGGTGACGCAATTCATCCAGAAATCGCATTACAACCATGTCGCTGTTGACGATGATCTTTCATCTCTGGTCCTGGACCGGTACATCGAGACGCTTGATGGCAACAGGATGTATCTGCTCGCAAGCGATATCGAGTATTTCGAGCAGTATCGCGATCAACTCGACGACGTCGTCAAAAGCAAGCCCCTCGACCCTGTTTACGAGATGTTCCGGATTTATCGTACCCGCGTGCGTGAGCGCCTTGATTTCGCAATGACAGCGCTTGAGAACGAGCCTGATTTCTCGCTCGATGAAGAGTTTCAATTTGATCGCTCCGAATTGCCCTGGGCGGAAACATCGGCCGAACTCGATGAAGTATGGCGACGCCGCGTAAAAAATGACGCACTACGCCATATCCTGAATGACAAAACCTGGGATGAAACCAAAGAGCTGCTCGCGAAGCGCTATAAGAGACTGGCGCGGCGTATGGAGCAGATAAACAGCGACGACGTTTTCGAAGGGTTCATGAATGCATTTGCACACACCCTCGATCCCCACTCCAGTTACCTGTCGCCGCGCAATTCTGAGGAATACCGGATTCAGATGAGCCTGTCCTATTTCGGCATCGGCGCATCCCTGCAGCCGGACGAGGACTACGTCAAGGTCATCGGAATCATTGCAGGTGGCCCGGCAGCGATCGATGGCAAGCTCAAGACCAACGACCTGATTATCGGCGTCGCAGAGGGCAAAGATGGCGAAATGGTCGATGTCGTCGGCTGGCGACTGGATGATGTTGTCGATTTGATTCGTGGACCCGGCGATACGGTCGTGCGCCTGCAAATCATTCAGGGTGACGCGATACCGGGAAGCGGTGAAAAAATCATCGCTTTGACGCGTGGACAGGTCAAACTTGAGGAGCAGGCTGCGAAAAGCGAGCTGATCTCAGTCCCCCGGGACGGCCGGGAATGGCGAATTGGCGTCATCGCAGTACCTTCTTTCTATCGTGACTATCGTGCCCTGTCGAACGGCGACAAGGATTACACCAGCACGACCAAGGACGTAAAACGTCTCATCGCCGAGCTCGAGGAACAGGGCATCGACGGCCTGATCATGGACCTGCGCAACAATGGTGGCGGTCACCTGACCGAAGCAACGGCATTATCCGGCCTGTTCATAGACAACGGCCCCGTTGTGCAGTTAAGAAACGCCAATGGCCGGGTAAGCCGGCTTGACGATCCGGACCCGGTACCGCGGGTGGCCTATGATGGACCGCTGGCAGTGCTCGTCAATCGTTTTAGCGCGTCCGCCTCCGAGATTTTCGCCGCCGCGATTCAGGATTACGCACGCGGCGTCATCATCGGCCAGCAAACCTTTGGCAAGGGCACAGTTCAGAATTTGTATTCTCTTGATCAGTTTATGCAGCCGGAGGGCGACACGGGCTTTGGCCAGCTGACATTAACCATTGGCAAGTACTACCGCGTTACCGGCGAAAGCACGCAGCACAGGGGCGTTAGCCCGGATATTGCGCTACCGTCGGCAATCGACGCCGATCAGGTGGGCGAAAGCGTCCGCGAGAGCGCCCTGCCCTGGGACACGGTCTCGACGACCCGTTTTCTGAGGGGTGAACCGCTTGACACGACGATTGCGTCGCTCACAGTAAGTCAGGATGCACGCGCCAGCGAGGACCCGAACTTTGTATGGCTGAAAGAAGGCATCCGTGAGGTCGAGGAAGCGCGGGCACGCAATTCGATGTCCCTGAACGTCGACGAGCGCCGCAGGGAGCGCGAAGATGAAATCACACGCCGCCTTGAGCGCGAGAACGAACGCCGTAAGGCTTTGAATCTTGAGCCAATCGAGAGCCTCGACGACGTCGAGGAGGACGACATCCCCGATGTACTCCTGGAGCAGGCCGCAGGCATTGTCTCAGACCTGGCGGAGCTGCGGCAGATCAATGTTGCGCCGGCTCAAACCGCACAGCTAAGGCCCTGAGGCAATGCGCGTGGCGCTTGCAGGGCGCAAATGATATGCTCGACTGCAACACTTGACTGAGTCTAATCAGGAGACACAGTGCAAGACAGGCCGGCACCTATCGTCGCCGCACTTAGCGGCCAAGGCGCAGCAGCGCTGCTGCTGTTTGTGTGCTGCGCCCCTGCTCTCGCCGCCGGTTCGAAACTGCTCTGCGAGGAAACAGCGTCGAGCACGATCTCCCGCGACGTCGTCGTCGAAGAACTCGGTGTCGAGAACATAGATCGCGGCATTGCGGTCGCCCCGGCGAACGGCGAACTGCTGCTTTCGGCAAGTAATGATTTTGATGCCCAGGGACTCAACGTTTCGATGGCACCGCAAGTTGAGACGATACTGCGAGAAATATTCGACGAATCACTTCCCGAAGACTATGAAGCCACGACGGCAACGCCAGTTCCCGCACCCGGCGCGGCAACGCTTTTCGAGCTGGCAGCGCCTGTGCTTCGCGAAAAGAGCCGGCACATCGATGACTCGGACATTCGCAACGCTGAGAGTGACGTAACCGGTGTCATTAGCGGCGTACCGGCCGACGACGACCTGTCGCGCTTTCGCCGGCACATGTTGCGCACTGACATTTAGCCGTCAGCGACTCAGAGTACTGGCCACATCCCAGTAGTTCTCGCCAAGCAGATTGGCGTCCCTTTCGGTGACAACACCATTCTTGTCTATCTTGAAGACAGTAGCGACCGTGCCGGCTATCGGCACCGCGTCCTCGTCAGAATTGAACAACGCTTTCTCCGCAATCAGTTTCGCGCGTTGTTGCATGACATCGGCAAAATCCGACACGTTGTCCATCGAATCGGCGCGCTTTTGTATCGTTTCCACGATGGAGTCGCAATCCGCCTTGCTGCCATAGTTGATTGCGCCGGCGCTCTTGTCGCCGGACTCTTTTGCAAGACCGGCAAGATTGTCATCGGAAAAATGCAGGTAAGTCTGCTGCGCGAATGACAAAATCATGAAATTGATACTGCGCTTGCTGGCAATGTCGAGACCCTCCGTGTCCGGGACGTCACGAGACTGTACCTGCTCAAGTGTCGCCAGCAATTCGGATTCTCGCAGCTGGGATTCGTGAATTCGCGCGACGGTACTATCCAGCATTTTCGTGATTGAGCGTTTGCGAAAAAATCGTGCGATTCCGCTCATCATTGAGAAACGACGCCGCTCCGCTTGCAACTGATCCTCAAGCGTCTGCATCTGTAAGCGCTGCTCGTCAATCTGCGCTTGAATCGCCTTTGCCGCATCGTTGCGTTCGTCGTTCCACGCGTCTATGACCTTGCTGTACCGCCTCTTTTCGCGTTGCTGCTTTAGCTGCTCGGCAAAACGGGCCAGTTTGCCGGAGCAGCGCTGGTTGAACGCGCGCAGTTGATAGTAGGCGACGACGTTGTAGACCCAATCGGGATCCAGCAGCAGGTTCTCCAGATGATCGAGCCTTTGCTGCAACCTTGCCGTTGCACCTTCTTTGGCCTGGATTTGCTCTTTCAGCTGGAACGTTTCTTCGCGAAGGCTGGCAAACTCCTTTTTGAGCTCGGCACGATTCCAGTACAGCTCGAGCAATTTCTCGCTGTCGCCCGAATCTTCCTGGGTGCTGCCGAATATCGCGGTCAGGCTCGTCAAATCATGCCCTCTTTAACATAATATAGACCGCGCGTTGGCGCGGGTTCGAACCGTTATTGGGCGAATAATGACAATTGGCGCCTGAGGACGCTCAGACTGAGTCGACAGTTTCGGAAATTAGCCTGATTCAGACCCGTTGTTCGAGAACCAGGTGTCCCTGGTCCAGCAGGTACTCGAGCCACTTGTTCAGGACGACATTCTGTTCCCAGCGCTCGCCAAGTTCCTTGCCGTGTGCCCGGCACGCGCGGCGGAATTCGGCATCATGAGGGTCTCGTCCGAGACTCATCGCCTCAGCAAGCCGGCCGTCCAGATACACACGAACAAGCATATCCGGATCCGCTTTCAGTCCGGCGCCGGTTTCGAAGTAATACGTAAGGGACATCGTCAGCGTGTACCGTTCGCGTTCGATAATTTCAAGATACAGGTCGCAATCGCCAGCAACGCGCGATCGGTAGCAACCGTCAAGTTGCACGAGATCCGGTACCAAATGCAGTAATCGAAGAAAGTTACTTTCATAAACCGACATCAAGGCCGCGAAGCTTCGCGGTTTGATTATTGTCTCCGGCACCAGTATTGAATCGAGCATCATGGCTCGAATATAGCACAGCGAAAGCGCACTAAAAGTGGTGCAATTCCCGTTCCGGATCGGCAGGAAGCGGGCGAAAAAATCAAGGTCGCACTCTGCGCTCCACACCGGTACTATCGAGAATTCGGCTTGCAATTTCCTCAATTGAAAATTTCGTCGTGTCAACGTGCGGAATGCCGTAGCGCCGAAACAATTTCTCCGCTTCCCTGAGTTCAAATCGGACCTGCTGCGCCGATGAATAACGCCCGAGCGGACGCCGTTCCTTGCGAATCTGCCGCAGCCGCTCCGGGCCAATCGACAGACCAAAGAGCTTCTTTTGTTGCTCGACAAGAACTTCCGGCATACGCCCGCTCTCAAACTCTTCATCAGTCAGCGGAAAGTTGGCGGCGTAAACCCCGTACTGCAATGCCAGGTACAAGCAGGTCGGCGTCTTGCCGGAACGTGAAACGCCGACGAGGATGACATCGGCCATCTCGTAATTCCGGCTCATGCCGCCGTCATCATTCGCGAGTGCGAAGTTTGTTGCTTCGATACGCTTCATGTACGCATCGATGTCACTCATGCCGTGAGCACGGCCAGGCTCGTGAGTGGGTTGCTCCTGCAGCTCTTCGCTGAGCGGTTCGAGGAAAACATCAAAAATGTCCAGGTGCAGCCCGTCGGCTTGACGCACAATCGCGCGAAACTCGTCCTGGACCAACGTGGAGAAAACAATCGGCCTCAGCTTGTCGCTACCGACTGATTTGTTGATGCGGGCGACCGCCTCCTCGGCCTTGTCTCGGGTATCTATAAATGGCAAAGTCACCTGACGAAAATTCTGGCTATTGAACTGCGTAAGCAGGCTGTGGCCAAGTGTTTCGGCGGTTACTCCGGTCTGGTCAGAAAGAAAGAAAACAGTGCGGTCGTTCATCCGGTCGATTGTCCACGTCCGCACAGGGAACCTCAAGGGAGCATATTTTGGAACGATACGTCGTCAAGCTCGACGAGCTTGGTATGCACGATGTCGAAATCGTTGGTGGCAAGAACGCCTCGCTCGGCGAAATGATCGCTAATCTCAGCGGTCTGGGGGTCACAGTCCCCGGTGGCTTCGCGACGACCTCGGCAGCCTATCGCGACTTCCTCAGCGCCGGCGGCCTCGACAATCGCGTAAAGGTGGCCCTGGATACGCTTGATGTCGACGATATTGATGCATTATCGGCGACCGGCAAATCAATTCGCGAGTGGATTCTCGGCGCATCTATTCCTGCTCGCCTGACGAACGAAATGCGCAGCGCCTGGGACGATATGTCGGACGGACGCGATATCGCCGTAGCCGTGAGATCATCGGCGACCGCCGAGGATCTGCCGGACGCGTCCTTTGCCGGGCAGCAGGAAACGTTTCTCAATGTGCGTGGATTCGACAAAGTTGTTGAGGCCCTGCACCAGGTTTACGCGTCGTTGTTCACAGACCGCGCGATTGCCTATCGCGTCCACCAGGGGTTCGACCATAGCCTCGTCGCCTTATCGGTTGGCGTGCAGACCATGGTCCGAAGCGATGTCGGCTCGTCCGGCGTCATGTTTACGCTCGATACGGAATCGGGTTTTCGCGACGTAGTCCTGATCACATCTTCGTGGGGCCTTGGCGAGACCGTCGTGCAGGGCGCTGTGAACCCCGATGAGTTCTACGTCTACAAGCAAGCACTCGAATCTGGCCATTTTCCGATCTTGCGCAAGAATCTCGGCAGCAAGGCCATCAAGATGGTTTACAGCGATGATCCACATGCGGGCGAGACTGTGACGACGATCGACGTTGATGAAGCCGACAGTACGCGCTTCTCCCTCACCGATGACGAGATCGTCGAACTCTCACGTCTGGCCGTGACGATTGAAAAGCACTACGAGCGTCCGATGGACATCGAATGGGGCAAGGACGGTACGGATGGCAAGCTGTACATCCTGCAAGCGCGCCCCGAAACAGTTCAAAGCCGCAGCGGCCGAACGATTCAAAGGTTCACTCTCAAGAACCGCTCGGCGATTATCAGCACCGGCCGGAGCATTGGCCAGAAGATCGGCGTCGGTACAGCCAGGGTCATCAGCAATGCCGCAGAGATGAATCGCGTACAAACCGGCGACGTTCTCGTCTCGGACATGACCGACCCCGATTGGGAACCGGTCATGAAACGCGCCTCGGCAATCGTGACCAATCGTGGCGGTCGTACCTGTCACGCGGCGATCATCGCCCGGGAACTGGGTATTCCGGCCGTCGTCGGTTGTGGCGACGCGACCGGGACGATTCGCGACGGCGTTACTGTAACCGTCAGCTGTGCTGAAGGCGACGAGGGCTATGTATACGAAGGCGCCCTGGAATATGAGAAAACACGGATTGAACTGGAGTCGCTGCCGGATATTCCAGTCAAAATAATGCTCAATGTCGGCAATCCCGATCGCGCCTTCGATTTTGCCAATATCCCCAACCACGGCGTCGGCCTCGCGCGACTTGAGTTCATCATTAATCGAATGATCGGCGTGCATCCGCAGGCGCTGCTTGAGTACGACAAGCTCGACGCCGATACCAAAGCTGCAATCGACGATCAGATGGCCGGTTACGCCGACCCGGTTCAATTCTTCATTGACAAACTGGCCGAAGGCGTTAGCACAATCGCCGCAGCATTCGCGCCGGAACCTGTCATTGTTCGCCTGTCCGATTTCAAATCGAATGAGTACGCCAATCTGATCGGTGGCGATCGCTACGAACCGGATGAAGAGAACCCGATGCTCGGTTTCCGCGGCGCGGCACGCTACGTCGCAGACAGTTTCCGTCCGTGTTTCGAGCTCGAATGCGCCACGATTCGAAAAGTTCGCAACGAAATGGGCCTGCGGAACGTACAGGTAATGATTCCCTTCGTTCGCACCGTCGGCCAGGCAAAACAGGTTATCGACCTGATGGCCGACAATGGACTTGAACGGGGCAAGGACGATCTCAAGATCGTGATGATGTCCGAGCTACCGACAAATGCGCTGCTGGCCGATCAATACCTCGAACATTTTGACGGCATGTCGATCGGATCCAATGACATGACGCAGCTGACGCTGGGACTGGATCGCGATTCGTCATTGGTCGCCGATTTGTTCGATGAACGCGACGACGCCGTTAAAGCCATGCTGGAAATGACCATCAAAGCCTGCAAGAAGAACAACAAATACGTGGGCATCTGCGGACAGGGACCGTCAGATCATCCCGATCTCGCTATGTGGCTTGTCGAACAGGGCATTGAAAGCATGTCCCTGAACCCGGACAGCGTCATCGAGACCTGGTTATTTCTCGCCGGTGAGTCGGTCTAGACGCGCTGCTCGCAACGCGACCTGTCGTCAGAATCGATCGTATCGCGAACGCCGCTGCCAGCGGATGCGCGGCGCCCACAGGCCCAGGATGATACCGATAACAAGCACCAGGCCGCCGGCCAGAAACCAGTACCGCGCAGTCTGACCGGATAATTCACGATTCTCCTGCTCCAGGGCACCGGCACGGATGTCCGCATCCATGATCTGATTGCGCAAAACCGTGTTCTCGTCATTGATCACCAGCACGTTGGCCGCCGTTCGTTTGATTTCCGCGAGTTCCTGCTCCAATTCGCTTTTTTCGCTCTCGAGCGCTTCAATGCGGCGCTGCGCCGAATCGTATTCACCGCGAATCGCGGACAAAGCCGTGGTCAGGGAAGAGCCCCGAGTGGTCGCACTCGTCAACTCGCCGGTAAGCGTCTGCAACTGCTCGCGCGCGCTCGGCTCCGACATCAGATAGCGGGAAAGCACCCAGCCTTCGGTCTCGCCGCCGGTTCGCACGCGCGTATAACCGGCGTCCGCATCAGCCTCCAGAATCTCCAGTGCGGTGCCGCTACCGACCATCAATTGAATCGCATTGCTGGTACTCGGACCCGATCGCAACATGACTTCGAACTCGTCACTGACCCAGGCTGTCTCGGACCAGGCGCTCTGACCGGTCAAAAGGAAAAACAGGCATACTGCGGCCGCGGAGCGTGTCGTTTTCATGTCGTGCCGTACTCAATTGTGAATGTCGCAACTATAAGGCAAGTTATGGTTGTTCACCAGCCAAACTACTGCAAAATCAGTCGCTTAATCGCGACAATTTCGAGATGTTCTGTTCCCAGTTGCGCCCGTCGAAGTCCGTTAAGTTGATCGAAGCTATCGTCCCGGGATCGATGCAATTGACGTTCACGCTCACGCCGTCCGGGT
>CAYLTW010000036.1:0-4286 GCA_964386735.1 uncultured Woeseiaceae bacterium
CGTGACGCGCCACCAAACCAACCCCGCACAGGAAGGCTGTGGATGGGTGGCTCTTCATCGGAAATAAAGCGCAGCGCAGCGAGCCATTTCGATGAGGAGCCGCCCATCTACAGCCATCCAACGCCGCTATTGCGGTAACCTTGCGGCATGAGTACTTCCACAACCGTTGAACTCGGCGAGCGCAGTTATCCTGTTGCTATTGGGAGTGGGTTGCTTGGTGGCGGCTTTGACTTGTCCGAACATGTGCGGGGCGGCGATTGCCTGGTTGTCACGAACGAAACGGTTGCGCCGCTATACCTTGATTCCTTGATAGGCAATCTCGGTGGAACGTCGGTTGATTCGATTAGCCTTGCCGATGGCGAGGAATTTAAAACCATGCAGGCAGTCGAGTCCGTGATCGACCAGCTTGTCAAATGTCGCGCCAATCGTGACACAACTGTAATCGCTCTTGGTGGCGGCGTTGTTGGTGATATCGCGGGTTTTGCTGCTGCATGTTATATGCGAGGCGTTGACTTCATCCAGGTCCCGACAACGCTACTGGCGCAGGTAGACTCGTCGGTCGGCGGCAAGACCGGGGTCAATCACCCCGCAGGCAAAAACCTTATTGGCGCTTTTCATCAGCCCCGGATCGTATTGGTCGATACTGACACGCTTGCCACGCTGCCGGATCGGGAGTTGAAAGCAGGACTCGCGGAGGTAATTAAATACGGCGCGATCGTCGACGCGGGTTTTTTCGCGTGGCTCGAAGCAAACATTGACTCACTACTGGCGAAGGATGCTGCCGTGCTGGCGCACGCGATCCGGCGCTCTTGCGAGCTCAAAGCGGAGATCGTCGCTACAGACGAGCGCGAGGCCGGCCGTCGCGCTATTTTGAATTTTGGCCACACGTTCGGCCACGCGATTGAGAAATGCCAGGGATATGGCGAGTATTTACACGGTGAGGCCGTTGCTGCCGGGATGGTGATGGCCGTAATGCTGAGCGATATCAGCAAGGAAGATGTTGCACGATTGATCGATTTGCTACGGCGGGCCGGGCTGCCGGTGAAGCCACCCAGTATTGGTGCAAATGCCATGATGGACGCGATGGGTATGGACAAGAAAATCATCGGCAAGAAGTTACGCTTTGTATTGTTAAATCAGCTTGGCGACGCTTTCGTAACGGCCGACTATGATCCGGATCGTCTTTCGCTGACACTCGAGACGGCCGGCTGATGATATCGACCCGACTCGCGCCCTTCGCGGCTGATGAGTCGCGATCGAATGGCAGGCGTTACGAAGAGCCGAAAGCCGCGTACCGCGGTGAGTACCAGCGTGACCGGGATCGGGTCATTCATTCGACGGCGTTTCGGCGGCTCGTGTACAAAACGCAAGTTTTCGTAAATCACGAAGGTGATCTCTACCGCACCCGTCTGACACACTCGATCGAGGTAGCGCAAATAGGTCGTACCGTGGCGCTGGCGTTGAATCTCAACGAACCGCTGACCGAAGCGATTTGCCTGGCACACGATTTTGGTCACACGCCATTTGGTCATGCCGGGCAGGACACGCTTAACGAGTGCATGCGCGAGTACGGCGGATTCGAGCATAATCTGCAGTCATTGCGCGTTGTTGACCTGCTTGAGGAAAAATACGCCGACTTCCCGGGCCTGAACCTTATGTTTGAAACTCGCGAGGGCATCCTGAAGCATTGTTCGAAAAAGAATGCGGCGGAACTTGGCGATGTTGGTGAGCGATTTCTGAAGCGCGAACATCCCGGGCTGGAGGCACAGATCGTCAATATTGTCGATGCGATTGCGTACATCAATCATGACGTAGACGATGGTTTTCGCGCGGGCCTTATCAGCCTCGAGCAGCTGCGCGCGCAAATGCTGTTCGGTAATCAATACGATGAAGTACACGAACGCTACCCGGATCTCGATGACCGGCGCCTGATCTACGAGATCATTCGCCGCATGATCAATATTGTCGTAACCGACCTTATTGACCAGACACGGAAAAACCTGGACGCTGCCGTGCCGCAATCGATCGACGATGTCAGACGGGCCGATAAGGCCTTGGTGAGCATGTCTGATGAGGTTCTTGAGCAGCACACCGGTCTAAAGCGCTTTTTGAGCAAGCACCTCTACCGCCATGAGAAGAAGCTCGAAATGACGGCGAAAGTTCAGGCAATGCTCAGTGACCTGTTTACGTACTACATAACGGATGTCACAAAAATGCCAGCGCAGTTCTCAACTGCGGCACAACGCCAGGACGACGCAGGCAGGGCCCGGGTCGTCGCCGACTATATCGCAGGGATGACGGATCGCTTCGCGATCGCAGAACACGAACGCACTACGGGCTGATAGAATGCGCCGCGCCGGACGACGAATATCCATGCAGGCGAATTGCCAGGCAGCCAAAGGCCAGTCAGTGACAGCGAAAGATATCCATTCAAGGGATCGCCTGATATTCGCGATGGACGTGCCTGATTGCGAGCGCGCTCGCTCGCTCGCCGACGAACTCGGCGAAGCCGTGACCTTTTACAAGATCGGCCTGGAACTCATGATGAGCGGGGGGTACTTCGAATTGCTGGAATGGATGCTGGATCGCGACAAGAAAGTATTCTGTGACCTCAAATTTTTCGATATTCCGGCGACGGTTGCTTCTGCCGTTCGCCAGCTGAAGGATCGCGGCGCCAGTTTCATCACGGTGCATGGCAATCGATCGATCATGGAGGCGGCAGCCGGGAACAAAGGCGACCATCTCAAGGTTCTCGGCGTCACGGTTCTGACCAGCCTCGATCGCGGTGACCTGGATGATCTCGGCTTCGACTGCGACGTCGGCGATCTCGTGCTGTCCCGGGCAAAACAGGCTCTGGAGTCGGGATGTGACGGCGTCATATCATCGGGCCTCGAAGTGCCGAAGTTGCGGCAATTCATCGACGACAAGTTGCTGGTTGTGTCGCCGGGGATTCGTCCCGTGGACAACAAACCTGTTGGCGACCAGAAGCGCGTCGTCACGGTCGAAACGGCATTCTCGAACGGTGTCGACCATATCGTTGTTGGCCGGCCAATTCGCGACGCGGACAGCCCGCGCGCAGCGGCCGAGGCCATACAGGCGACCATTGCTGCTCAATTTGAAGGCTGATGACAGAACTGAAAAATGATTTGCTGATTCGAGCGCTTCTGCGCGAGCCCGTGCCGCGCACGCCCGTCTGGATCATGCGCCAGGCTGGGCGCTATCTGCCGGAGTACCGGGAGCTAAGGGAAAAGGCGGGCGACTTCATGAGTTTATGCCGCAATCCCGAGCTCGCCTGCGAGGTGACGATGCAGCCACTTCGCCGCTACAAACTCGACGCTGCGATATTGTTCTCGGACATCCTGACGATTCCCGACGCAATGGGGCTCGGCCTGTATTTCGAAACGGGCGAGGGCCCAAAATTCGAGCGACCCGTGCGCACGGCGAGCGACATAAGGAATCTGCCAAGGCCTGATGTATCTGACAAGCTTGCATACGTTTTCGACGCAGTCAGCACGATTCGAGGCGAACTGGATGGATCGGTGCCGCTAATCGGTTTCGCGGGCAGCCCGTGGACTGTCGGCACCTACATGGTTGAGGGTGGTTCGAGCCGCGATTTTTCGAGAATAAAGAAATTGGCAGGTGAAGAACCGGCGTTACTCGACGAAATGCTCACGAAAGTAGCTTCGATTACGACCGATTATCTGAACGCTCAGATCGAAGCGGGCGCGCAGGCGATCATGATCTTCGACACCTGGGGCGCTGCGCTCGAACGAGAAGCGTATCGACGCTTCTCACTTCAGGGCATGCAGCAGATTGTCGATGGACTCACGCGAAACAAGTATGGAGAACAGGTACCCGTGATCCTTTTCACAAAGGGTGCCGGTGAAATGCTTGCTGACATGGTAGAGACAGGGTGCGACGCGCTCGGCGTCGACTGGACTACAGAACTGGCGACTGCGCGCGGCTACGTCAACGACAGTGTTGCGCTGCAAGGCAATCTTGACCCGGCCACGCTACGTGAATCGCCGGATATCATTCGGCAGGGGGTCGCCGATACGCTGGCCAGTTATGGCAATGGCCCGGGCCACGTGTTCAACCTCGGGCATGGCATTACCCCTGACATCGAGCCGGAGAAGCTTGGCGTTCTGATCGACGCGGTTCACGAGCTCAGCCCGGCGTACCATTCGTAGGAGCGTGCCATGCGGTCACGGATGGATGACGAGAGACCGGGGCTGGGTGGCTATTTATCGGAAATAAAGCGCAGCGCAGCGAGCCATTTCGATAAA
>CAYLTW010000036.1:4386-25248 GCA_964386735.1 uncultured Woeseiaceae bacterium
TCGTCTCTTAGCGCGCGGCGCAGGATTTTGCCGACGTTGGTTTTTGGAAGATCGTCGCGGAACTCGACGTACTTCGGCCGCTTGTAATTGGTCAGATTCTTGCGGCAATAATCGAGAACGTCCTGTTCGCTGACATTGTTGTCGGTGCGAACCGCGAATACTTTGACGACCTCTCCGGAATGCTCATCTTTGACGCCAATGGCAGCAGCTTCAAGTATGCCGTCCATCTCGACAATCACGTTTTCGACCTCATTGGGATATACGTTGAAGCCGGAAACGAGAATCATGTCTTTCTTGCGGTCCTCAATCCAGGTGTAACCGCCCAGGTCCATGCGGCCGACGTCACCGGTACGCAACCATCCTCCGGGCAACATAACTTTCTCCGTTTCTTCGGGTCGCTGCCAGTAACCCACCATGACCTGTGGCCCCTTGATACAGATTTCGCCGACCTCGCCCACGGCTACCTCCTGTCCGTCGTCGTCGACAATCATGACTTCGGTCGAGGGCAGCGGCAGACCGATCGTTCCAGTGAACTTGGCGTCGACCGCATTAACGATGGCACCCGGCGACGTTTCGGTCAGACCGTAACCCTGCGAAATCTCGCACCCCGTAACGTCGGCCCACTGCTTGGCAACGGCGGGCTGTACAGCCATACCGCCGCCCACGCAGACGCGAAAAGCGCTGAAATCAAGGTCCTTGAAGCCAGGCGTATTGAGCAATGCCGCGAACAGCGTATTGACGCCCGTAAGGAAATTGAAGTCGTAGTTGCTCATGTCCTTCACGAATGCAGGGAAGTCACGCGGATTCGTGATCAACACGTTGAGGCCGCCCTGCGCCATTACGGCAAGGCAGTTCCCCTGCAAGGAAAAGATGTGATACAGCGGCAACGCTGTAATCGCCGTTATCGGCTCGACGCCGGTATAAGCGCTGCCTTGCCAGATATTGGACTGCGCAACGTTATAGACCATGTTGCGATGGCTCAGCATCGCGCCTTTTGAGACGCCGGTCGTTCCGCCCGTGTACTGCAGGAATGCGATGTCGGCAAAACCGATTTCGACAGCTTGTAATTCTTTTCCCGTGCCCACCTTCAACGCGCGTGCCATTTTGACTGCGCCGGGCAATGCGAATGCGGGCACCGCTTTCTTAACGTGCCGCAAGACGAAATTGACGATCCAGCCCTTGGGCTTGCTGAGCAGGTCGCCGATGCCTGTGGTTACGACATGCTCAATGTTGCTCTCGCCAATGACTTCCTCGAGAACGTGCGCGAAATTTTCGAGAACGACGATTGCCTTGGCACCAGAGTCTGTGAGCTGGTGCTTGAGTTCCCGCGCCGTATAGAGCGGGTTGACATTTACGACGACAAGTCCGGCGCGAAAAATGCCGCACAGGACTACCGGGTATTGCAGGATGTTCGGCAGCATGATTGCGACCCGCTCACCGCGTGTAAGGCCCAGCGAATGCTGCAGGTAGCAGGCGAACTTCATCGACAGCTTGTCGAGGTCGCCGTAGCTCAGTGTCGTCCCCATGTTCGCGAATGACGGCCGATCCGGAAACGTACGGAAACTGACTTCAGCCATGTCCCGGAGCGACCGGAAGGCCGGTTCGGGAACCTCGGCCGGCACGCCTTCGGGGTAGGACTTGAGCCAGATCTTTTCCACTATTCTACGACTCCGAGTGATGCCGAGATTATCGGCCATGCGTTTTCCAGCAACAATAGCTGTGCCTCCGCATTTGGATGGAAACCGTCATCTTGCATCAGCTCTTCATTTAGTGCGATGCCTTCCATGAAAAACTCGATCCATTGCACGTCCTGCCCGGCGGAAACATCGCGAAACGTGTCCTCGAATGCCGCTGTGTAACGTGGCCCGTAGTTGAGCGGAATCCGTATGCCCAGCAGGACTACGGCCGCTCCGGACGCCTTGCTGGCAACGATAATCTTCTCCAGATTGCTGCGCAGGCGGTCAGGCGGAAATCCGCGAAGGCCATCGTTAGCGCCCAGCTCGAGAATGATCAGTTCGGGCTTGAATCGCTCCAGGACCCTCGAAATTCTCGCAACGCCGCCTTCAGTCGTTTCGCCGCTGATACTGGCGTTGACGACCCGATGTTCGTACCCTAAGGCAGCGAGCCGAGCCTGCAACAAAGCGACCCAGGACTTGTCGACGTCAATACCGAAGCCGGCGCTCAGGCTGTCACCGAATATCAGGACAACGGGCTTGTCCCCGCTCCACGCAGGGCCGAAAAGAAGCACCAGAACAAGGATCAGAGTTTTTCGCATGTCGAATATGGAAGAGGGCGCCAAAGTCGTCCTGTCAGCACATGAAATCAGCAAGCAGGTTAGCAGTCCGGAAGGTATTCTGACCATTCTTTCGGACGTCAGTTTCCTTATTCAAGGCGGCGAGTCCGTAGCTGTGGTGGGGCCGTCCGGTGCCGGTAAATCGACGCTATTGGCGCTTCTTGCGGGCCTCGATCTGCCAACCACGGGCTACGTGACGCTCAACGGCGCAAACCTGAGCCAACTGGACGAAGACGGCCGGGCTCGTGTGCGGGCAGAGAGTGTCGGATTTGTTTTTCAGTCGTTCCACCTCGTGCCGTCGTTGAACGCACTGGAGAATGTCATGCTGCCGCTCGAACTGGCCGGCCACAAGCACGCGCGCGCGGCGGCGCTCGAAATTATAAACAAAGTCGGGCTTGGCGATCGCTGGAGCCATTTCCCGGCCCAGCTATCGGGCGGCGAAAAGCAACGCGTGGCAATCGCGCGGGGATTTGCGACCGAGCCGGCCGTGTTGTTTGCGGATGAGCCGACCGGCAATCTCGACGCTCGAACCGGAGCCACGATCATGGAGCTCATGTTTGATCTGAACCTCAGCTTATCGACGACGCTCATGCTCGTTACGCACGACAAAGACCTCGCCGGGCGCTGCGACCGTATCCTGAGCCTCGATATTGGCAAGCTTGTCAGCGATACGGGGCTTGTTGAATGAAAGCATTGCTATTCGCGTTCAGAAGCTTTGGCCGCGAGCTGCGGTCCGGCGAGGTCCTGGTTCTGTTGTCGGCCGTCATTCTCGCTGTGGCCGCGCTGACAGCTGTAGGTTTCCTGACGGATCGAATCGGCAAGGCCGTCGCACGGCAGGCCAACGAAATACTCGCGGCCGACCTGCGCCTGCGCTCGCAGGACCCGATCCCCGACTCCTGGCGGGAGCTGGCCAGCGACCACGGGCTGCGTACGGCCGACATGGTGTCCTTTCCGACGGTTGTATTTGCAGGCGACAGCAGCGCGTTATCGATGGTACTTGCGGTAAACAATGCGTACCCGCTTCGGGGCACGGTCCGGATAGCGAACGAACTGTTTGGCGAGCAGCGGGAGGCCGCAGGCATTCCGGCGCCGGGCGAGGTCTGGGCCGATGGATCGCTGCTGGCACGCGTAGCTGCGGATGTCGGTGATCTGCTCGACGTCGGGGAGGCGCAGCTGCGAGTAACAGCCGTGGTGACCTATCGCCCGGACCAGTCAATCGGTTTTGCGTCGCTGGCGCCGACGCTGCTGATGAATGATCGCGATATCGCAGCAAGCGGATTGATCGGCGTGGGTAGTCGTGTTCGCTATGCCTTGCTGGTTGCGGGCGATGAAGACGCGGTTGCGCTGTACAACGATACGATTCAGGATGAGTTGCCCGACTCACTCCGACTCAGAAGCGCCGAGGAAAGCAGTGAGCGCGCGTTCGCAGCGGCCGATCGGGCGCAAAGGTTTCTTTCGCTAACCGCAGTTATCAGCCTGTTATTAAGTGCAGTGGCTGTCGCGATGTCCGCGCGACGATTCGCACATCGTCGCATGGATGCCGTGGCGCTGATGAAAAGCCTCGGTGCAACGCAGGGCTTCGTTATCTCGGTCGCACTCACGCAGCTGATCCTGATCGGGTTGATCGGCGTGCTCGCTGGCAGCATTTTCGGCTTCGGGGCCGAGACCGTGTTGTCCTGGATACTTGCCGACATTATCCGGGGCGATCTGCCGGATCCCGGTATCACACCCGTGTTGCTCAGTAGTGGCAGCGCGCTCGTATTGTTGCTTGGATTCGCGCTTCCATCGCTGATTCAGCTTCGCAACACACCGCCGCTGAGAGTGTTGCGGCACGACGCCATGCCGCCGGCACCCTCGCGCATTTTCGTCGCCGGTTTGTCACTGGCTGCCGTCGCCGCATTGCTGTATCAATCGGTCGGTGACGTGGCAATGCTGCTCATCGTTCTGGGCGGTATTATCGTTATCGCGGGTGCGCTGTATATCGTCGGGCGCGTGCTCGTCGCCACAATGGGCCGATTTCGCTCGGGGGTCGGTATCGCCTGGCGATATGGCCTGGCGAATGTCGCGCGTCGCGGGCGCGCAAGCGCTGTTCAGGTTGTCGCTTTCGGTCTTGGGCTGACTGTGCTGCTGCTACTGACGCTGGTTCGCACGGATTTGTTGGAAAGCTGGCGCCGCACGCTCGACGAAAATGCGCCGAACCATTTCCTTATAAACATTCAACGTCATGAAACTGAATCGGTCGCCGCAATATTCGAGGCGCGAGGCGTGGCCGCGCCGGTTTTCAGCCCGCTGGTAAGAGCCCGCATGACGCTGATCAACGGTGAGTCAGTCAAGGAACGCAGCTATCCGGTGCCGGATGCGAAATGGTTCGTCAATCGTGAGCAAAATCTCTCCTGGGCCGCGCGACTGAGTGACAGTAACGAGGTAATTGAAGGCGAATGGTGGCCCGCGGACTATGCGGGCCCGCCGCTCGTATCGATCGAGGAGGAGGTCGCGATGGAGACGGGCCTCGTCGTTGGCGATGTGCTGCAGTTCGAAATCGCCGGCCAGGAACTTGAGGCTGAAATTTCGAGTGTCCGAAAAATCAACTGGGATTCGTTCCAGCCAAACTTCTTCCTGGTGCTGTCGCCAGGTGCGCTCGACGATTATCCGGTATCGTTTATTGCCAGCATGCGCGTGCAGCCGGGGGAACGTCCGGTGCTCGTAGATCTCGTTCGTACGCACCCGACAATTTCAGTTATCGATCTCGAATCGATCCTGGCGCAGGTTCGCGGCATTATCGAAAAGGCAAGCCTCGCCGTGCAGGCCGTGTTTTTCTTTACGATTGCGGCCGGCATTGCAGTGCTGTTCGCTGCGGTCCAGTCAACGATCGACGAGCGCCGATTTGAAAGTGCGCTGCTGCGAGCGCTCGGCGCGAGGAAGCGCATCGTATTCTCGGGCGTCATGGCGGAGTTCGCGGCGCTTGGCGCCGCAGCGGGGTTCCTCGCATCGGCTGGTGCTTCGATACTCGCCGCGGTTGTCGCGGTGCGCCTGTTCGATCTGCCCTATACGTTCAATCCCATGCTATGGGTGGCGGGTCTCGCGGCCGGAATTATCATTGTCTGCGCGAGCGGCTTTTTCGCCGCACGCAGTGCGATTAATTCGGCGCCTGTCGATGTCCTGCGAGCAGCGGGGACGTGAACGGCGAGAAGCTCTCTTGCGGCGTCGTGCTTGCACGCAAGACTGAAAATGGTTTCCAAACGCTGATGCTGCGCGCGTTCCACAACTGGGATTTTCCCAAGGGCCTGCTCGAAGACGGCGAGGAACCATTGCAAACGGCAAAACGCGAGCTGCGTGAAGAGACGAGCATCGATGCAACCCAGTGGCCGTGGGGTGAGCGATACATAGAGACTGGCCCCTATAGCAGAGGCAAGACAGCGCGCTATTACCTGGCGGGTACTGAGCAGGAAGACGTCGTCATGGGGCCGTCCCCGGAGACGGGAGAACCCGAGCACATTGAGTTCCGCTGGGTCAGTTTCGATGAAGCCTACGACCTTGCCTCTCCGCGAGTGCGCGCCGTGGTCGTCTGGGCGCGGCAAATCATCGGCACGTAGGAGCCCGCGATCACACCACCCGGTTTCGCTCCTCACCCGCGACGAATGCGCGGGCGTTCGCGGCCAGCTCGTTAACGGCGGCTTGCCGTGCTTCGTTCGTTGCCCAGGCGATATGCGGCGTGACAATGAGATTATCTCCGTCGTAGTCAAGTAACGGGTCGCCGTCAACGGGTGGCTCCTGTGGCAGGACGTCGACTGCCGCAGCCGCGATTTCACCGGAGCGCAACGCATCGGCGAGCGCCGCCGAATCGACGAGGCCGCCCCGAGCCGTGTTTATCAGGATCGCGGACTTCTTCATCCGGTGAAACTGCGCAGCGCCGAACAATTCGCGAGTTTCGTCGGTGAGGGGGCAATGCAGGGATATGACGTCCGCCTGAGCGAGCACATCGTCGAAGGCGACGCGATCACTTGCAATATTAATAGCGTCACGCCTGGCCGAGACGATGACGTTCATGCTGAACGCCCGCCCGATCCGGGCGACTCCCTGTCCAAGCGAACCATAGCCGACAATTCCGATTGTCATGGCTGAAAGCTCGCGCACGGGGTGCGTCAGCAGGAAGGGATCGTCGGATGTTTGCCATTTTCCAGCGCGCACCGACCGCCTGAACCCGGCCAGGCTGTGCGTCAACATGAGTAAGGTACCGAAAACGTGCTCAACGACAGACCCGGTGCAATAGCCGCGAATATTGGCAACCGCAATACCATTTCGCCGGGCCGTCTCGATGTCGATGTTGTCGGTTCCCGTAGCAGTCAGGCCGATGTACCTGAGTTTCTTCGCCGAAGCCAGAAGGGTTTCATTGAGGCGGATCTTGTTCGTATATACGATGTCCGCATCGCGAATTCGTTTTTCAACCTGATCTTTAGCGGTAACATCGTAAACCTTGAGCTCGGGGGTGACCTCTTTGAGTGGGCTCAGATCGAGGCCTGCTCCCATCGTATCGAAATCCAGGAATACCGCTTTCATGGCGCAGCACGATGACTGATCAATTTTGGAAGCGCAAGTCGCTCGGCGAAATGACATCAAAAGAGTGGGAGTCGCTTTGTGATGGCTGCGGACTTTGTTGCATGCACAAGGTTGAGGACGAGGATTCAGGCGAAGTGTTCTATACAAACCTGGCCTGCAAACTGCTGGACACGGTTACTTGCCGCTGCACGGATTACGCGAACCGCGCGAAAAGGGTTGCTGACTGCCTCGTGCTGACGGCTGATGCGACCGAGGCATTCGAATGGTTGCCGGCCAGCTGTGCCTATCGCCTGATCGCGCACGGAGATCCCTTACCCGACTGGCATCCACTTTTGACCGGTGATCCCGCTTCAGTACACGACGCAGGAATCTCGGTGCGCGGCAAGGTCGTGTCCGAAAACGAAACCGACGAGTCGACGGTCCTGTGGAAAGTACACAATCAGGAGTGATGCGCCGGTTACAATGCGTTGTCCACCCAGGAGTGAGCGTGAGCAGATATTCCACAACGCCGCTGAACCAGTACAGGGAATACCCGGTCGAGGAAATGCGGGAGCGGCTTGCGGCTTTTTACGAGGATATCGATCGACGCCGCACGGTGCGTGAGTTCTCGAATCGCCCGGTCCCGCGCGACATCATCGAAACCGCGCTCAAGGCGGCAAACACGGCCCCGAGTGGCGCAAATTTACAACCCTGGCATTTCGTCGTCATCAGCGGGGCCGAGACCAAGAAAAAAATTCGTGAGGCGGCGGAAGTTGAGGAGCGAGAATTTTATGAGCATCGTGCCTCGGAGGAATGGCTGGCCGCCCTCGAACCGCTGGGCACCGACTCGGACAAACCATTTTTGGAAACGGCTCCTTACCTGATCGTGGTATTCCTGCAAAAGTTCGGCAGGCTCGAAGATGGCCGGAAGGTAAAGCACTATTACCCGACCGAATCGACGGGCATTGCCGCGGGCATCCTGATAACCGCACTGCACACGGCCGGGCTGGCGACACTGACACATACGCCCAGCCCGATGAAGTTCCTGAACAAGATCCTTGGACGCCCGACCAGCGAGCGTCCGTTTCTATTGCTCGTTGTCGGCTACCCGGCTGACGATGCCGAAGTTCCGGACATCAAGAGGAAGTCTCTGGCAGAGTTCGCGAGTTTCGTGGATACGTAGGAGCCCGCCACGCGGGCAATCGGTGAATATGCCGTGGACCGAAGCCGGGTGGCTATTTATCGGAAATAAAGCGCAGCGCAGCGAGCCATTTCGATGAGTAGCCACCCGGCTTCGGTCCGGGTTATCGAAGCATGGCGATCGCCCGCGTGGCGGGCTCCTACGGGCGTTCGGTTTCGGTCGTCGAGCCTTTCCGCAGAGAATCCAGCCAGCCGATCATCTGCGCCTGCTGGAAGCTGAAGAACGGGTTGTAGCGCATGCGAAGAAAGTACTCGGCATTCAGGCGCATTACAGCTCGTTCACCACGTGGGGCCAGCGCGCCAAACGCGATCTTTTGTCTGGCATTGTCTTGCCTGCCGTTGCCATACACCGGGTCGTCGGGTCGGAATGGCAGCGCGATGTGGGACAAGGAGAAAATTCCGCGTGGCCATTCGAAAGGAGACTGCGTGACAACGGCGTCGGTCTGCCCTGCCGGCAGTGTCAAAACGTCTACGGCCAGGCTGGTCGAGTTTCGATTCCTGAGAACGGTCACGCCAAAGTTCTGTGGCGCTATTGACAGGAAATACCGTGACGGATCCACAGGCTCGCCTTTCATCAGATGCAAAAGAGTGCTGTTACTGTTTACGTCGTACACAACAAGTCTGCTGCCATTCGCCGGTAGCCTCTCGTAAACAAGGCTAACGATGGCGCGGGCGCTCACTGTATTGTCGACAACCGACTGAAACGTCAGTATCGGGGGTAATCTTGCGACCTTGCCTGGCTGCGCCAACGCCTTGTGTGTGCGCCCAAGGATTCTGAAAATTTCCCAGGCAGCTCGTTTCGGGAACGACGTAAACTTGAACGGGTCAATCTCCGGCAAGATCGACTCCCATTGGAATTTTTCGAAAAACGGCGTCCACGAAATCGCCGAATGCAGGTTCGTGAGTGCCGCGAGGGGAGATACGCCGATGGCCGGTGACATCAAGATCAACGCGTCCGGGCAGGCCAGGTCGTCCCGCTCACCGCAGCGGAACGCGTAGTCAATCGCCATGAGCCCACCGTTCGAATAACCGACGAGCAATAGTGACTCATCGGCGCCCGGTTTCTGCATTGCGTGCCGCACTGCGATTCGAATAGCGGCGCCCCAATCCTCCCACCGCGCCTGCAACAAACCACCGACCGCAAAACCATGGCCGGGCATGCGCGGAACCACAACGCTGTATCCGGTACCCACGAGCGCCTGCGCCGTCGATAGCATCGAGTAGGGAGAGTCGGTCAGGCCATGCAGCAGCACGGCGACACCACGGGGCGACGCGGCGGTCATTTCATAGGAGCGATTCCAGTTTCCGTCGTAGTTCCCGGGATAGGTAAGACTATCGACCGAGTAGCGATCCACCTGGCTGTCGGGACGACCGGCACCGGGTACTTTTTCAGCCAACTCTTTGGCTAGCCGTTCCTCGATAGCGAGGTAGTCCTGCCAGTCGGTTTCCCTTTCCTGCGACGCCTCGAACTCGTGATCGAACTCGATGCGATACTCGGGGCCAAGATCAGGCAAACTGCGTGAATAGAAAGCCCGGCCGAAATAGATCGTAAGGATCAGCATGGCGAGCAGCGCCAGGATCCATTTGCCGATTTTGATAATAACGGACACTTTAGCCGGTGTTTTGCAGGCCCTGGGCAATGCCGTTGACACTTGCGAGCAGCGCGTCGAACAGCTGCTCGTCCTGGCATCCGGTTTCGCGCCAGCGCGCGAGCAGATCAACCTGCATCAGGCTCATCGGATCGACGTAGGGATTACGAAGCATGATCGCGCGCTGCAGGGTCGCGTCACCTTCAAGTAACTCCGCGTGTTCCGAGTATTCGAGAATTAGTTTGCGCGTAAGGACGTACTCTTTTTCAATTATCGCGAAGAACTTATCGTGAAGATCGCCGGCAAGCTCGGAATAAAGTTTCGCGACACCGAGGTCCGCTTTCGCGAGCACCATCTCGGCGTCTGCTGTCAATGCGCGCATGAAGTACCACTCAGCGAACATGCTGCGAAATTCCTTATCGTCGAATTTGTCGGCAGCTCGCTGTAAACCGGTTCCGAAACCATACCAACCAGGCAACAGGAAGCGCGACTGCGTCCAGGCGAATACCCATGGAATTGCCCGCAGGCTCTCGATGCCGGATCTGGAACGGCGTGACGACGGCCGGGAGCCGATACGCATTCTCTCGATCAGGTCGATAGGCGTGGCCTTGCGAAAGTAGTCGAAGAACTCCGGAGAGTCGTACACGAGTTTTCGATAGGCCTTGCGACTTTCGCCAGCAATAACATTCATCATCGTGTGCCATTCGGGCTGATCGTTGCCGCGATGCCGCGGCATGGCTGTGGCGAGCGCGACGGAGCCTGTCACTTGCTCGAGCGTGCGCAATGCGATGCCGCGCAGCCCGTATTTCTCATTGATAATCTCGCCCTGCTCGGTGACTCGAAGACGGCCATTGACGGTCCCGGGCGGCGCACCGAGAACGGCAACGTGCGTTTTGCTGCCACCGCGACTGATTGTGCCGCCGCGGCCGTGGAATAGCGTCAGCTCGATATCTTCGGACTCGACGGCCTCAACGAGCGCCTCCTGGGCGTTTTGTAACGCCCATCGTGCCGACGCAAGGCCGCCATCCTTGTTGCTGTCGGAATAGCCGATCATGATGGTTTGCTGGTTGCCACGTGTCCGCAGGTGTTTGCGATAGAGATCCGTGTTGAGCAGCTCTCGCAGAATCTCCGGCCCATTTCGCAGGTCATCCACGGTTTCCAGCAATGGTGCAATATCGAGGGGCACCTCTCCCCGCCGATTGTGGAGCTCCCCCAGATCGGCCAGCAGCAGGATCGACAATATGTCGTCGGCGCCCTGGGTCATACTCACGATGAACGGCCCAATCGCCCGGTTTCCATACTTTCGGCGGCAGACCGAGATCGCCTGGAACACGGCTATCGTCTTGCGTGCCATTGTCGACAAGTGCGGCGGCGCTCCCTCGCGGGACTGAATTGCTTCGACGATTCTCGCTGCACGCTCCTCGGCGGTCCGGTTCATCCAATCATCATCGCCCAGGCATTCGCCGACGACGCGCCGATGCACCTCGGCATCTTGTCGAACGTCGAGAGTGGCAAGGTGAAAACCGAAGGCCTGAACGCGTCGAAGCATGCGGTTCACAGCGAAAAGTCCGGCGTGTTCCCCTTTGTTCGCGGCGAGACTGTCGGCGATCAGGTGCAAATCGGCCTCAAACTCGCTGACCCTTTCGTAGGGCAGCACATCGTCATCGTAGGTCGATTGCAACCGCGCCTGTAACAGTTGCAGAAACACGCGGTAGGGCATTTCGCGGTGGCGCGCAGGGACCGCGTGAAACGCCATTTGAAAGACGGCCCGGTATTCGTCGGTCTTCGCCAGTAGCTCGTCGCTGACCGAGACACGATCCTTCGTCTGGCTGAGCTTGGCTGACAATGCGCCGCACTCGTTGTAGTACAGATCGAGAATAAGTGAACGTTGCCGCGCAAGTGTTGCGCGTATCGTCTTGGCGTTGACGTTGGGATTGCCATCCATGTCGCCGCCAACCCAGGAGGCAAACCTGACGATGCCCGGAATCTCGAGTTGTTCAGCTTCGTCGCCATAAATTCGCTTGACCGCGGCGTCGATGTCCTCGTAGAACGGGGCTATTGCGCGATAAAGCACATCTGTGAGGAAGAACAAAACGTGCTCGAGTTCGTCCTCTACCGTCATCTGCTCGGATGGATGCTCCGCCGTTTGCCAGCCGGTGGTAATGAGCAGGCGAATGTTCGCACATGCGGCATTGGTTTCCTGCGGCGTCATCGTCGGGTTTAGCATGTCGATCAGATGCCTGACGATGTTTTGTTCTTTTCGCAGCATTGTTCGGCGGGTCGGCTCAGTCGGGTGAGCCGTGAACACAGGTTCTATGCGAAGCGAATTAAATAACGCCTGAAGTTGCCCGACACTCATGCCCGAGGCCTTCAGCTTGACCAGAGTATCCTCGAGGCCGCCAGGCTGATAATGACCGACGTCGCGAAGATACTCGCGACGGCGCCGAATGCGATGCACCTTCTCAGCCGTATTGACCATCTGGAAATAGGTCGAAAAGCTGCGGATGACCGACAGTGCGAAACGCGGGTCGAGGTCTTTGACCAGCGCTGCCAGTTCCTCGCCTTCACGCTCGTTGTCTTCGCGACGTCGAATAGACCGCAAGCGCGCGTGCTCGACGAATTCGAATAACTCTGTCCCACCCTGCTCGGTGATCAGTTTTCCGACCATCGTGCCGAGCGTGCGGACGTCGTTTCGTAACGCCTGATCTTTGTCTTCGAAAATAATGTCCTGACGGCGCACGGTTTTTGCTCTGGGAAATGAAGGCCCGCATCGATGTGCGTCGCGACAATAACAAAATCTCGGCAGGCTGCCCAGTTACGGCAGGGGCAGGAATCCGCGCGATCGGAAACAATGACATCGGTCGTTTAATTTGAACTTGTATCCTAGCCCAGGGAAGGGTCGTGATAGCAGGCGCAGGTAGTCATGGGACGGCAATCGACCGTCCGGCTGCGCGTTGCGACGACGATTTTGCCGCAGGAGGAATCGCTCTGGCGACGGATATCGGACAGATCCTGGCATCAGAGCCGTTGTTTGTGCGACTTACAGGGCAGCTGGGCGATGCGCTCGGTCGCCAACTGCCGGTATCGCTGCTACTAACCGGGATCGGGGGTGACAACGCCGATGCCATGCTCGAGTCGCTTTGCCGGCGACTGGCCGAGGCCCTGGATGCCCCGGGGAGTCATACCGCAATGCTGGAGATTACGCTGCACGGGCAGGAGCCTGCCCCGGACGTTGCCTGGCGAATCCGTCGCGAGTCACTGGGCGATGGCCGGCTTAACATTATCTGCGACGAACGCGCGGCTCAATCGGAGGCATTTTGGCTGCATCTGTGGCGCTTGCGCAATGAACCGCAGGTGTCGGTGGCTTTCTGGCCGCTCGTCAGGAGTCCCTGCCCGCTGCTGACACCGGAGACCGCCGACAATCTCGTGCCGCAAACGGCTCTTCAGGCGCCATCGGAAACGGCGTGGGTGTCCGCATCGCTGACTCTGCCACGCTACATCGACGCAAACGGTGGGATCGACGACGACATGCTTGCTGCGGAGTTGGCCGATCTCGTCTCAAGCCTGGAGTCGGTGCACGATGATATCCGTTGGCCGACAGCGGCCATGCAACACGATGCGTGGATGAATCGCAGGCTCGCGATCCGCCTGGATGGACTGGGGGACTACGCGATGCAATGTGGGCTGGACCCCGGCGAGCACGAGACTGTGCAGGCCTTACGCAAGATACTTCTGCGCGTTCGCCACATCCTGAAGCAAGAGTCGCAATCCATCGCCGGCTCTACGGGCCTGTTGCCCGCGATTGGGCTCAGTAATCCGGCACGGCAGCTGGGCGCCGGCGCCGTTCGGGATTGCTGGGAAAAGCGCTGGTATCGCGCCGTCAAGCGGGCGGCGCTTGGTCACCGCAACTTGCTGGTCCTGTCGCCGTGGTCGCTGTTTCCGTCAGCAAGCGTCGATTCGCGCTACAGGGACCTGGTGCCGCTGTTGTGTATGGCGGATGCCTGCATTTTTGGGGAAAAGCCATCGCTCGATCACTGGAATTTCAACGAATTCAGACACTTTCATAAGCGAGTCTGGGCCTTAACGCGGCAAATGGAGTCTGACGCTCTCGTTGCGGAGCAGCTATAAACTACGTTACCGTTTACGATTCCGGGAGGAGGGAGAGGGGACCTCTTGAATCCAATAGCAATTGACGCTCATGGCATTGCGGTACTGATTCTGACCGTTGTGGCGTTATTCCTGTTTACGCGAGACCGGATACCGCTGGAGTCGTCGGCACTGACAATTCTGATCTTGCTCGTTGCGGGCTTCTCTTTGTTTCCGTACGAGCGAGACGGCGAAGTTCTCGTATCTGCAGTCGACTTCTTCGCGGGATTCGGCAACGAAGCGCTCATTGCCATTTCTGCGTTAATGATGGTTGGCAAGGCGCTTGAAACGACCGGCGCGCTTCAGCCACTCGCGAACGTCGTCAGCCGTGCCTGGTCGACGCGCCCTGTTCTTGCTTTGCTGCTTACGCTGATCGCCGGTGCAATATTGAGCGCCTTCATGAACAACACGCCAATTGTTGTGTTGCTCATGCCTATCCTGGTCGGTGCCTCAATGCGCGCGAAGTTTCCGGTGTCCGGTGTCATGCTGCCGATGGGTCTCGCAACCATTATCGGCGGCATGTCCACGACGATCGGCACTTCGACAAACCTGCTCGTGGTTGGCATCTCCCACGATCTCGGCAAGCACGAGTTCACAATGTTCGAGTGGGTGTTACCGGTCGCGATCGTCGGTGGCGTTGGCGTGCTGTTCCTGTGGCTGGTGGCACCACGACTACTGCCTGATCGGACACCACCAATGGCCGATACATCGCCGCGCATCTTCAGCGGCCAGCTGAATGTGAAGGAAGGCGGCTTCGCTGATGGCAAGACCTTGTCCGAGGTGCTCGCGAAGGCAGACGGCCATATGCGAGTCGAAAAAATTCAACGCAGCGAATCCCTGTTCCTGGCCAAACTTCCGTCCGTTATCCTGCAGCCTGGCGATCGCCTGTTCGTCAAAGACTCGCCCGAGAACCTAAAACACTATGAGCAGGTTCTGGGCGCCACGCTCTTCAACATCTCCGACAGCGAACACCCGGTCGACGAAGAGACGCCACTCACGGCCGAAGGCCAGCAGCTCGCCGAAGTTGTCGTGACACGCGGCTCGCCACTTCACTTGCGCAGCCTCGCCGCGGCGCGCTTCAGTTCCAGCTATGGTCTGCTGCCGCTGGCCCTGCACCGTGCACGCGCACCGAGTTCGCAGGTTACAGGCGACCTCAACTTGATTCGCCTGCGCGCCGGTGACGTATTGCTGGTGCAGGGTACGGGCGATGCGATCAAAAACCTCAAGGACTCGGGTTCAATGCTGGTACTCGACGGCACAACCCAGTTGCCCCACACGCACCGGGCAAAACGCGCACTTGCGGTCATGGGATTCGTCGTTCTTGCTGCCGCGCTTGGAGTGCTGCCAATTTCCGTTAGTGCGATAGTTGGCCTGGGCCTGATGATCGCGACAGGTTGCCTGAACTGGCGGGAGGCGGCCAACGCGCTGTCGATCCCCATTGTCATGATCATCGTAACCAGCCTCGCGCTCGGCAAGGCGCTCATGGGCACCGGCATGGCGACCTACCTTGCGTTCTCATTCGTCGGCGTGGCGTCGGCGCTGCCGACGCCATTGATCCTGAGTGCGTTCATGTTGCTGATGATACTCATGACGAACGTTGTTTCGAATAATGCCGCGGCAGTAATCGGTACTCCGATTGCAATCGCTATCGCCGCGCAACTGGGCGTCAGCGCCGAGCCGTTTATTTTGGCGGTGTTGTTCGGTGCGAATATGAGCTTCGCCACCCCGTATGGTTACCAGACGAATCTTCTGATCCTGAGCGCCGGCGGCTACAAGTTCTCGGACTTCCTGCGGGTCGGTATCCCGTTGACGTTGATCATGTGGGTTGGTTTCTCACTGATACTGCCGTTCATGTACGACCTTTAGATGTGCATTAGCGCACGTCCCTGATCCCGGACCTGCCCGAATAGGCATGAGCAGAGACAGGCTTCCGGACTTCTCGTGGCTCGGCATCCCGTCGACGGTCGTTATGTAGGTTGGCTTCTCATTTCGATAAGATACAGTTTCAAATCGTGCCTCTTTCAAACATGACAATTGACGATCATCATGAATAAATACATACGGTATTTCCTGGTATTGCCACTCAGTATTGTCGGGCTGCAGTATCAGGCGGCGGCGGAAACTCTGGAGGAGGCCTGGCTGATCTCCGGCGCGCAAGACAGGACTATTGCAGCCGCACGGATCCGCGTCGAAGCGGCAGAGGCGATGCTGGCTGCTACGCAAGGAAGTCGCTGGCCGACGCTGGTCGCTTCGGCAAGCGCGACGCAATTCAATGAGACGCCAGCATTCGATTTCAGTGGCGCAGGTATTCCGGGCCAGCTGCCACTGTACAATGGCTCGTCGTTGCTGATGGCAGACGCGCGATTCACGCTACCGGTTTTTACGTCCGGCAAGATCAGTAACGGCGTGCAGGCTGCCGAGTCTGGCGTCAGCGCGCGGCGGTCCGGAGCCGCGGCGCAAATTCAGGACGTCAGGCTGTTGGTCGCTACCGCGTACATCGGTGTGCTGCGTGCGGGTAGCGAACTGAAAGTGGCGAACAGCCGCGTCCGGACGCTGGTCAGTCACGTGGAGGACGTAAATAACATGTTTGCGGCAGGTGCCGTCGCCAGGAATGATCTGTTGGCAGCCCAGGTATCATTGGCAGATGTTCAGCAATATCAATTGCAGAAACAAAATTCCTTCGAGTTGTCCACGGCAACATATAACAAAGCGCTCGGACGGAAGTTGACCGTTCCTGTCAGTCTCGACGAGGCCCTTCCCGGCATCGACTCGCGCGTTGATCCGGACTCTTTGCCAGCGTTAGTCGCAACTGCACTTGCAAATCGTGCGGAGCTGGCAAGGCTACAATCGGCAGCCGAGTCTGTTGATGCGCAAGCCGAATCGACCCGTGCACAGTCCCGGCCTCAGGTTGCGCTGCAAGGAGGCTACACTGCGCTGGACAACAATTTTTTGAACCGTAACGATTTCTGGAGTATTGGGCTTGGCCTGAGCTGGGCAATTTTTGATAGTGATCGATCACGGGACAAGGCAAACGCACTGTCGCTGCAGTCGACCGCGCTTTATCGCGATTATGAGGAGCTTCAATCAGCGTTAGAACTTCAGGTGTACAGTGCCTGGCTGCAGTTGAACGAAAGTAGTGCGCGTATGAATCTCACAGACCGCGCTGTTGAGCAGGCCGTGGAAAACTTGCGCGTAACGCGTGATCGTTATCGTAACGGTGAGGGAACCAATACCGAGGTACTCGACGCGGAGGAGCTGCGGACTATCAGTCGAAGCAATCACGACAATGCTCAATATGATGCCGCATTGGCCAGGTATCGTCTTGCAAGAGCGACAGGACTGTTATGAGGAAGCAAACAATAAAGATCATTTTTCTCGCGGTCGTTGGCATGCTCACAGGATCCGGTCAATCCATAGCACAGCCGCTTGTCTCGGTTGCGCCGGTAGCATTCGAAGTTTCGCCTCGCGAGCGTATTTGGGACGGCACTGTGGAGGCCGTCAACCAGGGTACGGTTTCTGCACAAACCTCGGGCCGCGTCGCTGAAATCATGTACGACGTGAACGATTTTGTACCCGCAGGCGCCGTGATTGTACGATTTACGGACAATGTGCAGCGCGCGGCACTGGATAACACTGTCGCGGCACTGCAAGAGACGCAGGCGAGACTTGATGAGGCCAGCAAGGATTTCGAGCGAATCTCGAACATGTACGAGAACGAAACGGTATCCAAAGCGCGCTTCGAGCAAGCCGAAGCAAATTTCGCCGCCGCAAAAGCCCGACACAATGCTGCCCAGTCCAGCGTTACTACGGCCAGGCAGCAACTCGAATACACGGTCGTACGTGCGCCCTTCGCCGGCATCGTCGCACGACGGCATATCGAAGTAGGTGAGTCGGTCGGACCCGGTCAGGCCGTCATGAGCGGTATTTCACTGGAATCGTTAAGGGTCAGCGTTGACGTGCCGCAAAGCATGTTTGATCCGATTCGGGAGATCGGCAAGGCGTTTGTTTACGTAGGCGACAATCGCATCGCGGCGGAAAGCCTGACGTTCTATCCGATCGCAGATCCGATAACCAATACCTTCACGGTTCGGGTCAACTTGCCGGATGGAAGCGAGGGTTTGTTCCCCGGCATGTTTGTCAAAGTCGGATTCATTGTTGGTGAAGCAAGGCGATTGCTGGTTCCACAGAGCGCGATCGTGCGTCGCAGCGAACTCACCGCGGTATATGTGCTCGATTCAGATCTTGTTTCATTGCGTCAGGTACGTCTTGGTCGTCGCTATGATACGCGGATCGAAATTCTTGCAGGACTATCTGAAGGTGAGCAGATTGCTATTGATCCGGTCCAGGCGGGAATTTTCCTGAAGGATCAGCAGGGAACGATCGGCAGCAATGAATAACGAGGCGCCGCTGGGGTTCTCGGGCGCAATTGCGCAACGCTTTCAGGACTCCAAGTTAACGCCGCTGCTGGCGGTGACGGGGCTGCTATTGGGATTTTTCGCGATCCTCGTGACGCCGCGCGAAGAAGAGCCACAGATTGACGTTACGTTTGCGAATGTATTTGTGCCGTTCCCGGGCGCCAGTGCAAAAACCGTGAACAGACAGGTTGCTGTTCCACTCGAACAGGTACTTTCCGAGATTGAGGGCGTAAAAAATACCTATTCGGTATCGCGGCCCGGCATGGCTGTGTTGACGGTCCAGTTCAAGGTTGGCGAGGATCGAACGGAAGCCATCGTGCGCCTTCACGACGCGATAATGTCGAATCAGGACTGGCTGCCACCCGGTAGCGGGGTGCTGCAGCCTTTGATCAAGGCAAAAGGTATCGACGACGTTCCTATTGTCAGCATTACGCTGTGGACGCGGGATGAAGAAAAGGGTGCACACGAACTGCAGCGAATCGCGCATTCAATCGAAGCCGAAATCAAACGGGTACCGGGAACCCGCGACGTCTTCACGATAGGTGGACCCGACAACGTCGTGCATGTAGTGCTTGATCCTCAGCGCATGGCCTCCAAGAATCTTTCACTGGCTGCATTGAGGCAAGCCCTGCAAGCCAGCAACGTGGTCGCGCACGCAGGCGCCGTTGTTAGAAACAACACCGTGGTGCCGGTGACTGCAGGTACGTTTCTGACCGACACCGATGATATTGCGGAACTCGTCGTCGGGGTGTTCGCAGGCAAGCCGGTGTATCTTGACGACGTTGCAGATATAAGCAGCGGTCCCGACCAGCCCGAGCAATTCGTCTGGTTCGGAACGGGTGCGGGCACAGCGGAGACCGGCCCGCAACAGGTTCTGGAGTCACCCGCAGTCACGTTGGCGATTGCGAAGAAGCCCGGCACGAATGCTGCCGCTATAGCAGATCAGGTCATAAACAGATTGCATCAATTGCAAGGAACCATAATTCCCGATGACGTCGAGTTTACGGTTACTCGAAACTATGGGAAGACGGCGGACGACAAAGCGAAGAAGCTGATCCAGAAACTGATTTTTGCAACTGCTTCCGTAATCGTTCTGATCGTATTTGCGCTGGGCTGGCGCGAGGCCGTGATCGTCGGTTCGGCCGTCGTAGTGACGCTGGCCCTGACGCTGTTTGCCTCCTGGGCATGGGGGTTCACTATCAATCGCGTATCCCTTTTTGCGCTCATATTCTCGATCGGTATTCTTGTAGATGACGCGATTGTCGTCGTGGAAAATATTCATCGTCACATGGCAATGGAAAAAAGGAGTTTGCTTGAGGCGATTCCGCCGGCTGTCGATGAGGTCGGCGGGCCAACCATACTCGCGACATTTACTGTAATCGCTGCACTGTTACCCATGGCCTTCGTATCAGGCCTCATGGGCCCGTATATGAGCCCGATTCCTATCAATGCCAGCATGGGCATGTTGCTGTCGTTAGCAGTCGCGCTGGTTTTTACGCCGTGGGCCAGCCAGTTACTGCTAAGGCAGGGCACCGGGGGTGATCACGGTGAGGTTAGCTCCGATCGGATGTTCAGGCTCTTTAAGAATGTCGTTGGCCCTTTTTTGCGTGGCAAAGAAGGTATCAATGCGCGACGGTGGTTGTTCGGCGGCATAACGGTCGCGATAGTCGCTGCAGCTGGACTGACAGTGGTTCAGCTTGTCGTTCTGAAAATGCTGCCGTTCGACAACAAGTCGGAATTTCAGGTCGTCCTCGATATGCCCGAGGGCACAACAGTCGAGCAGACGAACAGAGTGCTGCAATCAATGGCGAACTATCTCGTTACCGTTCCGGAAGTTACTGACTACCAGATATACGCGGGAACCGCGGCACCCATCAACTTCAACGGCCTCGTGCGACAGTACTATTTGCGCGGCGGCGCTAACCAGGGCGATATCCAGGTCAATCTGACTGACAAGTCGCATCGTAAGCGGAAGAGCCATGAAATTGCGCGATCCGTGCGTGATCGGCTCGACGAAATTGGTCGTAAGTTCGGTGGCGCAGTACAAGTGGTCGAAGTACCACCAGGCCCGCCGGTACAAGCACCACTGGTTGCAGAAATTTACGGGCCTGATTATTCGGGTCAAATTGAGATCGCTACGCAATTGCGGCAGATTTTTGATGAAACGCCGGACATTGTCGACATCGACAACAGTGTTGAAGTGTTGGCAGACCGGTTGATCATCGAGGTCGATCGAAACAAAGCGGCACTCCTCGGTGCAGACCAGGCAAGTGTGGTCAGAGCCGTGCAGATGGCGCTGCGTGGCGAGGATGTAAGTTATATCCAAAATGAATTTCAGAAGTATGCGGCGCCGGTTCGTCTCGAGTTTTCTACTGCCGACAAGTCGGAGCTGGATCAACTGCTAGCGCTGCAGGTTGCGAGCCGCACGGGCAAGCTGGTGCCATTGAGTGAGATTGCAAACATTCGAAAAGCGTCGTGGGAGCGCACCATTTATCACAAGAACATGTTGCCGGTGGTGTTCGTAACGGGAGATATGGCGGGTTCGCTGGATAGTCCGCTGTATGGCATGTTCGACCTGTACGGACAAATTCGAAAAGACGGAATAGGCGGTCAGGCGATTGAACAACGCTTCATCTCGCAACCGGATGATCCGTACAAGTACAGCCTGAAGTGGGATGGCGAG
>CAYLTW010000037.1:0-23866 GCA_964386735.1 uncultured Woeseiaceae bacterium
CAATCTTCTTGCGGCGCTTGCTGCCCACGGATTTCATTTTGTCACGCAATGTCCTGGCCATAGCATTCTCCTTTCACTTCCTGTCCTTCTTCGGTATCCGGGACAGGTGGTCATCAAAGCGTAACTCCTTCCAATTGGCGTGCTTCGATCCATTCAGGGTATCAACCCTCGGCCTGCCCAATTGCGGACCAAATTCCTCCAACAACCGGGCGTGAGTCAGTAACTCGTCCTGCACTGCCTCTGGCAGGTCTTCGAACTCCGCATCGAAGACGTCGTAAAACTGAACATCCCAGCTCATGGTTAAATATGTCTTAGAATGCATATGTTGTCAATTACATGTTTCGGCAGATCCAATCATTTGTTTAGGAATATGATGAGTGGAAAATCCCGTAACTATCACCTGAAAACGGTAAGGCGCTCGCGTAGTACTGAATACTTTCTTAGCGTAGAACGAATTCGTAGACGTAATCAGTCTCTTGCTTTGGTTCGGTGTTGCTAATGAAACTATCAATTTCCGATGGCATGTCCCAGGGAGCGCAGCTTCCAGTGAGTTGGAGCGTGAAATAAGTACGTCGCCAGACTGGAATGGTGAATGTAAGCGTCAGGGTTTGAAAGGTAAAAGATGGCGGAATCAGCGTAAAGCGCGGGACAAGGAAGCGTAGCGTAATGATAAGATCAACTCCACGTGTGCATACATTGACAAGACTAATAATGTTTGGGTTGACCAGGCCGGATGTGAAGACGAAGCTATCTGTGACGACCAGCGTTTCTTCGTAGTTATGACGCATGAGGGTTGGATTGTATTCTGTCAGAAGATGATCCAGCGGTCCGCCACAATTAGCATCACCTGCTGTAATTGGGTCATCAATCGGGCTTTGATGATCAGAAGCTGACTGCAAAAAGGTAAAGTGGTTGTGATAGCGTGGCAGCGATAGCGGCGTATTTCCAACCGGTTGCAACATACCTGTCGGGGAGATGAACGGGATGCTGCCATACGCCGATTTTCCGATTCCTTCATATTGATCGATAAAGAAAAGCGAACTGCGCTCTAGCGGGATTCCCATATCGAAAATATGTAATGCAGGCGGCGTATAAGTGTACTGATCGGGATGTAGAAAACTCGGGCTGCCACTCTGGCTGTTGGTATTGACGACGCCATCATCAAAGCCGCGCAATGGAATTTTACTTATTGACAACGGATGCCCTCCTGCCACCGTCAGAACAGGCACAGGCATTTTGTCGATGGTGTCCCCCCAGAGCAATTTAGCACCGACGGAGGATAAATCAACCAACACGCTGCCGTTGACAACTTGCACGGCGTGGCGTGCAAATACGACGAGTTCGTCGGTAAGTGTATCAAGTGCATTGTTAATGGAGGTGACATCGCGGCGGAAACCTGTCAACGCATCGCGTATCCACTGCGGCGCAACACTATCGGCAATGCCAGCGCCGGAAATACCAACATCAACCGCACCATCAATGGTAGGTGCGACACCAGCCAGGACGTTGGCACCTACCACGGCCAGTGATGCCAGCTCGCTACCCGCAATTGCACCGTGCAATGACACGTGGCAATCAAAATGTTTGGGGATGTAGCTGACGTCACCCAAATAGTCACGAATGGTAGTGTCATCTTCCGAAAAACTTGCCATTGCAAGCGCAACATCTGCGACTAACGCACCTGTGGAATGGCTGATGATGATCGCGTTCTGACCGAAACATTTCGCTTTACGCGGGTCTTTCTCACTGTATACAACCCCTTTTCCTTCACTCATCGCATCGCGGATTTGGCGTAGCACGGCATGGACGTTCTCAATCACGCGCTGGTTAGAGTTGAATGAGCAAACCAAATAGCGATTGCTCGGTGTGTCAAGGCTGCCTAAATAATGCTGGATGTGGCAACGCCAATAGCGTGTTGCCGCTTTACCATAAAAACCAGCGGTTAAATCTGCGACTGGGTAACGATCTTCAATACCGGCGTCAATCTCCGTTGTACTGCCTGTATCCACCTCATAGCGGCGTAAAATTTGATCGGCAACATGTTTGGGCTGGAAGCCGTGCAGATAGATAATATCACGTCCGCCAAATGGCTTATTTTTGTGAGGACGGAATTCATCACAACATTGATTTTTTACGGGTGGTATTGGCTTGAAGTGCTCGCGCTTTTTGGGTTCGTTGCCCAATATTTCAAGGATTTCCTTCATTCCCGCTGCCACATCGTCAAGCTTATAATCCGCGCCAAGGTCGTATGGCTGCTCAGCTTGCTCAACGAGACCGGGAGGTACATTGCCTCCAAATGAGGCGCACGGATCATTTTTCTGATACCAGCGTAGCGAACCGTCAGTGCCAAACATATCTCCAAGCATATCTTTGGCCGCACCTCGCCCAAAGTTCACGCTAGCGGTTGCCGGCTCGCTGTTAGGGTCAGCATACTGTGCCAGGCTATCCGGCAGATCAATTGTGCCATCAGCAGCAAGGACATCAGCCGTCAATCCACAATCTTTACCTGTATATGTGCTGAGACAGATGTCGCTGATCTCGCCATAGCCAACATGAGGATCATTGGCCTCGTCTGTGACTGCAAGGATTGCGACATGGTCAAAATCATGGTGGGCTTGCCACGGTGGCAGCATGATGCGCGTCCATGATTCTGTGGTGAGTCGGCTGGTTTCACCGATGATCTGAATTTCGGCGGTAGTTGAAGGGTGAGCACCACTATTCGGTAATGTGCCGTTAAACGCGAATACCCGCAGTTTCACATAATCATCCTGCTTGGGTATAAAGCGGGCGCAGAAATGGATGCTGTAACGTTTGCCAGCCTGCAGTGGGTCGGAAGTTGCCTGCCATACGGCGTCCCCATGTACGGCATTACCTGTCAGCGTAATGGTTCCCTTTTCACCAAGGCAACCTGTAGAGCGCGAGCTGAAGTTGGGCGCACCATAAGCGGGCTGCCATGCAGTAATATTGTTTTTTAGCAGCCCATCGTCACAGCAAAGCAGTTCGGACAGGCTAAACGGTAAATTGTCTGGTTCGATGTAGAACATACCGATATTACTGTGGCTGACAACCTTGCCGCGCCGGTCATATGCGGAGAGCTGATACGCGTAGGTTGAGCCGTGCCGGAGGGGTTTGGTGTCGCATGGATAGTCAATGGAGGTATGTGTAAGCTGGTTCAGAGCGAGGACCGGCTGGTTTCTTCTCAATGCTTCAGCCGCATCCTGTTTTTCCTTGAGTGCAATAACCTTCAAGGCATAATGGTCGATATCGGCGGCTTTCCTTGAGCTCCGCCAGTGAAAAGTTGGTCGTGTTGTTGGTACGGGGAAACTGTGATGTGGGTAAACGGTTTTGAGCAGCTGGATTGTAGTTGGCATTTGAATGAACCTGGTATGGGTATAGAATATAAAGACACTCCAACGTTACTACTCACTCCACGTTAGCGCGATCCACAGGTCTGAGAGCGTGTTGGCATCCGTAAATAATTTTATTTCTCCGTCAGGTTTTGCAGGCAACCCGGAGGTAAATGGTCCGCTCAACAGGTTGCCAAGCGCCGCATCCCTGGTCAGCGTGCCCCTGGTCGCGGTGTCGTTCTTGTCGTCGGTCTCGAAGATTTCCATGCTCCCCGGGATAACGTCTTCGGAACTTTGGGCAAAGACATCCACCCGCACTACACTGTTAAGGCGCCCCTGGCTCCAGAATGGATAGTATTCGGGACGCAGTTCGAGACTCAGCTTGAAGCGCCGGTTTTGGGATGGCGTTTGGCCCTGGAAGTTCGCCCATTCGGTTGGAAACTCGTGACGTACGGAGAACAGCCGGACTGAGCCAACGGCCTGAGCATCCTTGACCAGGGACTTGACGTGCTCTGTCGCTTCATCCCTTAACTGGCCGCCACCCTCACGCGCGGTATATCGGATGTGCAGGATAACATCGCTGATCGTTTCATAGTCGAACTGCCGAAATTCCTTCGGCAGCTCCAGCTTCCAACGGCTAATGGCTCCAGCACCCTCGAATGGCAGATAGCGGTCGTCGCGAAGGCTGGTCTCGAACAGGCCGCTGTCTTGCTGCGCCTGGCTGGTAACGATCGATTGGAGCCCGACCACATTGTCACGAAAACGCGAGTCGGGGTTGTTCTTGTTCCGCCCATAGCCACCAGCTGTATCCGGCGATGTCCGGATACTATTGCTCTCGAGAGTGAGTGTGCAGGGCACAGGGGTATAAGGGCCGGTGACCGATGGGATACTCAGAGCCACCGTCTTGAGTCGGCGCATATAGTGGCCCGGTGTCGCCAGGTCGAAGCAAGCTTCCGGAACATCGACAAAACATTCACCATCTTGGCGCAGGCGAAGCAACGCAACCGGATCGAGATCGCGCAACGAAACGTTGCGGACGAGCTCGTACTCACGCTTGTTGGCATCGAGGTAGGCGACATCCATACGTTTGATGTCGTGGTGCAAGCGTTCACCGGCTAACAGGCCCTTCTTGAGACTGTCCCAATAGCCGAACTGGATGAAGGTCTTGTCTTCGATGGCCAGCTCAAATTGCCATGCCCGCTCGGCCCGCTTGGCGAGGTCGTAGGCGAGTTGATAGCTCTGGAAATGGAGCGAAGAGAGCTGGCCGATCATCCACTGGTAGAGCTGAACATTGCTGTACTTGTCGCGAAGGAATGCCTCGGTTTCCTTGGACTGCTCAAGCTGAAGCTTCAGGTTATCGCGTTCTTTCTCGGCGATCTCAACCCGAATCTCAGCGGCGAAGATCTGCCGTTCGAGGGTTTCTATCTCCTTTTCGGCTGTGTCACCCTGGAGGCCCCAGTCGTCGGAGCGGCGTTCGTAGTTACCGAAGAGTCCGGCCATTTGAGCACCGCGGTCGGCGAGGCCAGCACCTGTTCTGAGTCCCGATGCTAGAGCCGCAGCGCTGTTGCTACCCTGCGTGCCCCCCTCAGTCGCTGTTCCCAGCGGCGATCCCCCGAATCCAGCGACTCCAAAGGTAAAATCCGGCAATGCTGCGACAACTGTTCCAAGCTCAAGTGCAACGACCGCTGCCAGCTCGAGCACATCGGCCGTCGAGGAGAATGTGAATTGCAGTTTCTCTGCCAGGTTCATGTAATCGCGGCTACGGTAATAGTCCCGCCGAATCTCGGCATTTTCTTTGCTTCTCTCGAGCGCTTTCAACGCCTCCTTAGCCTCACCTATCTGCCTTTCGCGTACATCGGTCAGTGCATCCTCGAGATTCACCTGATAGCCGGCGCGAATGAGCGCCAGTTCCTCTGCATCCTTCTTCTCCAGGGCAGAAAGCAGCGCTTGCCCGAGGCTGCGGACGTCGGAACAAAGCTCTGTCGCCTTCTGGGACAGCATTTGATGGCGATAGTAAGGAAAGGGTGCATTCAGGTCGGACAGTGCACTGGCTAGATCTACTCCGGCCGCTTTGGCGCGAACCAAAAGTGCCGGATCGATGGGTGGCTCGAAGAACGGTAACTGTCGCATCACGCCTTCAATGTTCATGCAGTGGCGGACCTTGAATAGCCGATCGGCGACACGATCCCAGTAGTCGACGAGCAGCTTCTGGTTTGGAGGGACGCAGAAGAACAGCGTTCCAGAAGTAAGGGCGATATCATCCTGGTAAATGTCGACCTCGGTCTCGGTGATTTCCGGAAGCATGCCCTCTATCTCTTCGACGAGCACGTTACCAAAGGTGTCTAGCCCAGCTTGGCGAAGTGCCGAGAAGGTCTGTGGATTCCGTGGTTCCCGCTCAACCTTGCGCGGTTGGCGACCGAGCAGCTGCGCAGCCAGGGTGTAGAGCTGTGTCGCCTCGTTTATCGACTCCATCGTGTCGTGTCGGAACAACTGGTCTCCCCACTCGATGAGGTTATCGATGTACTTCATCACCACGGCGCGCGCGTAGACGGTAAGGCGCAGGCGCGCGAGGGCATGCGGACTGAACGGATTGGCGCGCCAGGCCGCAACCTCTTCAATAAGTTCGTCGCGCATACGCAGCTTGTCGGGCTCGGAGCCGTCGTATTGGAGCAAGAGCAGAAGCTCTGCAATGGGGCCGGTGTCCGCCGTCTCATCGTTGAACAGCTCAAAAAACGGTTTCACCTTCCAGAAACGCTGCGGTGCGGTACCCTCCGTCTCGGTCGGGTCGAAGATGTAGTGGAACCACTTCTGCGCTTCGGCAAAACGCTGGTTCTGACTCAGCTGGCAGGCTACGCTAAATGGCACGTGGAAGAATATCTCCCAATTGTAGAGGGAGTACGCACCACCGGGAGAGAAGTCGAATCTGTCGATGGGGAACGGTTGGTGAACAGCATCCTTAGGCCCGTAGGCTGCGAAGAATCTGTCCTCTTTCTGCTGCCTCAGGAGCTGGGTCTGACTTTCGGGCAACGGATCAAATAGACCGTCAAGACCAAATCGATTGAGCTCACCTAGCATCATGCATAGGTACGGATGGTAAAAGACGTCGAACTGATAACGAGTCGTCCGGGTGAATTTGAGTACCGGAGCAGCGGTCGGGACGCTCGTCGTCACTGCAGGCATCGTCACTGTCTTTACTAACCGAACTTCTTTCGATCCAGGCTTAACCCCAGCGGCACTAGGGGTTTCACTTGCCGCCAAAAGGGTTCCGTTACGATCAACAACCCGGACGGTAGCATGGAGCAGAGCGTCTTTTGAGCGCCGATCTACCGGTGCCCCCCCAATAAATGCGAAGCGAGCACCCAAGGGGGATGCGCTTGCAATACCTGCGAGAGCAGCAAGTCCTCCGTCAGTCACCGAAACGCCTGGGTTTCCACCCACAGTAACCCCATCGGCACGTGAGAAGGCGGCCACCGCACCAGGATCGTAGCGCCAAGGGTCATCACTGGATGGCTGACGGGGCAGGCCCGTTTCCGGCTCGAACCGCATTGGATCGAGGAGAACACTGTCTGTATTGACCCATTCAGGGGGATCCCGCAGCCAGGATCGATCCGACCGCAACTGCACGAAGAAGGTGCGACGGCTGTCCTGGTAGAAGAAAGGCTTTGCACTGAAGGCCTCTCCTTCCTGGGAGTCAGCGATGTCCATCGGGACGATCTCCAGCGGCGTGGTCATCAGGTCCAACACTGGGTTCTGCGTGGCACCTGCCGCTTTGCCCGCAGGCAGTTCGAACAGGCCGCCACCGCTCGGCTGAAAAAAGACTTGTCCAGAAGTGATCATTTCGCTCTGTTGGCCAAACTTATCGGTCGCTGTCGGCCTGCGAATAACGATGCGCTGTCCCTCGTCAGGGGGCTCTACCGTCACCTTCTGGTCGCAGCCTCCTATTCGAAAACGATGAAGAAGTGTGTACCCGAAGAGAGGATCCCCGTCATCGTCATCAGGTTCACCAGGGTCAGCGACCAGGCGATCACCGGAATTCGACGAAGAAGCTGGACTGATTATAAGAGCCGTGACTCCCGGCCGCCGCTGTCGGCGCACAGGCTCTATGAGCAAATCATCACCGTCTTTTCGCTGCCGAAACGAGAAGTCTGCTGTGGACGAGTTCTCACTCTTCAACAACCCAGGGTTAAATGCCAGGTCATACTCGCCCAGGATCTCTGCCCCAAGGGAAACCTTCGCCATCTTCTTCGCGGCCCAGGTATCGTTTGGCAGAAGCCGGCTCCACTGCAAACCGATCTTGTAAAATTTCTGCACGGGCACTGTCGAGGTACCGCCTTCACTCGGAATTTTCACACTACTTTCCTCGACCGCGGCTTCCGTAATCTGTGGCCAAAACAAGTATAAACTCCGATTGAATATCACCGGGATCAGATGGTCGCCTTCGATGCCGGTTTCCACCTTTTCCCACGGTGTCCAACGCAACCGGTGAATACGTTTTCGGTGGTAGTACGTAGGCGGTATTTCCCGTGTGCGGCCAAAGATGTGCAAGATGTCAGTACTCTCGTCCTTCTGTTCGCACAGGCCGACAATCTCGAGGCGCGCGACTTCGTCGAGCTTCTGTAAATAGTCACGCACTGCGGTCTCGGCAGTCTCGGTGGTGACATCGTTCTGTAATAGCTCATTTTCCATTTCAACGAAGAACGGCGTCTTGTTGTCGCGTAGCTCTGGCTCCAACCAATTTTCCGGGTACAGGAAAACCTTACGGTTGGCCTCCCAGACACGGTAGTTCTTTTGCCATGCCCATTCCGCGGCTTCGGCTTTAGAAAGTTCGACCAGTGACTGGCCGCTGCCGCTGACTTCCAGACCCATGAGCAGTCGTTGTACAAAGAGCTGCGTCGAGCCAATGGCTTGCTTGACCCGAGAAGTAAGCTGACACGGACTCATTTGTACATCAAGCAACAGGTGCTCGAACAACCCGCTAGAATCACTGAAGCGATCATCGTTGCCGATGAGCCAGCCTACGAGGGCATCGCGCTGGTGCTCGCGAAGGCGGTCCCGCAAACCCGGAGCAATCTCATACCACTGACTTTCATTGTATCGAGCCCGCACGGCTTGCTTGATCTGCGTTGCCTGGGTTTTCTGAACATCGATCGTGGTCTGCTGCGCGCCGGGGGTTGCATTGGCCGGGATCGGAAGCAGGCGCCACTCCCAGATGGTTTGAGCAGAAAGACCGACCCGATGCACCATGGCCATGACTTCGGCCAATCGCACCAATGGGCGCTCGTCCTTCCAGTCCTGTGGATACACAAAGCCAAGCGCACCAGGCTTCACCGATTCGTTGGGTCGAGCCGGGGAACCGACGAGGTATTCGATGTCGGCCTGGTCCCAACGACTTCGACGCTCGAGCTCCGTCAACAGAGCCTCATAGGTTGGATCGCCTGCCTGCGGATCCGCGGCCGCTTCGAACAGGTCGAATACCTCGCGCGGCGCGAATCGATCTCGCAGCCCGACCACCTGTTGCAGCCGCATCCACCCTTCATAAGATGCACTGGCGGCGTTAGTCTCGATGGGCAAGCTCTGAAAATCCAGGGCCCCTTGGTCCGGCCCCTGAACGAGTACCCAGCTTAGCTCATTTTTGTCGACACTCAGCCGGTTTAGGATGACACCCGCCTTGTGCAGCAGCCTGTAGGCGGAAAACTGGTCCGGCAGGTCCGAAGATTTCGGCAAGATGGGTTCGTCCGAGCCCTCCTCGGTCTTTTCGTAGTCGCGTACCACAGCATCGGAAAACACTTCCAGTATAGGCCGACCGCTGCCACCTGGATCTAACAAGTGCTCCCGAAGCAATGGTGCACAGACCGATTGCTCGAGGCCAATGTTCGATGCCATGCGTTCGATTATCGTGGCAGCTTTGCCCGTTTCGCGAAGGTGCGCGGCGATAACCCCGAGAGCATATTCGAGGCGCGTCAGTCGCGTGTTCAGATACACCGGGTCGTTTTCCAGGGCCAGCTTGGCCTTGGTGTCTTCGGCATCGAGGACCGCAGCGAGCTTGTCATCAATGAACTGCGCCGCCGTAGCAGGCGGGGACTGACCATTCTGCGGATCGATATCGATGAAGGCGAGCGCCTCGTTGACATCAGAACCTTCGAGCAGGACTTTGAGCGCTTGCGCAAGCTGCTCATGCAGTTCGCCCTCGGTTGTCGACGAGGCAGGTGCGGCGTATTGTGCTTCGACCACGCGCAAGGCAGAACCCAGCTCGAAAAACAGCACACCGATGTGGGTGTCGTCGAGTTCCAGCGTCGCTGGCTTGGTGTCGACGTTACGCAGCAGGTAGTTAAGCTCGTCGATGGAGAAAGCTGAGTCACGAATAAAGTGAACCTGGTCGACGAAATCCAGCGTGGACTCGGTGTTGTCCACCACAAACGGGTCGATGCCGGTTAGGACCAGGACACTGAGGAAGTCGCGAATACCCAGATCCAGCCCGCGAGCCAGGGATACGCGCGCATAAAGGGCCGAGAGGTTGGCGAGGTTGAGCTGTTCAGGCGTCGGGTTGGGCTGGCCATTGCGCCGTGAAAGGTGCGGAAGGAGCTCGGCAAGCTCGTCGGCGGTGATGCCGAGGGCGCTTGCAATCGGCGTGCCTTGATCACCAAGCGCGCCAGGGGTCTTGAGTTCCTCCCCGGTAGCGTTAACATCGAAGGCATTACTCGGATTCACGGCGACTGACGCGTTTTGGAAAATAGTTTCGTAGGGCGATGCGTCTTCATTATTTTTGATCGGCTGGGGAATCTGGTTGTCGAATGTCAACTCAAAACCATTGCCCGTCGGGCTTTCCGCCAACCTGGTATTCCAGCGGCGGGTATCGAGCGATCCCCACCAAGTCAGAACCTCGGACACGGCAAGGTTAAGCTCCGCTGTGAGACGGCGGACATGAGCAATCTTCCTCAGGCAACTATCATCCAGCGTGCCCACGCCCAGAATCTGGATCGCCCGATCCAGATCGAGCGCCGACCAGCCGAGGCAGCGCCACAGGCGGATGAAGCGATGCATCAACCCGAGATGGTTTTCGCTGAGACCGCCCAGGGTCGCCTGCTCCGTGTTACAGGTCGATCCTGTGAATGCCACCTGGACCGGAGATGGCTGCTGCACGAAATCACTGCGGAGAAGCTCGGCAAGTTCTGAGAACGCCATGCCGTGCTCAGAGATCGGCGGCGTAGCCTGCTCAAGGAAAGTCGACGTATTCGCCAGTGTTGTAACGAAATCGGGGTCGCTCGCAAGTCCCCATAGCTCGGCAATTGTCCGATTTGGCTGTGCCTGATCGGCGATAATGTCCCACTCCAGTGACGACATGCCAAGCGTCTCCATAGCCACTCCGGAATCTACCCGTGCGGCGTCGACGCCCTGGAGGGCTTCCATCAGCCTATAGCGAGGCATACCGAGCTGACCGAGGTAGATGCGCGCTTCTTCGAGCCAAAGATTGAATGGTAAATTGAACGGGTACACCGCGTCTCTGTTGTCGGGTACTGGTCTGCTCGCATCGGCGCCGGCCAGAACCTTGTAGCTGGTATCTAGCAGGTGCTCCGGATGGGCACGCAAGTCGGCTGCAGTCCCCGTTGTCTGAAGACTCATCGGCGCCGAAGACGCCAGCACAAGAGATTCGAGGGACTCATTGACGATGTCGATGTAAGGCAGTGGTGTGTTGGTGTTGGCACAGGAAAGTTCGATGCCACCGATATCAGCTCGACGATTCTCAAAAAGGAGGTCCAGCGCCGACTTGCCGTCGGGAAGGGTCGCCGGCCGCTCGTCGAGCCAGTGCAGCACGTCAACAAGGTACGCGGTGGGGCTAAAGACCGACTGACAGTGTTGGCAAGAACAGAAGTCAAGACCACCGAACATCTCGGCGAAGGACAGTCCCTTCAGACTGATGCTCTGCTGGGGCAAGACGTAAACCGGTGTCGCATCAGAGGCCGCGCTATGCCGGGCGGCCACGATCTCTGCGACTGCCGAAGCGTTGTTGGCACGCCGGAATACCCGTTCGGCCCGATCTTTACCGAGCACCTCCTTGTGGCGCCGCAAAAACGCTGTCCGCCCCAGTGCACGAACTTTATGGGCCGAGTCGAGGCCATCGTTGAGCAGGACCTCCATAGTTTGGACTCGTGCACCGGGCGGGGCAATGCGATAGGCACGCTCCAGGCGTTTCATGCCCTTGGTGATAGCTTCGCGCTCCGTAGCGTCGGCGGCAAAGTCCAGCGCACGTGGATTCTGCTCCAAGTAGGTGCGCACAGGTACTCTACGCAAATCGAAACTCAAATTATTGTCGAGAAATCCCTTCAGGCGTTGAGAATCTGGAAAATTGTCGACCCGAAGAGCAACCATCGCGGTGGGGAATGCGTCCTCGACTACGCGGAAGATGAAGTCGGCGTAACCCTCCTCGCTCGTGCCAGCGGCCGCGAGGTCGGCGGGTAGGCCGACCCCCGGGCCGCCCGGGCCTCCTTTGATGAGACTGAGCAATCCTTGTTTGTCGAACGCTGCCAAATCGGCGAGCTTCGCTACGCCGTTCGCCTTGAGCGCCTTGTTGAGTGGTACGTGGTTCTGTGTCACCACCGCAAGTTGCAGCTCGAACTGAACCCGATCGACTTCAGCGTTGCTCAGGTCGCCGTTGGTACGGGTGGCCTGCCAGAATTCTTCGGCTGATCCAGTATGCTGAATATATGCATCAACCAGCTTCTTGCGCTTGGCGGCTGAGAGGCGCGCACCTTCGAGCACGGACCCGACCGAAGAGACATTGGCGGCAGCTGGCTTCTTGAGCGCCTCAACCACCGTGAACTCGTCGAGTTTGTCCAGGACCCTGGCAGTCTCTCTTTCGAGCCTGGATGAAATATGATTCGCCGCCAATGCGCGCTTAACAGCCTCGCGGCGTTTTTCAGGGTCCTGAACAAGCAGGGCTGGCAGGCTGGCAATTGAGACCTTCTCCCGACCCATGGCGAAGAAGACATCTGCGGGTAACCCGGTCTCCTTAGCCAGGGCATAACCCTGGCTAAGGAGGATCAACGTGCGCGGTTCGATGCCGGCCGTCAACGAAAGTCGTGCCAGGGTTTGTTGATCGAATCCCGCAATTTCTGGCGGCTTGACACCTTCATCGTCGAGCACGCGCTCCATGGCTCGGACAAGCCGCTCGAAGGTCGAGAGCCCACGGAATGTTTCGTCGCCGACCACGAAGGTGATACGCTCGTCGGAACCAGCCTGGCCGATGACTCGCGGTCGCGTTTCGTCAACACCCTTATTTCTGTCAGCAATGAGTTCAACGCGCAGGTCACCAGCTGTATCAGGCCGTTCGTACTCAAAAATGAAATTGCCATTCCCCTTCGTCTTGACCGTGTCGCGCTTACCTAGCGGAGTCATCTTGCGGATTCCCTGGCGACTAACCTTGATCGCCGCATCGACAACTGGAGTGCCGTCGCTTCGGACCACGAGGCCCGATACGCGGAAGACCTTTGGTTTTCCCGTAACAATTCCGTCCCGCACAGCTTCGGCCATAATTTCCCGTGCGCGGAGAAACGACGGCCACCGTGCAAGCTCGCGGAGTGTCTTGACGCCGAGTGTCTTCGTAAGCTGCCGTTCGCGCTGCTTGCCAATACCCTCCAGCGCACTCAACGGTGCGCTTGCGAGTTCCTTGACCGGCCTGGCCTCGAAACCTTTCATGACTCGCCCACCGGGGACGCCGAAACGACGCAGGATGTGATCGCGATCAGACGCGGCTTCGACTAGTTCAGCCGCAAACGTAAAATGCGGTGATTCGGCGAGCTCGGCGATGGTATTGATATTGAGCGCCGTACTCAGGCTCTTGGCCGCCTCGGCGGCGATGCCAGTGAGGTCGGAGAGTGGTGCGAAGACTGATACAGCTTGATTGATCATGGCGTCTGCCCGATAACGTTAATGACTCTTCTCTTAATTTATGATTGAACCTCTGACGTGGTCCGTCCTCTATTAATGCATAGCAGTTGCAACGCATCCTGCAGGTCGCCCACTTCCGGGCGCTTCATCTGCAACTTCAGTGGAAAAGTGATTGTTTGCATCATCTAGATCCTCCGATCTATTTATCGAACCCCTACACTCAGCTTTCGCGCCTACCATCCGATCCTTAATCGCAAGCCCGCATCTCTTCTAACCGTGGTCTGCCTCCCATTTCTACACTTGCTAGTTTCATTTCCTTATTACATTTTTTGAATCATGTGGGGCTCCATGATCGCCAAATGCGTAAACTTTAATCCCTCCGTCCCCTTTTATTGAATGTTCTGACCCCTATTGTTAAATTCATTTTAAATGACTAGGTAATGGTGCTCCAAATGTGCTTCCCGTCCATATTTTATAAACCCTTTTACTTACCTCCAATTTTTCTTCTTTAGTTAGTGCTCTCCCCAACACCACACCCAACTCCGAAATGCTTTCCTTAACGCGCCGCCTTGCCGCGCCATAGTTTGGATCAAGTGCGATGCTCGATGATTCAGCTAATCCGAAAGGCACAACCCATTCTAGAGCCGTTTCGATCGAACTTTTCTCGTCTGCCATCTTACGTCGGGTTACTCTATCTTTGTTTGCCGCTTCTGCCTCATATGGATAAAACACTAGTCCAATAGATGCCAATTGCGCAGAAACTTGTATACCCTTAATCGACACCCTTTTAATCAATTTATCCACGGCAAAGGCTGTCACCAACTTACCTTCTTTATCAACGACAACTCGCAAAATATTCTGTTCAGCTTTTTCGCCTATTTGCTTTGTGAATTTTTTTTCTATCACCCAAGCTATTTTTTTATTTTCGCCCATTACGCTTAATACTGCTTTATTTCCTTTCTTAACGGTCTCTTTCATTAAGCCTAGTATATCCTTGCTTGTTAATCCTTTTCTAAACTTTGTATGAACAGCTTTCCCCACTACTTCAACGCCGTGTTCGGCGATATGTGCCAGTGCTTTTGTTTGTGGATTTACCAAACGCTTCAAGGCCTTTTTTGCGACATTTTTGGCCCCCTTTCTCGCACCCCTCTTACCTTCTTCCTTTATCAATCTATCAAATAACTTCTTCGCCAATTTCGCAGGCTGCTTTCCATCCAGATCATAGAATACAATAGGGTTGTCATTAGAAAATATATACAGAGTGGCCAGTTCGCTATAATGAGCTCGCTGTTTTTCTTCATTCAAATGCTTATTATCACGTTCATCTTGGCGGCGACTCATTAGTTGACCATAATTCGATTCTTCCGTCCAAATCGGATCCGCACTTCCCCACCTCCCCAACCAAGGCAAATAATACCGGGCAGAGTGATAACTAAACCCACTCTCCTCATCCCGTTCCATCCCCGTATATCGATATTGCTTCCTTTTCACCTCCGCCTGCGACCGCCCAGCCTGATAAGACGTACTGCCATACGGTGTATATTCTTCATAGGAAATAATCTGCGCTTCATGGTCCAGTTCCAAACTGGCTGAACCCAGATGATTTCCAAACTGGTAACGGATTAGTTGCTCAGGCATCCCCGCTTCAACGCCCTGAGTACGGATCTCCACCAAAGCGATGCGCTGGCTGTCATCCATCATGTGCAGCGTCTCGCGCTCCAGCTTGATGGTGCCGTCGCTGTTGTAGTCCCGGTAGATCTCGAAACCACCGAGATAGATGCGCTCATGTTTAAGCTGCCCACTCGGTAACTCTGTCAGCTTGCGCACCCGCTCACCGCCCGCATCGTAGACATACCAGGTCGTCTCCACCGCGCTGCCGTTGTTGACCACCTGCCGTACCGTAGTCTGGAGCTGGTCGCGGTAGTCCCATTGCATCGATGACAGGTGCGGCATGCGCAGCATGCTGCCGTGGGCGTCATAGCCATCTCCGCTGGTGCTGTAGGTGTCGGTGATGGGATTGGCGTTGCCAACCGTGGTGCTGGTTAGCCGGTTGCTCTGCTTCTCCGATTCGATTTGACTGGGTTCTGCATAATTGTAACGGCGCGTCCAACCCGCATGGCTTGGGTCGCTGCCGCGATGCTGCATTTTCAGAAAATTGCCCACGGCATCGTAAACATAGTATTCGACATACGTGCCCATGGCCGAAACATCGTTGGGAGCAAACTGGCCGGGGACGTTGCCACTCTTCACACCCACACGGCCCGCGTCGTTATGGGAATGGGGGATGGGCGCTCCCCCTTGCCCCAGGTGTTCACGACCGTTGGCTGCGATCAAACGATAGAGTGCGTCGTAAGTGTAGTCCGCACTCGGCTCGACGCGTTTGTTCTTGAAGTAGATGGCCTGCTGGGCGTCGTCACGAATATGGGTGATGTTGCCGACCGGGTCATAAGTGTAACGCAGGTTCTGCACCTGACATCCAGCCGGAGGCGACTGTGGGCAATCCTCGGGGAAGGCGGCGGCGTCACGTCGGGTTAGCAGGTGCAACAACCGGAAGGTGAGCCGGTCGTAGTCGTACAGCGTGCTGACACCATTGCCATAGTCGATGCGCTGGCGCTGGCCCTTGGCGTCGTAGTCAATGTTGGTGACGAACGGGGTCCACAGCAACTGGCCGTTGCTGCTGGCGCCACGCAGGTTCGCGTCCATCCGTTCCAGCAGGTTGGCCTCGTTATAACCGGGACGGATGACGTTGGGCTGCATAGTGGGGGTATGCGGTGTGGTCAGTGTCACCGGTCGACTGAGGGCATCATAACTCGTGCGACTGGTGTAGGTGTCGGCCTCCAGCAGCGGGACCAGGGCCGTTTCCAGCCTGGCTGGGTCAAGCGCGTCGGTGGTAACAGACGGTATTACCGCATCAACTGCGCTCCAGTCGATCGCCTGTTTGTATTCGCTGGCGATGCGACGTGAGGCATTCAACGGGTTGCCCTTGAAGTCGTTGGCTTCGGTGGTGACGACACCCGCCTGTTCGAGCTGGAGATACAACACACCGCGCAGATTGCGCAGCTCGGCTTCCGGATGCTGTTCGCCGTAGACCATGCGGTCGGTCAGTAATTCCTGGTCGGGGTTGGCCTGATCCGTACCGGTGACGAAGGAGCGCAACGGACGGCGCAGCGGGTCATAGTCGCTGCGGTAGGCGTGACCTCGGCTGTCCCAGGCGCGGATGGGGTTGCCGGTGATATCGTTCAGCATCCAGCGTGCACCGGCTTCCATGCTGGACTGGTGGATGCGGTTGCCGAGCATGTCGTAGGCGTAGCGCATGACGATGCGGCCAAGTTCATCGACAACGGGGTTTCCCTGCTGATCGTCAGATTCCTGGATTGCGTCCCGCACCATGCGTTCATTGCCTTCGATATCCAGCTCAACACGGGTATGAAACTTGTCGTCGCTGCCATCCAGATCATGATCGGGACTTGCCACCTTGTTGTGGGCGACGGTCAGGAAGGGACGGCCAAGGCTATCAGAGTAAGCCGTGGTGAGTGTGTCGGCATGGGCGGCGGCCTTGCCGGCAGCGACCTGCTCCTGCGCACCCAGATCGCCACCCTGTCGCTGCGCGTGCCAGGTCTGCCACGGCGGTGCCGGTGGACTGGCCGGCAGGCTTTCGAAATAAGCGGCGGTGTAGCCGCGGATGTCCGTATCGGTGCGCGGGTCGCCCAGTACGGTGTCGTTGACATCCCAGCTGGTCTGCTGCCACGGGTCGAACACCACTTTTTCGTAGCTGTTGTTGGGCTGCAGGGTGGCGACCACGCGCTCAGCCGGGTCGTAGAACAGGATGGGACTGACCCCGACCTGCACGCCGAACTCGAAATCATGGGTGGCACTGAAGAACGGCTCGTACTGGCGGACGGGCTTACCCTTGTTGTTGAAGATGGTCCAGCCACTGCCAACCCATTGTGGCAACCCCACGACTCCGTTTGTCTTCTCCGGCTCGGCCTGGATCTTGTTCTGGATCTCACGGCCAAAGCCGTCGGAGTAACTGAAACTGTGTTGGACCCTGGTCTGCTCACCGGTGTCCAGGTCGCGGTCGTGGGTCTCCCGCGCCAGGATATAGACGGCTGCGGGTTGTGGATCGGGCTGGTCTTTGCTGCGCTGGTAGGCGAACAGGTCATAGACCAGCCGGGTGGTGGCGCGACCGAGGATGGCGTGCGGGTCAGTAAGCGGATTGGCGAGGTGGTCGAGCGTGACGGCTTCGGCCAACTCGGTGCTGAAGTCGTCCAGCGAATCGCCCAGGTCTTCCCCGGGTTTGCCCATGACCGCGCTGCCGACCACCATGCCGAGGACGTCGAAGGCGACCTGGATTCGATTGAGATTGGGGTCCATCACCCGTCGGGGCTGCAGCACACGGTAGTCGTTGCCGGGTTTTGTGGGGTCGATATCGCCGTTTGGCTGGCGTTCACCCACCGTGATTCGGTTGCCTAACGCGTCGCGGGTTTCCCGCATCAGCAGGTCGTGAGTGTCGTAACTGACAAAGCTTTCGGTACTAACCGCGTTGGTGTGGAACGGGTCACGGTAGCGGTGTGGCAGGAAGAAGTGGGCCTGGGCATAGGCCAGCTCCTGGGCGGCGGTATCGTCACTATCGGGGGACAGGAACACGCGGCCGCCTGGAATCCACCAATGGTCGTCGGGATCGGTGTCGGGAAAATCCCCGGCCACCTTCAGATCCTGGCTGAGCACATAGCCGCCACGGTCGGGGGCTTGCCCGCCAAGGACACTGGCGGGGTTCGGCAGCAGGGCTTCAGCGTCACGCTGGAATACCTGCGCCAGCAGCCCGGGTGTGAAGGCGAGTTGGTAACTCTCGCCCGGCAGGGCCAGCGACTCGAGTTGGCCGAGAGGCAGGATCGAGCTCAGCTCATCTTTGCGGTAGAGGCTGCGAACATGCTCGATGAGGCGTTTCTGTTTTGCGACATTGTCTGCCGTCTGTTGGTAGTCGATTTCGGTGGCCGTGGCCGGCAGGTCGAAGGCGTTACGGGTCCATTCGTCGAAGCTGAAGCGCACGGCATCGTTCTCTGGCCTGAAGCCGGTTAACTCATAGGTTTGGGTCTCGCTGGGCAGCGGGCTGCGGTAGTCGTGGGGATGGGCGTCAATCTGGTCGATGGCGTTGGTGACGCGGTTTTCGGTGTAGGTGATGAGTGTGCGGGTCTGTTTGTCCCGGTCGATCTGCGCAGGTAGCGTGGCATCGGGCTGGCGACGGCCGTAGCCGATGGCGGCCTCTTTCAACACGTTGCCGAAGTCATCGACCTGCAGCGTGAGTGCGTGCTGGATACGCGGATCGTCGGGATTGCGTTCGTAGTGGTAGTTGATCGCCTCACGCGGGTGGGCAAAGAACACCGCGTGGAGATTGCCCTCGCGGTTTTGCAGGTGACGGATGTTGAAGTTCTGTTCGCTGACGGTGTACGGGTACACCGCCTTCGGCGTGCCGTCGAGCGCGTAGACTTCCTGGCGCAGCATGGAGCCTTTGAGGGCACGGCAGGCTTCGTGCGCTTCTTCCAGTGTCAGGTTGGGTGGCAACACGGTGTCCGGGAGCAACAGCGCTCGAGCCTGATCATCGGTCAGCCCGGGCTCGCGGAAATACTCGCCCGAACCGGGTTGATCAAGAAGGCCGGCAAAAAAATCGGATATGCGGTCACGGCCCAGGTATACGCCGGTGTGGAACCAGGTTTTGGTATGCACCGGAGGTACATGGGAGGCAGTATCGATATTGGTCGCTGCAAGTTGAACGCCGTCGCTGCTCAGGGCGGCGAGTTCCTCGGTATCCCACTGCTCCACCATGCCGAAACCGCGGAACTCCCGCTCTTTACCATCGAAGTAACCGTGGTGGTAGGCGTAGCGAGTGACGAAGCGGTTGCGGCTGATGTAATCATAGGTCTCGACACGCTCGACCACGTGCACCGGGAACGGCAGCTTTGTGATCCAGGGTTTGCCGTCGTACTTGTCCTGCAGGTAGAACCTGGTGGAGGGCACGTAATGGACGCGGGTCTCGGCACCGAGATTATTGGTGGTCCTGACCAGCAGGTGCGGCTTGTTCTCACCCATCAGTTTGACGTAGCGCATCGGTTGCGTTGCATCGCCTGGTAGCGGCGATGACCAGACCAGGCAGGCGGTACCGTTACCGAGCAGGTCGGTGGGCACGATGTTGACCAGATCGTCTACACGCGGAAAGACGTTGAGAACTTGTGGCTCACTCCAGCCATTGCCGGATTGGTTGAAGTAGAGGCGCACGCCGTCACGGTGCAGGTAGATGATATCGATGGTGCCGGAGCCGTCGATATCGGCGAGCCGGATGCGCCGTTGGTCGAACTGGTCCGGGTGGTCGAAGTGAGGCGCATCGTCCATGCTGACCCTGGCGCCGAAACGCGCGTAGCCGAGGTTGGGCCAGTAGCTGACCTCGCCGTTACGGATGCGCACCAGGTCGGTGAGTCCGTCGCCGCTGAGATCGGCGAGATAGATGGACTGGGTGCCATCGGCAAACACCAGGCGCGGGCCTTTTTCCTCATCCAGTGCCTGCGCGACACGACGGGCGGGACCAAAGCCGGCCTCGGCCAGCGAGGCGTGCCAGACAAAGGCTTCGTCTTCGCTGATCAGCAGGTCGGCATGGCCATCGCCGTTCAGGTCAATGAACTTCAGGTTGGGGTCGCGCATGTCGCGGTTAAGACGCGACCTGAGCGGCTGGAAAGGCTGCCAGCCCTGGTCGCCATCATGTTCGTACAGGCCGGGTGCCGCACCGTCGAGCACCACCAGGTCAGGCTTCCCGTTACCAGCCAAATCCATGAACTGCGCCCCGGCAGCCAATGCCAGATCAGGTTTGGTCGCCACACGTTCGAGGGGAGCAAACTCAACGGCGAGCTTGCCAATCGGGCTTACATTGCGTTTATAAAACCAGGCCTCTGCCTGTTCAGTGAGAATACCGGGGATGCCCTCTCCGTGCAGATCGGTCCACTGATAGGCCACGCCGTCCACGCCTATAGGCAGATTTTCCAGGCTTGCGGGGTCCACCTGTTCAACCTTGTCCTGCACGACCGGCTCGGTGTACTCGAACTCGACCGCTGGCAGGCTACGCTTCTGGTAGCCACCACCGTCGCGCTGGTAGCCACTCTGGGTAACGGCGCGTATGAAAGTGTAGATGGGATTTTTGACGCTGCCAGGGTCTTGCTGGTGGGAATAACTGAAGTCGGTGGAGCGCACCAGGCAATCGTTGCCGACGCCTTCTTCGCCGTCGAAATGGTGGAACATCAACACCCGCTGACAAAGGCGCGTGGTGCGTACCTCGAAACCGGTGCGGTAGCTTGAGAATGGGTCGGCACGGAAGATCCACTGGCCGGGATCATCCGGTTTTGGCACTTTCGCGTCGTGCTCACCGTAGTCGAAGACGACTTCGAACATCCAGCCGGCATTGAGGACCTGCGCCTCGCTCAGGAAACGTGGGCGGTGACCGGCGTCGCTCAATAAGGTTTCGCGGTTGCCGTAGCGGATATGTTTGAGGTAACGGTTGGCGGTGCGCCGTGGATCAGCGGCGTCGCCCCGGTTTCGCTCATGGGCACGGGCAACGTCGACACCAGCACCGTCCTCCGCTTTATACTCGTATAGAACGACATTGCCTTCGTCGTCACGGGTCTCGCAGATCAGCCAACTGAAGATACGCCCAGGATCTAAGGAATCCGCAATGCGCGAGTTAGCATCTTTACCGTAGATCGTAAGAATGTTGTCCGGGGAGATCGAGCGCCAGTGAACATCCCCATTGTTCTGGTGCGTCCAACGCTCGATACGCGCAAACAAACCCTCGATGCGGGGGCGATATCGATGGATGGTGTATTCCGGATCGGTGGTGTCATCCTTGAATCTGGTCCCATCTTGATTAAGTACGGGGACCAGGTCTTCGGCGCCGGAGAGCAGAAATACGTCGGATTCTTCGGCATCGTGATACTGCGGAAGACCCTTGTCGGTCTTGCGCGTGATGGCAGGCAGACTCAGGGACCAGCCAAACCCGTACGGACCGTTCCCGGCCCCGGAATCGTAAGAGAGTGCAAGCTGGGGACCAAAACCGGATCTTCCCGGACTGGTGGCGATGGGCACGGTCATCGAACCCGTGCCGGTTACCGGGTTGGCGGCGAATTTCTCGCCGATACCCCGGATAGCACCACCGCCTTTTGGCAGGTTTATTGACGGAACATCAAAACCGCCTCCGCGTTGTGTTGCAGGCGACGGCGTTCCACCTTGCGGCTGTACTGGCGATGACTCCCCCGCCTCTCCTTTTCCACCATCAATAAATCCATCCATAGGGTATGTGGTGCGCCCTTATTCCATGGGTTTCATATGAGCAAGCATACCTACTGCAGAGGCGGGACCTACTCCACCTCTTGCTCGCAGCATCTACTGTGTTTTATTTGGATATCTCATTTAAAGTAGACCATATTCTCAAATATACCAGTTTTTACCTACAGATCGATTTTCCAGTGTTTGGGATGTCCTCGAAGATGACCCTGTCCGTGGCGAATTGTAAATTTCACCAGAATATTCCATTGCAGTGAGGCTATGACTTAACCATGCGTTGGAGATTGGCATTGCTAGACTGTCGGGTTACTAACCCGACGCTCGAATGAAAATGTAAGCGATTGTCTTTGTGGGTATACGTTCATAATAAAGATAAAATGGGAGCCAACTCGGATTTCAAAAACTGAATCTATATTGCTATTTATAAAGCGTTATATGCCCATGGAGGTGCAAACTACTGACCGTCGGGTTCTCTACCCGCCTCACACGAAATGAAGCAACGGTTCGATAAGTTGCCGCGAGCTAGCAAAGTGTCGACAGTATCGGTAAGGTATTGTTTGAACGAAGAAACCGGGGCATCAGCTCACAACGCTGTACATCCGAGATCGAGAGTTTGTAGTGAACGGCATGCCGGGATTTCACGGTTAGCTCCGCAAAATCCCGTCACTGACAATTCTGAAACGAAAAACGGATTAGATATTTATCATCTAACCCATTGAACGTAAAGCAGTAAATATGGTAGCGGGGGCAGGATTTGAACCTACGACCTTCGGGTTATGAGCCAGCCCCTGTCGCTACCGCTCTTTTAAAATCAAGCACTTGTGGGGGCGTCCGTTGCACACATTGCACCACAATGCAGGACAATGCAGCACTGATCCCGGCAAAAGTCCCGCACGGGATCTAGTGTGCCGGATGACCATTCTCTATGTCAGCAAAGCCGCTCAGCATTACCGGCAGTTGATCAGGAAACTCTCTGTAACCAGACGAAGATACCTATCCCTTTGACATAAATGTACAAAGTCTGACTTAGACTGTCTTCGTAGTACGAACCAGCCTCTCCAGCTACCGCTCTTTTTCATAATTGTTACAATACATCATGCATTGATAACTTGTCCCTAGGTATTGTAACATTCCAGCATGATGGCTACCATAACCACACGGGCAGACAAGATCCTGGAACTGGTTAGAAAAGTCGGCGTGCTGCGTCCGCGCGACCTGGATCCCTACGGCATTCCGCGGACTTATCTCAGCCGCCTCTGTACGTCCGGTAAGCTGCAACGGATCGGCCGGGGACTCTATATCCTGCCGGGAACCAATGCCACCGAACACCACTCGCTCGCAGAAGCCTGCAAACGTGTGCCCAAAGGCGTGGTCTGCCTGCTGTCCGCCCTGCGCTTTCACGAACTAACGACCCAGGCACCGTTTGAAATCTGGCTGGCCATCGGAGAAAAAGCCTGGCGACCACGCCTGGAATACCCACCGCTGCGCATCGTGCGCTTCTCCCCTACCACACTCAGTGCCGGTGTTGAGGAACACCAGGTTGAAGGGGTGTCCGTGCATGTGTATTCCCCTGCCAAAACCGTAGCAGACTGTTTCAAATATCGTAACAAAATCGGTCTGGATGTCGCCATCGAAGCACTCAGGGAATGCTGGCGATCACGGCGCGCCACCATGGATGACCTTTGGCACTTCGCTGGTATCTGCCGTGTCCGAAATGTCATGCGTCCCTACCTGGAATCGATCGTCACATGAATGATAAACGCGGGAAAAATACAGCGGCCTCAGTGCGCGACCGATTGCTGGTGCTGGCCCGTGAACGGGGCGAGGATTTCCAGTTGCTCCTGACCCGGTACGGGTTGGAAAGACTCTTGTACCGCCTTGGCAAATCCGGTTATCGGGATCGCTTCATCCTGAAGGGCGCGATGCTGTTCATGCTGTGGAGTGACCAACCACACCGCCCAACACGCGATGCAGATTTCCTCGGATTCGGCGACAGCAGTGAAGACAGTTTGCAGGCAATCTTTCGCGAACTCTGTGATATTCCCGTCGAAGATGACGGCTTGATACTGATGGCCGACAGCGTACAGGTTGAAGTGATCCGCGATGAAGCAGAATACGGCGGCATACGCGTGCGGCTGTTCGGCGACCTCGCCGGAGCCAGAATACAGATTCAGGCCGACATCGGTTTCGGTGACGCCGTGACACCCGAGGCAAGAGAAATCGAGTATCCCACGCTGTTGGGCAACCGAGCCCCACACCTGAAGGCGTATCCCCGCGAAACCGTGGTCGCAGAGAAATACCAGGCATTGGTT
>CAYLTW010000038.1:0-23631 GCA_964386735.1 uncultured Woeseiaceae bacterium
CCTAATTTGCGACTCGCCGCTGTCAAAAGTCAGACCGACCAGTCGCAGAATAATCGTGTTTCCCTGGCGGAATACACGTGCTTCGTTTGTGGTGAACATTTTCTCGACCTGGGCAAACTGTTCGCGAACGCGATTTTGTGCTTCGAGGCGCTGAACCAATGCGGCACGCTCGGCGGTCGCGCCGCCCAGGCGTTCATCGAGAGCCCGAAGTTCCTCTTCAAGGTCGGCGAGGCGAATAGCATCCTCGCCCGACTCCTGTTCAAGTCGCTGAATGTCGCTACTCATTTTATCGATATAGGCCACGAGTTCGGCGGCGAGATTGGCCGGCCCATCCTCCATGTTCGGTACGATATCAGCGGCCCCCGAGATTGCCGTTAGCGGTTTCTCCCAGGCCAGTACGAGCTCCTCCGTTGTCAGGTCCTTGTCGCGAACCCGGCGAACGATTTCCGACAGGTAAATCGCATGCTTCGCCTCGTAGTTGGCCCGTCTCGCCAGGTTTCGAGGCAGGTCTGTGTCATAGCGGTTTTCATTGAGTTCACGGTCCGCATCGGCGAGGAGTTGCTTGGCCTTGCTCAGAGTGATCGGCGCATATCGCCCGACACGGGCACGGTCCGCGTCCGCCAGTAATTGCCGCGTTTCAGCCAGGTATTGTGCCTTGATCGCGACCAGCTCGGCGTCGCGATACAGGCGTGTCGCCTCGATGTCGCGACGTCTGGAACCCTTGAGATCGCCGCGCTCCAGCAGGCGTATCGCATCGCCAAACTTGCGCTGCGCGCTTTGCCAGATCTCCGGCGAAAGCTCGGGTGCACGCGCATTGGCGGCGTCCTGGCGGCTCTTCATGACCTGTGCCAGGGCCGTGGAGGCCAGACTGGCAGCCTCGGCGGCAGTCGTGAAATAGTTCGCGGCGTCGGCCGCATTGGAGCGCACCAGCTCTATATTGCGGCCTCGCGCCAGCGCCGACTCGGCGTCGCGGTACTCCTTCATGCCGCGCCCGTAACTTCGTGGCGCCAGTAACTCCGCATTGGCTTTATCGGCGGCCGCCTTGGCGGCGTCCGCGTTCCTGAAGAACGTGGCTCGAAGTTCGTCCTGCGCGTAGGCGCCGGCACCCATCATTAGTGTCAAGGCGAGTACCAGGTACTGCGCCCCCCGTAAAAATCTCGCTCTTGCGCCCATTTGTCCGTTCCCCATCAGCATTTTCAGGAAAACCGCCCAAGCGATAGGCAGCTAACGGTCGATATTACATATGCCACGGCGCGAAATCTGTGCGCCGCGCCCGAAATTGTCGAATTTTAAGCCTCTGTCCTTAGCTGAAGCAAAAAACTGTTGTTCCGTCATTTTGCTGCACCACAGCATTTGGTCGAATTTGTGGCGTAGCTCACAGACGATCGGCCAGCGCAGGCGTAGTCTGAAGCCATGTCTGCAAAGTACTACACGCAATTCAAACTGACCGACGCGACGTACCGCGGTGGCAATGAATTCAGTGGAGTAATCGAATTGAGCGAGCCGATGAACGGCAACTCCGACAAGCGCGACATTGAGGCCGTACTGGCCCGAAATTTTGACCTGAACCGCGACGAAGTAAAACTTGTCAGCTGGTCCCGGGTTCACTGAACACTTCTGGCGCTACTATTTCCCCCTGACTTTCCCGGCTTCGGCCGGGATCTTTTTATGCGCCGCCGCCCTCGTCGCGCTACCGGGATGGCAGCCCACTTCGCGGTACTCGCCTGCGGGCTGCTCGCTACGCTCGCTTTATGCCTCGCAGACGAGCACACGCAAACCGGACTGCCATCGCAAGCAAGCGACAGGGCAGCGGCGCATTTGCTCATATTGGTCAATGTGAGAGAATGCGCGTCCGATTTTTGAGGCAGTTCAAACCTGAATGAGTAAAGCCGGACACAAATTCCGCGATATCCCGATCGTCGAGAGCGGCGCCAAGTACCAGACAGATGAGGGCATCGCCGCGATCAAGAACGGCGTCAAACTGCGTCGTAATGCGGAGCCGGTTTTGCATGGTCAAAAGCCGCGCTGGTTACGCGCGAAGATGCCGTCGGGCTCCGGCTACTCAAAGACACGCGATATCGTTCACGAATACCGCTTGAGCACGGTGTGCGAGGAGTCGATGTGCCCGAATATCGGTGAGTGCTGGAATGCCGGCACGGCCACGATCATGGTGCTGGGATCGGTTTGTACGCGCGCCTGTCGTTTTTGCGCTGTCGACACCGGTAATCCAAAGGGCTGGCTGGATCGCGACGAACCGCTGAATACCGGCAAAGCCGTACAACTGATGGGACTCGAATACATAGTCATCACGTCAGTTGATCGCGATGACCTGGACGATGGTGGCGCCGCACACTACGCGGCCTGCGTCCGCGAGATCAAACGACTTAGCCCGAAAACGGCCGTTGAGGCGCTGACCCCGGACTTTAACGGCGCCGAAAAACACGTTGAGACGGTCGTCGATTCCGGGATAGAGGTGTTTGCACAAAACGTTGAAACCGTAAGACGCCTGACTCACCCTGTGCGGGACCCGCGTGCGAGCTATGAGCAAACGATCAACGTATTGCGGCACGCCAAGCAATATCGACCTGCGGTATTGACGAAGACAAGCCTGATGCTGGGTTTGGGTGAAAGGGATCACGAAATCATGCAGACGATGCAGGATCTGCGCGCAGCTAATGTCGATATTCTAACGCTGGGCCAGTATCTCCGACCCACCGCGAATCACCTGGCAGTAGAACGCTACGTTACGCCCGAGGAGTTCGATGCGTATCGCCAAGAGGGTCTGGAAACAGGCTTTCTCGAAGTCGTGGCGGGGCCGATGGTGCGCTCGAGTTATCGCGCCGAGCAGGTCTTGCAAAAAAACAACGTCGGGATCACGCGGAACTGTTCATGAGTCAATTTTTCTTCGAGTACGGGCTGTTTTTGCTCAAAGTTGTCACAATCGTTGTCGCGATTATCGTCGTAATCGTCGTCGCGGCGTCGGCGGGCCGCAGGGGATCCGAAGATGGTCTTGACGTCGAGAGTCTGAACAAAAAGTACGAAGCGCTTGCACACGGACTGCGAGCGGCCGTGTCGAACAAGAGCGAGCTGAAAAAAGAGAACAAAAAGGAAAAAAAACGCCAGAAGGCCGAGGAGAAGGAAGAATCGCGGCCACGCACTTTCGTTATCGACTTCAAGGGTGACCTGAAGGCCAGCGCCGTGCCTTCATTGCGTGAAGAAGTCAGTGCCGTGCTGGACGTCGCGTCCGAGGATGACGAGGTCGTCGTGCGACTCGAAAATCACGGCGGCGTAGTACACGAACACGGCCTCGCTGCATCGCACCTGGCGCGAATTCGCGACAAGGGTATTCCATTGCATGTTTGTGTCGACAAGGTGGCCGCAAGTGGCGGCTACCTGATGGCCTGTGTTGCGACCAAAATTCATGCGGCCCCATTCGCTATTCTTGGCTCAATCGGCGTCCTCGCCCAAATCCCGAACTTCAACCGCCTGCTTGACAGTCATGGCGTGGATTTTGAGCAAATCACGGCCGGCGAGTACAAGCGTACGGTAACGATGTTCGGCGAAAATACGGATGAGGATCGCGCCAAACTCAAGGAAGAACTCGAGGACGTGCATACGCTTTTCAAGGGTGCCGTAGCCCGATATCGCCCGGACCTTGATCTCGACAAGGTCGCGACCGGGGAGCACTGGTATGGCACCCGCGCGCTGGAGCTGGGGCTTGCGGATGACATCAAAACCAGCGACGAGCTGTTGCGAGAGCTTGTTCAGGAACGGGATCTCTATGAAATTCGCTACCGGATCAAGCAGCCGCTGCAGAAGCGCCTGATGGCCAATATCGATAGCGCGCTCGAGAAGGTTGCGGCAGCGCGCTGGCGGCAGAAATTCGAGTCTCGCCTGCCACGTTAGCCGACGGAACCGCCGCCCGCGGTGATTGTCGAAATTCCTTACGTCAGAGGCTAAGATGGCCCTGATTCGAGGAGGTCTCATGATGCTCAAGCTCAAGTTTTTTCTCTCGCTCGCAATTGCCGCAAGTGTCGTTGCTGCGTGTTCAACGTCGCCGACAGGCCGAAGCCAGATAATTTACCGGTCGGATGCGGAGCTTGCGGCAGAGTCTGCCCGCCAGTTCAGTGAGATGCGCGCCTCAATCCCGCTCGAAACGGATCGTGTGATAATTGACTATGTGCACTGCGTCGCAACGGCCGTGGTTGAAGTACTCGACCCGGAATACCGCGACCTCGACTGGGATATGGCGATTTTCGAAAGTGAAGCCGTCAACGCATTTGCGATGCCCGGCGGCAAGATCGGTGTCTTCAAGGGAATCATGAAGGCCGCCGACAATCAGGACAGGCTGGCTGCCGTCATCGGCCACGAGATTGCACACGTAACCGCTCGTCACTCCAACGAACGGGCGTCCCGTTCACCCGTCTCAACCGTCGGTGTGCAGGTCGCGGCGATATTGCTTGGGGGCGGCAGTTCCGGCGGAACGTATACGGCCTACGAAGCGCTTAACGCGGGCGCGGCGCTTGGCATCATGCTGCCCTTTAATCGTGCCCAGGAAAGCGAAGCGGACATCATCGGGCTGGAGTACATGGCACGAGCGGGTTTCGACCCTCGCGAGAGCGTGCCGCTATGGGTAAACATGAACGGTGGCGAGGAGAAAAGCGAATCCGCCGAGTTCCTGTCGACTCACCCGTCTGGCGAAAAGCGCATCGAATCCCTGATTTCGGAGTGGCCGAAGACCCTGCCATTGTACAATGAGGCCCGCGCCGCGGGGCGCCAGCCAAATTGCAAAATGTAGTTTCATTCCCTTGACCAGACTCAAATCAGGTTTGCGAACAGCGGCGGCAGCCGTGTTACTGGTGGCGTTGACGGGTTGCGCGACGTTCGGGGACTACAGAACGTCGGATATTGTGGCGTTGGCTGAGCGCCCCGTCGAAGATCCCGCCGAAGCAAATCGCTTCGTGCTTACATCGCCGGATCAGCAGCTTATCGGATCGCCGCAGGTCGTGTTTCCGGGCGAGACCGACACCTTGTCCGATCTTGCGCGCGAGTACGGACTCGGCTACGACGAACTAATCGAAGCCAATCCAGGAGTCAATCAGTGGTTACCCGGCGTGAATACACCGATACTCCTGCCCACACAGTACGTTTTGCCCGATGTTCCACGCGAGGGAGTCGTGCTCAATATTGCGTCGAAGCGCCTGTTTTACTTCCCGGAGGTCGGTGAGGGTCAGGATCAGATCGTCTTTACGTACCCCATTGGAATCGGGCGGGTTGGTTGGGAAACGCCACTCGGTTCGACTGTCGTTGTGTCAAAAGCCGTGAATCCGTCCTGGTGGGTTCCGGCGTCAGTGCGCCGCGAACATGTTGAGATGGGTAACCCGCTGCCCGCCGTGATACCGCCCGGCCCGGACAACCCGCTCGGCACCCGCGTGCTCAAGCTCGAAATGCCGGGCTACCTGATCCACGGGACAAATCAACCCTATGGCGTCGGCATGCGAGTCAGCCATGGTTGCGTTCGTTTGTACCCTGAGAATATCGAGTTCCTGTATGAGCTGGTCATGGTCGGTGAGCCAGTTATGATTATCAATGAACCCTATTTGCTGGGGCGAAAGGATGGCGAGTGGTATTTCGAGAGCCACAAGCCGCTCGAAGATGATCTTCTTGATCCGGACGAGCGGCTAAACGATCTGCTGCAGGCAGCTGGCGACACATTCAGTCTGCGGCTACGCGAACACGCTCGCGCAGTCGCCAGTACCGCAAACGGCGTCCCGGTCCGCCTGACGAAATTCGACGCGGATGAGGTGCTTTCCCGGGCACGCCTTGTACGCAACACGGTCGAGCAGAACCCCGATGACCCGACGCTCGAAGAGGTCCGCGAAATGATCAAAGAAGCTGTTGCCGAAGCTGAGCAGGAAAGCGAACAGTTCTAGTCGAAATAGCGTGCAAATTCTTTGGGCAAGCTATTGAAATCGGGTTGCAATGTGTCATCGATCGCCAACGGCCGCGAATTGCAGGTATTCCAGAACAGCAGCGGTCCATCGCATCCCTCGCCAACATCGTGAAGAAGTCCTGCCATAGCTTTGCCCGTATAGGTTGATTCCAGCGATATGCCGAGTTCATCTCTGGCCAGCGCGATCGCGCGCTCTGTTGCATCATTTGTGCGGCCATAGCCAGTGCCGAAAAACTCATCGCGGCATACGATGCTTGCCCGCTGCTCGAGGTCATGCGGTATCGCCGGGTCGATGGCGTGCATCATCGCGGCGGTCTTGCGCATCAGGCGCCGCAGACCAGTGTCGTTTGCGTATATCTTCCGGGACACCCGGATCGCGTGCGTCTCGATATCCAGGCCGGATAGTGCGATGCCCATAGCAAGCCCGGCGGCGGATCCCATTGTGCCAAACGCGATGTAAACGCGTTTCGGGCAGGGCAGTTCGCCCGCCTCAATCTGTGCAGCCAACTCCAGGCCAGCATTGACATTGCCGACCGTGCCCAGCCATGACGAACCGCCGAGTGGCACGACCCATACGTTGCCGCCGCGCAGGTATTTGCGCATTGTACTGACGCGTTCACGATGGCTACCGCTGTAATGGACGATCTCCGTACCATTTTGAAGGTGAAATCGCAGGGTGTTGCCCAGGCCCGGCCTCAATGCCTGGTGCGACAGGAAACACGTGCATTCGAATCCGGCCCGCCTCGCGTAAAGCGCCGTCGCCAGCGCATGGTTCGATCCAACTGTGCCAAACGTTGCGATGCGCTGTGCGCCCTTGTTTTTCGCCTGCTGCAGTATGTATTCAAGCTTTCGTAGCTTGTTGCCACCGTATTCGACGCCACTGACGTCATCGTGTTTGATTGTAATTTCGCGATGCCTTGAACCGCTGACTAGCAATTCCGTGGTGACCGGCGTCGGCAAATCGGCAAGCGACATATACTCGAGTCGCGAGCCGAGGAGCGGGAATGTCCTTGCCAGATGGTTACTCATGATGCCTGAACGATTATAATAAGCGCACCGATATCTGGCTATCACGGAGATAGGTTTGTCAGATGTAGTTGACCGTGGCATCACGGTCACAGAAATCGCGCCGATGGATCAACCCATCGTAGTCGCACCTGAAACCACGGCTGCTTTCGTTGGTCGTGCGCTTCGCGGTCCCCTGAATACACCGATCCTCGTCCATCATTTCGGTGATTTTCGCCGCCGCTTTGGCAGTTCCTGGTCACGCTCAAGTCTTGGGCCGGCCGTGCAACAATTCTTCGAGCACGGTGGGCAGCAGCTCTACGTCGTCCGGGTCGCCAATAGTGCGCGTGGCGCATTGATTTGCTTACCGGCCAGTGGCTCGGCACTCGTGCTTCGCGCGCTTGAACCTGGATCCACCGAGCGAATCCGTGCGGCGGTCGATTACGACGGCATTGATGATGATGACGACGAGCTGTTCAATCTCACGCTGCAGCGGGTCAACCCGGCGAATCGTATTGTCATCGATCAGGAGATGTTTCGGAGATTGAGTTTTGTCGAAGATGCAGAGTCGTTCGTCGGCGAAATGCTCTTGTCATCGACCATGGTGCAGGTCGAGCAACCGTACCCAATACACCGTCCCAATGTGACATCCAGCAGCGACAGTCGTTACGACCCGGCCTGGGTGGGACATGTGCAAGAGGGGTCGGATGGTGTTGAGCTTTCCGACTATGATCTCGTCGGTTCGCGCAAAAAGGGCACCGGAATTTTTTCGCTGGAGCAGGCTGAAAATTTCGACCTGTTGTACCTGCCGCCTTGCGGAAAAGCCGTAGACACAGGACCCGCCGCGATTCTCGCGGCTGAATTGTATTGCCGGCAGCGAGGCGCAATGCTCGTCGTGGACCCGTCCACCAAATGGCAATCGCCGGCGGAGGTGATCGTTGGCGTGCGCGATCTCGGCTATGGTAGTCCCAACATGTTGAGTTACTACCCACGTGTCAAAATACGGGGCGACAAGGACGATGTGGAGCGAGTCGCCGGTGCGGCGCTTGCAGGCCTGCTGTGTAAACTCGATCGTTCTTTCGGGCCGTGGCAATCGCTGCAACATGAAAGCCTCGGCTTCAATCGCAAACTTACGCCGGCGCGCAAGATTGACGAGGACGATGCTTATGCACTGCGGCGCGCTGGCATCAATGTCGTTGCGGCTGGCAGCTCCGGTCGGGCACAAATAGAGGGCTCAATGACGATGGCGCGTGGCAGCGAATCGTTCCGCGTGTTCAAGAGTCTGACAGTGCGGCGATTGTGCTTGAGCATCGTCAACACTATCGAGCAGTCAACGCGCTGGGCCGTATTTGAAAAACCTGATTTGAAACTGACCAAACGCATTCGCGACCAGATTCTTGCGTACTTCTCCTGCCTTGCCGATCTTGGTGCTTTTGCCAGTGAACGTTACGTCGTTGAATGCGATTCCGGATTGCGCAAGCGCGAGGACAAGATTGAACACGGGGTCACTATTTTGCTCGTATTCCACCCGATCGGGTCGGCAGAGCCCATCTCACTCACGATCCACCAGACCGTGGCAGGCTGCCGTGTGGCCAGCACGGCATTTGCGCCCGTCGTCGAAGACTGCGCCTGATCCTCGTTGGAGCCCGCCGTTGGAGCCCGCCATGCGGGCGATTATGTTAATTGGCACCGACCCCCCTCTGCGATAATGCATCCGCGGCTTGTCATACAAGCATCCTCTTCGTACCACCAAGCTATCGGGAGGGGCCATGAGAGACGGAGATGCTCTGGAAAACAACCCTGAGGTCACACGCTCGGCATTGGAAGCCATACACGGCCAGGTATTCGGCTGGGCCCTCTCCCGCTGTAATTACGATCACGCGGCAGCGGAGGACCTGATGCAACAAGCATACGTTGAACTGTTAAGCGGTAAAGCACGATTCGATAATCGTTCGTCTCTGAAAACGTTTGTGTTTTCAGTCGTGCAAAATCTCGCTCGCAGTCGCTATCGCCGCCTGGCATCACGAATGCGCCTGGTCAAAGCTTATGAAGCGACAAGCTTCGATAACTCCGACGAATTAATCGAGCCGCATGAAAACTCGGGCATCTGGCAGCACGTGCAGGCGCTACCGCCGCGGCAACGCGACATCGTGGAACTGGTTTTTTGCCGCGAACTGACGGTTGAACAGGCGTCCACGGTTATGGGTGTTACGGCAGGCACGGGTCGCGTGCACTACGACCGGGCAAAGAAGGCCTTGCGAACAAAAATCGGTGATATGCGATGAGCACGAATGATCAGGATCTGGCCAGAATCGTAAGTCAGGCAATACCGGAGGATTCACAGGCACCCGCCTTCGACAAGGTCTGGGCGGGCGCCGAAAGGCGCTATCAGAATTCGCGGCGGCGATACGCGTGGCTCGCGACCGCTGCGGGCATTGCTGCCGCCATTCTCATTGTGTTCAATGCGGTGACTCCGTCATCGATCGAAAGCGATTCTATCGTGATGGCCGACCTTCTGGAGTCCACATCCTGGGTTGCGCCCAGCGATGTGCTGCTCCCGAAACACGAAATTGACCTGTACCAGGACTTGCCGGCGTTTTCAGTGTCAACGAGACCGGCAGAAGGAGCGTTACTATGAATAAAGGACATTCAGTCGTATCAATCATCCTTACCGCCGTTGTCTGTCTTGGGATCACATCTGCGATGGCGGAGACGCCGGAAGCCGATGTCTTCAAGGGAAAGTTGTTTCCGCCGAACCTGATCCTCGAGAATCAGGCTGAACTCGGGCTCAGCAAGGATCAGTTTACGAAAATCCGGGCAGCCGTCATCGAAGTACAGGCCAATGTCGCGGAGCATGAATGGGACATGCGTGAGGCATACGTAAAAATCATGGCCGAACTGGACAACGTGCCGATAGACGAAGACGTAGTACTCGAATACGCCGGTAAGGCGTTGCTCGCGGAGAACCAGGTCAAGAAGTACCAGATGGCGATGCTTATCCGGCTGAAGAATCTACTGACAGCAGAACAAATTGCCTACCTGGAATCGATATACGGAAAATAATATGAGCATGATCCGACTATTTTCAATAATGCTGGCGCTAACGCTCGCTGCCTGTGGCGGCGGGGGAGGCGGTTCAGCGCCCCCTGGTCCACCCTCGCCTCCGCCGCCACCGTCCATTAGCAAAGCGGAGGCGTTTCAACTCCTGAACCAGGCAAGCTTCGGTGCCACGGAAGCGGAGGCCGATCGTGTCATTAGCATGGGATTTGAGGTCTGGATCGATGATCAGTTTACGAAACCCGCCTCGCTGCAATTGCCGTTCCTGCAAGCATTGCCGCCACCCCAATTTGGTGGCGAACGTCAGCCGGATCGAGTTGACATCTGGTTTCGCAATGCGCTGAATGGCGATGACCAGTTGCGACAACGAGTGGCTTTCGCGCTGTCAGAAATCTTTGTCATATCGCAGCAGGGCGCGTTGAGCGAATTGCCCTGGGGCATGGCAGATTTTTACGATACGCTTGTGGAGTATTCGTTCGGCAACTACCGCGACCTCATCAAAGAGGTCAGCCTGCACCCGGCGATGGGTGTTTACCTGAGCATGCTTGGCAACGAAAAGCCCAATCCGGCACTGAACATTCGCCCGGATGAAAACTATGCTCGCGAATTGATGCAATTGTTTTCGATCGGGCTTGTTGAGCTTAACAATGACGGGACGCGAAAGCTCGATGGCCTGGGCCAGTCGATTCCGACCTACGACCAGGCGATTATCGAGGCATTCGCCCACGTGTACACGGGCTGGAGCTACGCCGGTTTCTCCGATCTGCGAAACGCGTTTCCGACCTACTTCAACCAGGTTCAGCCGATGGCGCTATATTCGGCGTACCACGACACTGGCGAGAAGGCCGTGCTCAGTGGCGTCGTGATTCCGGCGGGGCAAACCGGTGAGCAGGATCTCGACGCGGCCCTCGACACGATTTTCAATCACCCAAACGTCGGGCCGTTCATTGCGATTCGACTGATACAGCGCCTCGTGACGAGTAATCCATCGCCGGCTTACGTTGATCGCATCGCAAGTATATTCAACAACAACGGCAGCGGTATTCGCGGTGATCTTGGCGCGGTCGTCAAAGCGATATTGATGGATGACGAAGCGCACCCGGACATGCCAATGGAACTCGATGGCAAGGTCAAGGAACCGATACTGCGGCTTACACAATTGTGGCGGGCCTACAACGCGACGTCTCAGAGCGGGCGCTATCCCCTGGGCTACGTCTACATAATTTTCGGTCAGGGACCGATGCAGGCGCCGCACGTATTCAATTTTTTCAGTCCGTTTTTTGCACCGCCAGGAGAAATACGCGACAGCGGCCTGGTTGCGCCCGAGCTCGAGATTGCCACCGAGTATCTGAATACCTATATAACGAATTACATGTTTTTCCAGACCTTCGGCCTTAACTCGACTAACCAGAATCTGGACGTGGACGATGTCTACATCAATTTTGAATCCGAAATGGTAATTGCGGCAGACATAGACAGGCTTGTCGATTCCGTCGCCGGCAAATTACTGGCCGGGGAGATCTCTACTACGTTGCGAAACGAGATTGCCGGAATGCTTGCGCTGATACCGGAGACTGAGACGGCGCTTCGGGCCGCCGAAGCCGTTTACCTTGTCGTGACATCGCCGGAATTCGCCTACCAACGCTGAGGTGCTGGCAGGCGAAAACCCAAGAGAGCAAAATGAAATTTCTGAATCGACGTGATTTTCTGAAAAAAAGCGGTGCTGCAGCGGTTCTTGCCGCGACGCCGGGATTGACGTACTCACAGCTTATCGGTGGTAGTGCGCCGTTCAACGATTATCGCGCACTTGTCTGCGTGTTCCTTCATGGTGGCAACGACTCCTTCAATATGCTCGTGCCGCGCAGCAATGCTGAGTACAAGGTATATGCGCAGGCCCGTCAGAACCTGGCAGTGGCGCAAACAGATTTGCTGCCCGTCACGCCGGTCGTATCCGATGGGGTTGACTACGGTTTGCACCCGGCCATGACAGGGCTCCAGGGTCTGTTTCAGTCCGGTGCCGCGGGCTTCGTTACAAACGTCGGCCCGCTGATCGAGCCAACGACGAAGGATCAGTATTTCAATCGCTCGGTCTTGTTGCCGCCGCAGTTGTTCTCACATGCCGATCAGCAGGATCAGTGGCAGTCACTGAAAGGGAATGCGCAAAGCAATACAGGATGGGCCGGCCGTATGGCGGACGTCATTCGAACCAGCGTTGCTGGTCAACAAATGGCGACCAATGCGTCACTATTTGGTAACAACTTGTTTCAGTCAGCCGATCAGACGATTGCGTACGTTATGGGCCCGGATGGGCCGCAGCAATTCACCGGTTTCACGACAGATCCGGGCGAGCCGTTTTTCGAACAAAGGCTGGCCTTCGAGCGAATTCTGAACGCCGGCTACAACTCGATTTATGAGCGTGGATTCGCCGAAATACAAAAGCGGGCAATCAACACCGCCGATACGGTGACGGCGGCAATCAACGATCCGACTCTGCCGGCGCTCAACACCGTTTTTCCGTCGTCACAGCTCGGCTTACAACTGCAGACCGTGGCGAAGCTGATCGCAGCACGCGGCACATTGCAGATGGAGCGCCAGATATTCTTCGTTGCAACGGGTGGCTTCGACTCACACGATGATCAGAATCTGAACCAGCCGGGCTTGCTCGCCGGTATCAGCGACGGCCTTACGGCGTTCTACAATGCAACGGTCGAACTTGGTGTTTCCGACAGTGTTACGGCGTTTACGCAATCCGACTTCGGCCGCACGCTGACATCGAACGGCGACGGAACTGACCACGGTTGGGGCAGCAACCAGATTATCGTCGGCGATGCCGTACTCGGACAAAGACTGTACGGTACCTACCCACTTTTGCAAATAGACGGGAATGACGATGTCAGTGGCGGCCGTATGATTCCGACAACCTCAGCAGATCAGTATGCCGCAACGCTGGCCAGGTGGTTCGGCATCGCCGACACAGATCTTGGCATCGTAGCGCCCAACATCGACAACTTTGCGGTTCGCGACCTCGGATTCATGCTGTAAGAGCCCGCCGTTGAAGCCCGCCATGCGGGCGAATTCCGGAATCGCCCGCATGGCAGGCTCCTACGTAGTATTCTCCCCGGCTTGACTAAAACCGGGATCCGACCATGAAATCTCTCTCCGCAACGATGCTCGTTGCCACGCTTTTCATTTCTGCCTGCGGCGGTGGCCAGCGTGATGCTGTCACGGAGGAAGCCGACGATTCGTCGGCGCAGCTTGCTGAGCTTTTTGACGAGCATTTCGAACGCAATCTTGAGCTAAACCCTCTGTGGGCGACGGCAATCGGCGACGATCGCTATGATGATCGCATGGCGATTTCGATGAGCCAGGACTATCGTGATACGGGTCGGCGGCTTGACGAAGAATTCCTGGCTCGCCTTCGGGAAATCGACCGGTCTTCTCTCGAGTACCAGGATCAACTCAGCTATGACATCTTCGAGATTCAGCGAGAGCAATCGCTGGCTGGACACGAATTTCCATCCCACCTGCAGCCAATGAATCAGTTTTACCTGATGACGAACTTCTTTGTTCAGCTTGGCAGCGGCTCGAGTTTGCACCCATTCAAGACCGTCAAGAACTACGACGACTTTCTCAACCGCGCCGACGACATCATCGTCAACATGGATCTCGCGATAGAAAACATGCGAGAAGGCATGCGTGCCGGGGTCGTGCAGCCGAAAATTCTGATGCTTAAAGTTATTCCGCAAATAGAGGCGCACCTTGTCGGCAGTGCCGAGGAGTCCAGTTTCTGGATGCCGATCACGAACATGCCCGAATCGTTCAGCGACGAGGAGCGCGAGCGGTTGACGGTGGCCTACCGGGCTGCAATCGAGAACAAATACATTCCGGCGTTTGAGCGCCTTGGTAACTTTATCGGCGACGAATATATTGCTGCCTCGAGGGAAACAGTCGGTCTTGGCGATCAGCCGAACGGTGCCAACTGGTACGCCTACATGGTCAAGGTGCGGACGACGACGGACATGACGCCCGACGAAATTCACCAGATAGGGCTGGATGAGGTCGCACGCATTCACGGCGAAATGCGTGGCGTTATAGAAGAAGTTGGTTTCGAAGGAGATCTCACGGATTTCTTCGATTTCGTCAACAAGGATGAGCAGTTCTTCTTCGATGAGCCGGATGACCTGATCCAGGGCTATCGAGACATGTCAGATAACATCGAAGCGCTGGCGACGAAACTTTTCGACGTTGCGCCGAAAACGCAGTTCGAGGTTCGACGCGTGGAAGAATTCCGCGAGGCATCGGCCTCGGGCGGCTCGTACCAGTCCGGCACACCCGATGGCTCGCGTCCCGGTGTGTTCTACGCCAACGCATACAACATTAAGGCACGCCCGAAATGGGCAATGGAATCCCTGTTCCTTCACGAGGCGATACCGGGACACCACTTTCAGATCTCCCTGCAGCGCGAGAATGAAGACCTGCCGCGCTTTCGTCGATATGGCGGGTTTACAGCGTACAGCGAGGGCTGGGGCCTGTACGCCGAAACACTTGGCAAGGAGCTTGGCGTCTATACGGATCCCTACCAGTACTTTGGTGCATTGAACGCGGAACTGTGGCGTGCGCTACGTCTTGTCGTCGATACGGGCCTGCACGCCAAGGGTTGGAGTCGTCAGGATGTACTTGACTACATGTACGCGAATTCGGCTGTGGCGCCGGCGCGCGCAATCTCCGAAGCGGAACGATTCATGGCGATTCCGGGGCAGGCACTGGCCTACAAGATCGGTCAGCTCAAAATTCGCGAGATTCGCAACATGGCCGAGGAGCGGCTCGCAGACAACTTCGACGTGGTCGCTTTTCATCGTGAAATTCTCAAGGATGGGCCGATGCCGCTGTCGATGCTGGAGGCAAAAATTAATCGCTGGGTCGATAGTCAATCGCAGTAGGAGCCTCCTACGACGGGCTCCAACAGGTAGAATCTCAAAGCTATGAAACTGGATCGCTTCATTCGCGTGGCGATCGCGATCGCGGTTTTCGTTGCCGTTCTCGTGGCGACGGGAGCTTTGCTGTTCGTGACCGAATCCGCGCTGAACGTCTGGGACCGACTCGCCGAAGGGCCGGCGTTTCTGCTGTATACGTACATCGGTATCATGGTGGCGATTATGCTGGCGGCGCTGGTGCTGATCTGGCGGCTCGTCATCCGCCGCAAGATTACTCCACCGAAACCCTCGATGCCGAAACCGTTATCGAAGCAGGACATCGAAGAACGGCTGCGTGATGCGGAGGCGGCCGGAGTTAATGTTTCCACCGCACAAAACGAACTCCTGGAACTTGCGAGTCGCCGCGAGGCTGGCGGCGTTCATCTGTGTTTCTTCGGCGAGATCAGCACGGGCAAGAGTTCGCTGATCAAGGCGCTGGTCCCGGAAGCGGACGTAAAGATCGATATCGTTGGCGGGTCGACAGGTGACATTCGTCACTATCGGTGGCGCGATGATTTGGGTGTAGAGATCCTGTTGACTGATGTGCCCGGTACTGGCGGGCATGTCGATGGCTTCGATGCGCTGGCGCTTGAAGAAGCGCAGCGCGCGCACGTAGTGTTATTCGTTTGTGACAGTGACCTGACGCGACATGAGGCAAATTCGCTTGGGCATTTGCTGGCGCTCGACAAACCACTCGTGCTTGTCCTGAACAAGGCCGATCAGTTCAGTGTGGATGAACAAGCGTCCCTGATGCATCGTCTGCTCGAACGACTGGAGGACATCGGCGGTGAACTACCGCGCGACCGGGTTGTAGCAGTAAGCGCCGGCGGCATGGTCGATATTGTCGAACGACGCGAGGATGGTTCCGAGTCACCGATTCGCAGGCAGCGACCTGCCGAGGTTGGTGTACTGGTCGTCGCGATCAACCATTTGCTGGAGGACGGCTCACAACCACTGGACGGGCGCCGCGACAGGGCTGTTTTCCGGCTGGCGGCAGACAAGCTCGCCGAGGCGGAGGCCGAGTACCGTGTACAACGCTCCGAGCAGGTCATTCGCAATTCTACTCGAAAGGCGATTATCGGCTCGTTGGCAGCCGTGAGTCCTGGCACCGATATCCTGATTCAGGGCTACATCGGTACCGGTATGACTCAGGAATTGTGCAAACTCTACGGCGCGACGCCGCGCGATCTCGACATAGAGGAATTTCTGAACCTCAGTCAGAGCAGAGTAGGCCGGGCGCTGCCGCTGACGCTTGCGGTGGCCGGCAACGGGCTAAAGGCTTTCCCGGGGATCGGAACTGTCGCAGGTGGATTTGTACACGCCGTCGCGTATGGTCTGATATTCGATGCGCTGGGCCGAAGCCTCGTGCTGACGTTGTCGAAGCACGGCGAACTTGTGCCTGAGGTCGCGGCGAAAAGATTTGAGGAAGGCATCAGTGAGCATATTGAAGCGGGCGTTCGCCGCGTTGCCAAAATGGCCCTGGAAGAAAAATCCAAAGACGACTGACGGCGAGCGCCAGGGTCCCGATCATCTGACACTGGCCCGCGAGAGCCTCCGTGAGCTCATCAACGATGCCCGCCTGCCTGCGGGTGTACGCGAATCTCTCTCGCACGACTACAAAGCCGTACAGGGCATGCTGGACAAACTCGATCATGGTCATATTCATCTGGCCGTTTTCGGGCGTGTCAGTACTGGCAAATCATCTTTGCTCAATGCGTTGATAGGGAAAGAGGTATTCGCAGTAAGCCCGCTGCACGGCGAGACGAAACATTCAGCCATGCAACCATGGAGCGAAGTGGAGTCAGGTGGTGTTTTTCTCATTGATACGCCGGGCCTTGACGAGGCGGGCGGGGAAGACCGGGAGCTGTTGGCCAAAGAGGTAACGCAACGCTCCGATCTCGTAATATTCGTCGTCGACAGCGACATGACGGAGTCGGAACTCGATGCGCTAAAAACGCTATTGGCGCAAGGCAGGCCCGTCATCGTCGTTCTAAACAAAACTGACCTCTATACCGAAGAGGATCGACGGCGACTGCTGGCGGCATTGAGTACGCGCACAGAGGGCATCGTCGATCCAGAGCACATAGTATCGGTATCTGCACAACCTCGCCCACAGGCCGTAATTGAAGTTGCTTCGGATGGCAGGGAATCAGTAACGGAGCGACGCCGCGCGCCTGATATTGAGGCATTGCAGATCAAACTCTGGGACATTCTCGATTCAGAAGGGAAAACACTCGCGGCGCTGAATGCCAGCCTGTTCGCATCGGATCTCAGTGACCAGGTCGGACGTCGCATACTTGCCGCACGCAAGGAAATAGGTGACAAGCTCGTGCGTACCTATTGCGTGGGAAAGGGTATTGCGGTTGCGTTCAATCCAGTGCCGGTTGCGGACCTGTTCGCAGCGGCGTTTATCGATGTCGGTATGGTCGTGCACCTGTCGCGTGTTTACGGTCTGCCGCTTAGCCAGAAAGAAGCCGGCTCACTCGTCGCTGTTATTGCGGCGGAGTCCGCCGCCATTATGGCGACGGTCTGGGCGATTCACCTCGGCTCGAGCGCCCTCAAAGTTGGCACGCTGGGTTGGTCGACGCTTGCGACCGCCGCGGCGCAAGGCGCTGTTGCCTATTACAGCACCTTGATTGTCGGCCGAGTCGCAGCCGAGTATCTTGCAAAAGGAAAATCCTGGGGACCGTCGGGGCCGAAAGTCGTCGTCGAGAAGATTCTCGACAGCCTGGATCGTGATACGGTCCTCAAGGACGCAAAGCGCGAGATCAGAGCGCGTCTTCGCACCAATTAGCTAGAATCGCTGTGGATACCCAAAAACGCATGCAACGCATTCGCGAAAGGATCTGCGACATACCGAGGGGCCGTGTTGCCAGCTACGGGCAAATCGCAGACATCGTCGGAATTGCACGCGGAGCACGCCAGGTGGGTTACACGCTTCGTCACCTGCCAAAAGGACATGAAGTTCCATGGCACAGGGTTGTGCAGGCATCGGGCAAAATCGCGTTCGACCGAGATAGCCCTCAATTTGAAGAACAACGCGATCGGCTTATGATGGAAGGGGTTTTTGTTTCGGCAGATCGGATCGACATGCGCAAATTTCGCTGGCGACCCGATCTTGACGAGCTGTTGTGGAAGCCAACATCTGCCTGGGATGAATCGTGAAACTGGGGCAGAGGCTTCGTTCCGCAATGTTAAACCTTGTTTTCAGCGAGGGCCTGCTGAACACAAAGCGCCGCTTCATCGAAATGCGGCGCAAACTGATGCGGCGGCCGCATGTCGTTTCGGTGTTTCTCGAACTCGACGATCCGTATTCCTACTTGTTAAGCAGTTACCTGCCGGAATTTGCAGCACACTATGACGTAGAGCTGCGCTTCTACCTGACCGAAGCGATCACCGGCGCTCTGCGCCCGGCACCGGAGTTGTACCCGGAATATGCGGTGAATGACTGCAGGCGACTTGCCCGCGAACTTGGAATACCGTTTCTCGACAAAGGCTCGCCGCCGGTCGAACACCGACTGGCGTTGCTCGATGCGCTTGCAGCCGCTGAAGGTCGGGCAGACTTCGACACTGAGCTCATGGAAGCGATAACAGCGTACTGGCGCGGCGATTCCGAAGCGGTGGCCCGCAGGGCAGCGGGCACAGTGTCATCGGGCAGCGCAGCTTCGCTCCTGAAAAGGAACCAGCAACTGCTGCGAAAACTCGGTCATTACAACACGGCGATGCTGCACTACGGTCGTGAATGGTATTGGGGCGTCGACCGATTGCACTACCTTGTCGAGCGTCTGGAATCATTGCACGCGACAAGTGGTTCGGGCCCTTCCGCGCGGATTACATCGATTGTTCAGGTCATGCAGACCAGCCTGCCGGTGAAACCGCCGGCAGCGGCAAAGGGTCTGCCACCGCTGGAGTTCTTCCATTCGTTTCGTAGTCCGTATTCCTATCTTGCCCTCGCACGGTTTATGGATATTGCGGATGCCTTCGGTCTTGAGTTCAGAATTCGGCCCGTGTTGCCGATGGTGATGCGCGGCTTGCAGGTGCCAAAGGCGAAGCTGCTTTACATCGCTGCCGACACGAGTCGTGAATCCCGCCGCCTCGGGATTCCGTTCGGGAAAGTGGCGGACCCGCTTGGTGCCGGTGTCGAGCGTTGCCACGCTGTACTGCAATATGCTGCTGGAGAGCGCCGTGAGAGAGAGTTTCTGTTGAATGCTGGCGAGGCAATCTGGAGTAAGGCAGTTGACGTCTCCACAGACACCGGTTTGCGAAAGGTAACGGCGAAAACAGGGCTTTTCTGGCCCGATGCCAAGGCTTCCATCAGTCACGACGAGTGGCGGCAGATCGCGGACGAAAACCGGAAGTCGATGATGGTATCGGGTTCCTGGGGTGTGCCGACAGTTCGCCTGGGCGACTTCACTATTTGGGGGCAGGATCGCGACTGGTTACTGGTGCGCCATATCGAAGAGCGTTGCGATACCGGGGACGGAATTCTCGTATGACCACGGTTATTTTTTCTCATGGGCAGGAAAGCGGGCCGTGGGGAACGAAAATTCGCGCAATGGCGGAGCAGGCGAGGTCACTGGGTTGCGAGGTGGATAGTATCGACTACCAGGGCATCGCGGATCCGACCGAGCGAGTCGAAAAACTCCTGGCTGATGCGCGCAATATTGATGATCGCCTTATCCTCGTCGGCTCGAGTATGGGCGGGCACGTGGCCACGGCCGCGGCCGACAAGCTGAATGCGGCGGGTTTGTTCGTGCTTGCGCCCGCGTATTTTGTTGAAGGTTACGAGGGCCTGACGCCCGACCCGCCGAAAATGCCGGTTTGCATCATTCATGGCTGGCGTGATGATATTGTGCCGGTTGAGAACAGTATTCGCTTTGCACAGCAGTGTCTTGCAACGCTTCACCTGGTCGACGGGGACCACCGCTTGACGGCGAATATCGATGAAATAAACGATTACCTGGCACGATTCATACAATACGTCACCGGGTAATCTTCGAATAAGAACGGGAGGATGATCATGCGATACATACTATTGGCAATCAGTCTGGCATTCGTTGGCTGCGGCGGTTCATCGGACGACGCGACGGACGATTCGACGGACGAATCGGGCAACGATACCGTGGGCGCGGAAATTGCAGAGGACTTCAACAAGGCAATGCAAAAAGCCGAGGACGTTGAAAAGCAAATACAGGATTCCAAGGACAATATTGACGAAGCGCTGGAGACTGCCGAGGGTTCGGTAGACTAATCCGCCATGAATATCGCGGGTATCATCGTTCGTCCGCTGCACTGGTTCGCGGGCAAAGTACTTGCAATCTGGACCCGGCCGGCAATTCAACCAGACTCGCCGACCGACCTGCTGGCAGATCGTGATGCTGAGGTTTGCTACGTACTCGAGACGGGCGGACTGGCAGATACGCTGGTCCTTGAGCGCGCCAGTGCAAGTCACGGTCTGCCATCGCCGACGAGTTCCTTAAATTTCTGCGGCCTGCACGAGTCCGGCCGTGTAGTCGTCATTCGACATATGGAGGGCTTCGTATTTCGGAGACCGTCCAAAACAGGTTCGAGGCGTCTCCGCCGACTGGTCGAAGCGGCCGAGCGCGAGCAACAGGAATTGTTACTGATTCCAGTCGGAATTTACTGGGGTCGCGCGCCACAAAAGGAAAGATCGCTGCTCAAGCTTTTGTTCACGGAAAATTGGGAGGTTGTCGGCCGAACCCGAAAATTTTTCGCGACCCTGATACACGGCCGTAATACCTTAATTCGGTTCAGCGAACCGTTGCCCCTGAGCTCGATTACATCAGAGCAACTGGGTGCATCGGTTGCATTTCGTAAAGTGTCGCGAATTCTCCGTGTACATTTGCGCAAGCGGCGTGTCGCAACGGTCGGTCCGGATTTGTCACATCGTCGATCGCTGGTGAACCAGGTGCTGCTCGCACCCGGCGTGCGTCGTGCGATCGCGGCCGAAGGTGGCGATGATCCCCGCGCGACTGAGAAGGCGGAGCGCAAAGCGCGCGACTACGTCCTCGAAATCGCAGCGGATGTATCGCCGACTACAATCCGATTGATCGAGCGCTTCCTGAAGTGGTTGTGGCTTCGGATATACGATGGCATCGAACTCAATCACATGGAACGTGTTCACGAACTTGCACGTGATAAAGAGCTGATCTACGTGCCTTGTCATCGTAGTCATATCGACTATTTGTTGCTCGGCTACATCATGTACGAGCAGGGCCTGCATCTGCCACATGTTGCGGCCGGCATAAACTTGAATATGCCCTTTGTCGGGGTGATTCTTCGACGTGGCGGTGCATTTTTTCTTCGCCGCAGCTTCAAGGGAAACCGTGTATATGCCGCTGTTTTCGACGCCTACTTGCAGCAGGTTTTGTCGCGCGGTTATTCGGTCGAGTATTTCGTTGAAGGTGGTCGCAGTCGGACCGGCCGTTTGTTGTCTCCCAAGGGCGGCATGCTTGCTATGACCGTGCATTCGTACATCAAGGAACCAAAACGCCCCGTTGTCTTCGTGCCGTTTTATTTCGGGTATGAGAAGCTGATTGAAGGCGGATCATTTATTAGCGAGCTAGGGGGTGCGGAGAAAAAGAAGGAATCGCTGTTTGGGCTGATTCGCTCGATCCGGTCGTTACGCGATAATTTCGGCAAGGTATACGTCAACGTCGCCGAACCCATCGAGCTCGATCCGCTCCTTGATAGAATTCGCCCCGATTGGCGCGATGCCGAGTTTGAAAATGGCGAGCGCCCGGCCTGGGTCGGCGATATCGTTGACGAGCTTGGCGGCGAAATCATGCAGGCCATAAACTCGGCGGCGGCGGTCACTCCAATAAGCTTGCTGGCTTATGCACTGCTGGCGACGCCAAAGCAGAAAGTTGGTGCGAACGAGCTTCGCCAGCAACTTCAACTGAGCCTGGAATTGCTGCGACGTTTTCGGTACTCGGAGCTTGTTACATTTCCGGACATGACGCCGGACGAAATTATCGCGCATGGCGAAAAACTCGACGTAATTAGCCGTACTTCGCATCCGATGGGCGAGGTTATTCACATGGCCGAGCGCACGGCCGTACTCATGACTTACTTTCGTAACAACATTTTGCATCTGCTGGCTATACCGGCCTCGGTGGCGTGTTGTTTTATCCAGGGACGGCAACTCGAGCATGCGGAGTTGCAAAGACTTATTCGGCTGATCTACCCGTTCATGCAGAAGGAGCTCGCACTGAAGTGGCCCCGTGACGACATTGACGATGTAACGACCGAGGCAATAGAAGCCCTCATCGAGAAACAAATCCTGACGCGCAGCCGCAATAAGAAAGTTCTGGAGCGGCCCCCTGCGGGATCGGCCAAGGCCTACCAGTTGCTGATGCTTGGGCAATCCATGGTACCGATGTTGCAGCGCTTTTATCTCGTCATTGCAATACTCGTGCGCAATGGTTCCGGCAATCTTTCGCGAGCCAGACTCGAAGTCCTGTGCCAGCAGAGCGCAGAGCGCCTGTCAATGATCTATGGGCTGCATTCGCCAGACTTTTTCAATAAGACACTGTTTCATGATTACATCCGAATGCTGCAGGATCTGAACGTCGTGCAGCGCAATTCGGATGGCAAACTCGATTTTGTCGACGACATCGAGAGTATCGGAGCGGACGCGCGGCTTGTGCTTGGTGAGGAGATTCGTCATTCAATCCTGTCCTTAACCAAGGACGAGCAGCCGGAAGAAACATGAAAGTCGCATCGTTTTATCGTTTCCTGGATGTACAGGGTCCTCGGGCGTTCTGCGATGAGCTACAAGCGCTGTGTGAGAAACAAGAGTTGCTCGGCACAATTCTCGTTGCGATCGAAGGCTTCAATGGCACGATCGCGGGGAACCGTGAGTCCATTCAGTCGGTTTTTGCGTGGATAGAAGATCGCTTGTCCCTGCGTGAGCCCATCGACGCGCGCTGGACGGAATCTGACGAAGCGCCGTTTCGCCGCATGAGCGTCCGTATCAAGAAGGAAATCGTAACGCTGGGGCGGCCGGATATTCTGCCGCATGAGAAAACCGGGACGTACGTGCGGCCGCAACAATGGAACCGGCTGATCGAAGACCCGAACGTGCTCGTGATCGACACACGAAATCACTACGAAGTCGAGGTTGGCAGTTTTCCACGGGCAATCGATCCGGGAACCGACAGCTTCCGTCAGTTCCCGGACTTCGCAAAAGAGCTTGCCGACACTTCGCGAGACCGGCCGCTGGCAATGTTTTGCACGGGCGGCATTCGCTGTGAAAAGGCGACGTCGCTAATGATTGAACTCGGATTTGCGGAGGTATACCACCTGCAGGGCGGAATTCTGAATTACCTGAGCGAAATGTCGGAGGACGAGAATCGCTGGGAAGGCGAATGTTTCGTCTTTGACACACGTGTCGCGGTCGACCGGGATCTTGCGGAGGGAGGTTATGTTCAATGCCACGCGTGTCGCCGGCCCCTGTCGAGCGACGACCTCAAATCACCGGATTACAGGGAAGGGGTTTCTTGCCCGCAATGCATCAACGAACTGGATGCAGATCGCGCGGAACGGCTGGAAGAACGTCGCAGGCAGGTCGGGCTGGCGAAAAAGCGTGGCGAGACCCACATCGGACCCCGCTCCTCGTAG
>CAYLTW010000039.1:0-22355 GCA_964386735.1 uncultured Woeseiaceae bacterium
GGTGATGGCCGACCCATTCAATTGTCTTGGAGCGTTCAGCGATGATCCGAACCGCGCATGTCCCGAGCTTCGCTATGCCAGGACGGGTGTCGATCTCATCGGGGCGACTCGCACGCCATCACTTCGCAACCTCAACAACACGGCGCCGTTTCAGCGCAAGGGCCAGATTGAAACACTCGCCAATGTTCTCGAACACTACAATCGGGCGCCGCTCGCGATGATCGGTCACAACGAAGCAGAAGAGCTCAATTTGCGTGATTGGGAACTGCGCGCACTCGAAGCATTTCTGTCGACACTTGATGCAGCGGTGGCCGCTGACGAACACTGGTTGCGCCCGCCCTAGAGTGCTTTCGATGCCGCAGAATCCGTCCTGCGAGAACGGCCACAAGTTTTTCTAACTATGCGGCGACCCGTTTTATCAGGAATCGGAATGTGGACTCGTCGCTGGTCGATTCCATAAGCTCATTGCCTGTCTGACGGCAAAACGCCTGAAAGTCGGCGACAGATCCGGGATCCGTTGTCAGAATCTCAAGGACTTCTCCGGCAGGCACGTCTTTCAGCGCCTTTTTGGCTTTGAGAATAGGCAATGGGCAGTTGAGCCCTTTTGCATCAAGTGTATGGTCAGCCATATCGTAAACCTCCGGTTTGGTTTTTCTGTGGCAAAGCAGACTAGATGAAAAGATTGATGTCAGATTGCGTCGCGCATTCAATATAGGTTGCGGCGCCGCCGAGTTCGGGGCCTTCGATAAAGTCGTCGACAGAATACTCGAACAGGTCCATGGTCATCTGACAGGCAATCATTCTGACGTCCGAATCGAGAGCCGCCTCGCGCAAGTCCTCGATAGGCGCAACGCCTTTCTTCGCCATCAGGTTTTTCATCATCTTGGAACAGGCAGCGTCTACGCCGGGAAGTGCCGTGAGCAAGTTCGGCAGTCCCATGTGCGCGCCCATCATTGGCATTTTCATTGCCGGGTTGCCCGCAGCCGTCAGTTGCAGATTCAGGTTTTTCAGCAACAGGGGCAGGCCATAAAACGTAAAGAACATCGTGACGCGCAAGTCCATTGCCGCCGCGGTCGTGGCGAGGATGAACGGCGGGTACGCCCAATCAAGGCTTCCTTTGGTCACGATAATCGACATGCTTTTGGTCGCAGGAACGGCGACCGGCGCGCTGTGTATGTCGTCGGATACGACTTGAGCTTCACTGGACATCGGATTACACCTCTTGAAAATTTGGGAGAATCGGCCGGGGTCGGAACATTAGCTTATCATAATATTAGTATTGTCATTTTCAGGACGATAGAATAGTCTCAAAGCTGATCACCAAATCGAGAAACGACCGCAACATATGTCGGTAAATCTATGAATGTAATACAAAACTCTATTGAACCAGACGACTTCCGAAGATTGGCTGAGCTGCACGATATGGCGTCCAACGCCAGCAAACTCCTGAAGGCCATGTCCAATGAGTGGCGGCTGATGATCCTGTGCCAACTCTCGGAGGGCGAGAAGACCGTTGGCGAATTGCAAAGCCTTTTGGGTGTCGGGCAGTCGGCCGTGTCACAGCATCTCGCCATATTGAGGCGTGAAAATATCGTCGAATCCAGGAAGCAAGCACAGTCAATAATCTATTCGCTGTCCGGTGATGAGGCGATCAAGGTCATGGCCACATTACACGATGTGTTTTGTGCGAACCTGAAGCTTGAGGATTGAGATCTAAAAACGGCCAGTCGTTACCAACGAGCCTGCAAGCGGCCATCCTCGATTCTGTTTTCGAACCGATTCAATGGGCGGGTACCCTTGTCCACGCATTCTCCAGTCGACACGTCGAAGGCCCACTGATGTTTCGGACAGGTTAAACGCAGCCCGGACAATGCCAGATGCGGTATGTTGGTGACCTGATGGGGACAGCGACTATCGTATACCTTGCAGTCGTCGCCTGAACGAAAAATAAAGACATTTCGACCGTCGCGATTATCAGCATAGGTGATCTCACCATCCTGAACGTCGCTCCAGTCGAGCAGGTCGTGCCATTCGGGTTCGGCGCCGAGCAATTCGAGCCGAAACTCTGGAATATCCATGTCCAGCATAATGTCTATTGCCCAGGTTATTTTGGCGAGGCCCAATGTCGGAAACGCCATCAGAATCGCGTCCAGTACCTCATTCGGCGTGGCACCGTCGCGCAGAGCACGCGGCAGGTATTGGCGCAAACCGCGTTCTGTCTGGCTATCGATTTTGGTGATGACTGAAATCAGCGAGCGAGTCTTCGGGTCAAGGTGCTTACCGGCCTCTTTCAGAAAAGAAAAATAGGCACCCATCGCCTCCGGACGAGCTTTGATCAGGTATTTCAGTGCGTCACTCATGATTGCTCTCCGCGTGCGAACCATGAGAGCTTATCCCGCAGGGTTACAACGCTGCCAACGATGATAAGGGCGGGGCTCGTGATATCCGCTTCGACAGACTTATCCGGCAGGGACTCCAGGGTTCCGGCGATCACACGCTGTTCCTGGCGGGTCCCGTTCTCGATGACGGCCGCCGGGGTCGCCGGATCCGCTCCATGACTCAGGAATCCCTCGGTAATGGTACTCAGCGATGTCAATCCCATGTAGATCACGACGGTCTGACGGGGCTGAATCAAACTATCCCAGTTCAAGTTGAGCTGACCATCCTTTTCATGCCCGGTCACGACAACGAATCCCTGCGCATGATCACGATGCGTCAACGGTATGCCCGCGTACGCGGCGCAACCATTGGCGGCCGTGACGCCGGGTATCACCTGAAACGTCACGCCATTGTCCGCGAGGCTCGAAATTTCCTCTCCCCCGCGCCCGAAAACGAAAGGATCCCCGCCTTTTAATCGCAACACCCGTTTTCCTTCTTTCGCCAGGCGAATCATCATTTCGCTGATTTCTTCCTGCGGCAGGGTGTGCTCTTTTTTCATTTTGCCGACATAGATGCGGCTGGCATCTCGGCGCACAAGGTTGAGAATACCCTCGCCTATCAGCCGGTCATAAAGCACGACGTCAGCCTGTTGCATCAGGCGCAATGCGCGGAATGTCAGCAGGTCCGGATCGCCCGGCCCGGTGCCGACCAGGTACACTTCACCGCGCGGCGGTTGCTCGCTATCGCGCGCGGCTTCGTCGAGCAATCCATCCATTAATGCCGTCGCCTGTTCTTCCTGACCTGAAAACAGGTGCTCGGCGATCGGCCCGTCAATCATCGTTTCCCAGAATCGCCGGCGCCGCGTCATGTTGGGTATGGAGTCCTTCACCTTTTGACGATAGCTGCCGGCGAATTCGGCCAGGCGGCCGTAAGCGGCCGGGATGCTCGTTTCAAAGCGGGCTTTCAGCATGCGCGTCAGCAGCGGCGTGGCACCACCACTGGCTATCGCGACAAGCAGCGGAGATCGATCAACCACAGCCGGCATGATGAAGTCGCAGAGATCCGTGGTGTCGCTGATGTTGACCAAAATGCCCGCGGCGACAGCCAGCTCGTGCAATTTCTGATTGATCGCCGGGTCCGACGAAGCCCCGAAGGCGATGACGCAGCCGCTGAGATCGTCGCCGCACAGCGCCGTTGTCTTGTGTTTGATCCGGTACTCACGAACCACCCGCGCCAGGTCATCGTTCAGCGCGGCCGCCACGACGGTCAGTTCGCATCCCGCACGGGCCAGCAAATCGGCTTTGCGCGCCGCCAGCGTGCCGCCCCCGACAACCACGGCGCGTTTTCCCTTTACGTTCAGGAAGACAGGCAGATAGTCCATTCAGCTAGTCCTTAAATGAGGTGCTTTGCCGGCCCAGTCCCGCATTTCCGCGCCCCAGCGCATGGCCGTGTCTTCATCGATATCCATAACGGTAAAGCGGCGTCCTTCGCGAATGTGTACGCGTAACATCCGCATGCCGCTTTCGTACTCGACATTTTCCAGGGATACCTCACGCCCATAAGGCGCTGCAAATTTAACCAGCGCCGTGATGCGCTCGTCGCTCACCGTTTACCACCGACGAAAGCGCCTTCCAGTTGCCACTGCCAGTTGCGCGGCGTATCCCGATAGTCGGGTTTAACATCGAAATCAAGAAACAGCATATCGTCCGAGGTAATGCCGCGCACGGCCTCCAGCAACTCGTTGAACGAGTTGATTTCAGGGTGCTGGATGATGATGTCGCTGATATGAACTTCAATGGTATCCATGGCTCTGCCTTCATTTTTTTCTTCGCCGCCCGATGCCGTCGCGGCACGCGGATCAGCTTGTGTCAATGCGGTCGAAATAGCGAGCGCGATACAGGAAACGCTTTCGCGTCGGCGTATCTTCGAACGATGTCCGGTTGTGCAAAACGTTATTGGAAATCAGGCCCTGCCCCGGACCCAGACGAAAGCGCAATACAGTGCTGTCTTCAGAGTCGAGTAGATTCGACAGGAATTCCCGTGCCGCTGTCGTCGTAGGGTCATCTCGCCACTGGATGTTCTTTTTCCGCGCGCTGTAACGCATTTGCAGTGCGCCGCCCGGCTCGTCAAACGAAAATACCGGCCCGCTGACCGCGGATCGAATTTCACCGGTATCCCCGACATTGGCGGGAATCGTCATACATTCGGGATGTTCTAAGGCGAAGATAAACGCGGGATTTGCATCGCGCAAACGGATGTAGGCGATTTCCGGGTCGAAAACGGCGGTCTGCCCTCCTTTTTCGGCGTCCTGGACGCAATGCAGTACAACAGCTCGCACCGGGCTCGATGCCGCGTTGTAGTAGCCGTCGGTGTGCCAGCTCAGGCGTCTGCTGGAGTACGGCACATAGCCACCCCGACGCCCCTCGGAAACCGCGGTCAATTCAGCCACGCCGTCTTCATTGGCGCACAAATGATGATCGAGCCGTGACAGCCCGAACCGGGCGGCAAACGCTCGAATTGCCGCACTGTCTGCCGCCGGGTCCCGGCAGGCGTAGATTGCCATGTTCGCGCGCGAAATATTCGCCTCGATGGCGGCCTTCTCCTGTTGATCCAGGACGGTCAGCCCTCCGATTTCGACAAGCAGGTCGTCGACGCCTGCAGGACGGCGATCCAGCCGGGCAGCACGCCATTCGCGATAGCCATTCGCAGTATCTGAAAACATCAGCGGACTTCGGGCCTTGCCCTGCGTGAACCCATGCCTGCCCCTCCCTTGCTGGAACTCGAACTGGAAACCGTATATCATAAAATTTGAATATACAAAAACAAGCAGTTTATTCGGGGCGATTTTTGCTCTCTGGCGACTACCCCTGCGCGCCGCTACGGGGGAGCAAATCAACGCACAGCGACTGGTGACCAAGATGGCGAAAAAATCACACAAATCCCCGATGTTGGATGAGCTGGAAAACGGGCCATGGCCGAGTTTCGTCACCGGGTTAAAACGATTGGCGAACGACGGTGACACACCGCACGCCAAAATGATGACCGACCTGGTCGGCCAGCTTGAGCACTCCTACGAAACCCGTACGGGCTACTGGAAAGGCGGCACGGTGAGCGTGTACGGCTACGGCGGCGGAATTATTCCGCGTTTTTCACAGGTCGCCGAAAAGTACCCGGAGTCAAAGGAATTTCACACTTTGCGGGTACAACCACCCGCCGGGTTTCATTATTCGACTGAGTTGTTGCGCAATATGTGCGATATCTGGGAGGAACACGGCTCCGGCCTGATTGCGCTCCACGGCCAGTCAGGGGACATCATGTTCCAGGGCTGCAAGACAGACAAAGTACAGCCGGCCTTTGATGAACTGAACAAGATCGGCCTGGACATGGGTGGCGCAGGACCCGCGTTACGAACGTCAATGAGCTGTGTCGGTCACGCCCGTTGCGAGCAATCCTGTTACGACGAAGTGCGTGCGCATCGCTCGACAATCAACGGCCTGATTGATGAGATGCACCGGCCGGCACTGCCCTACAAATTCAAGTTCAAGTTTTCCGGCTGTCCGAACGACTGCGTGAACGCCATTCATCGCTCGGACTTCGCCGTAATCGGCACGTGGCGCGATGACATTCAAGTCGATCAGGAAGAAGTCAAGAAACACGTCGCCAAAGTCGGCCGCAAGCAGATGATCGATACGGTCATTTCCAACTGTCCGACACGCGCACTCAGTCTGAATGACGATGACACCCTGGACATCGACAACAAGAGCTGCGTGCGTTGCATGCATTGCATCAATGTCATGACCAAGGCTTTGTCGCCGGGCAAGGATCGCGGCGTCTCCGTTCTGATGGGCGGCAAACGATCGCTTAAGATCGGCGACACCATGGGTACGGTCATCGTGCCGTTTATGAAGCTCGAATCTGATGAGGACTTCGAGAAGTTTAATGACCTGGCCGAAACGGTGGTCGACTTCTTCGCAGAAAATGCACTTGAACATGAGCGTATCGGCGAGACCATTGATCGCATAGGCCTTGCCAATTTCATCGACGCGATTGGCGTCGATGTCGATCCGAACATGGTCAATCATCCACGCACCAGTTCTTATGTACGCACGGACGACTGGGACGAAGAAGCCAGGAAATGGCATGAACGGAAAAACGCGGCGGGAGGACAGTGATGAAAGGCACGGAACTACCTCGCAGAGCGGACGAAACCGGCGTTCCGGACCCGTTTCCGTACATGCACCCGTTGCTACGAGAGAACTACGGCAACTGGGACTGGCATGACCGGCCGCGCCCCGGCGTCCTGCACCACGTCGCCAAAGGCGGCGATGAGGTGTGGACGGTCCGTGCCGGTACGCAACGGCAGATGGACGTGTATACGATCCGCAAGCTGTGTGACATCGCGGATGAATTCGCCGATGGCCATATCCGTTTCACGACCCGTAGCAATGCGGAGTTCATGGTCTCAGCCTCGGACAAGACCGCGCCGCTGATCGAGCGGCTGAACGAGGCAGGATTCCCGGTCGGCGGCACGGGTAACTCCTTGTCGATGATCTCGCATACCCAGGGCTGGCTGCATTGCGACATCCCCGGTACGGATGCGTCGGGTGTCGTCAAATCGCTGATGGACGAGCTGTATCACGAATTCACGCATGAAGAGATGCCAAACAGGGTACGCATGACAACATCCTGTTGTCAGATCAATTGCGGTGGTCAGGGCGATATCGCGATCAACGTGCAGTACACGAAACCACCCAAGATCAACCATGATCTCGTTGCCAACGTCTGCGAACGCCCGGCCGTGGTTGCACGTTGTCCCGTGGCGGCTATTCGCCCGGCGATGGTTAATGGCAAGCCCTCGCTAGAGGTCGACGAGAAAAAATGCATTTGCTGCGGAGCCTGTTACCCGCCCTGCCCGCCGATGCAAATCAATGGACCGGATTCGACCAAGTTGGCGATCTGGGTGGGCGGTAAGCATTCCAATGCGCGTACGAAACCGACTTTCCACAAACTGGTTGCCGCGAACCTGCCGAATAATCCACCTCGCTGGCCGGAAGTCACAGAAGTCGTCAAGACTATCCTGTACGCCTACAAGGACGACGCGAAGGCCTGGGAGCGTATGGGTGAGTGGATAGATCGTATCGGCTGGCCGCGCTTTTTCGAGATGACCGGGCTGGCCTTTACCAAGCACCAGATCGAGGACTGGCGCGGCGGACGATCCAGCCTCAACGCATCGGCTCATATTCATTTCTGATGAAATTTAGCATTCTGATCAATGAAGGTCCGTTCACGCACCAGGCGTCGGACAGCGCTTATAAGTTTGTCGTGGCGGCATTGGCGAAGGGGCACGAGATCTATCGCGTGTTTTTTTACAACGACGGCGTGTACAACTGCAACAAGCTATCCGAACCGCAAAGCGACGATCGTAACCTGGTTTCGTTGTGGTCGGCGTTGGCAAAAGACAAGGAAGTCGATCTTGTCGTGTGTGTTGCCGCCGCGCTTCGCCGTGGTGTCAAGGACGAAATAGTGGCAGACGGCTTTCGAATTTCCGGGCTTGGCCAGTTGGTCGAAGCGGGCATCCAGGCCGATCGCATGATTGTGTTTGGCGATTGATCGGGTAATTACACTATGGAAGAGTACGACGAGTCCGGCCCCGAGGTTGTCAAGCGTTTTATGTACGTTAATCGCAGGGCGCCGTATGGCACGATATACGCGTTGGAGTGTCTCGAGGTTGTTTTGGTCGCGGCGGCGTTCGATCAGGACGTCAGCGTGGTCTTCCTGGACGATGGCGTGTGTCAGTTGAAAAAAAATCAGGACACGAGCGAGATAGGCATGAAGAATTTTTCCAAAACTTATGGCGCGCTCGATGATTATGACGTTGAGAAAATTTTTGTCGAAAAAGAGTCACTCGAGGCTCGCGGCCTGACCGCCGATGATCTCGTCATTCCAGTTGAGGTTCTGGCTGCTGATGATTTGCGTGAAATCATGGCGCAACAGGATGTTGTGATCAGTTCCTGAAGCCCATGTTGCACATTATCAATAAATCGCCGTTCGAGAGAAATGCCCTGGACAGTTGCCTTCGCCTGGCGAAAACCGGCAGTTCGATCCTGTTTATCGAGGATGGCGTTTACGCGGCCCTGGCCAATACCGCGCATGCCGGCAAAATTGCCGGCCGGATGGAGGAGATTTCATTTTATGTGCTTGATCCCGATATTGCTGCCCGGGGCCTGAAGGACCTTTCATTGATCGAGGGTGTTGCCATTGTCGATTATGAAGGGTTTGTGGATTTGGTGGCCGAACGTGACGCCACCCAGTCCTGGTTATAAACTAGACTGCTGTTTTGGTTATTTAAGGGGTACGCCATGGCTTACGAATACAATGGCTCGACTATAGAAGCCGACGAGGAAGGCTATATCACGGATATCAGCCTGTGGAACCCGGAACTGGCACTCCTGATTGCCGAGGGTGAAAACATTGAGATGAGTGACGATGCCTGGGAAGTAATCAACTTTCTGCGCAGTTACTACGAGGAATACCAGATTGCTCCGGCGGTGCGGGTATTGACCAAGGCCATCAAGAAATCGCTGGGAGCCGACAAGGGCAACAGCAAGTATCTCTACGAACTATTCCCCTATGGCCCGGCCAAGCAGGCTTGCAAAATCGCCGGTCTCCCCAAGCCAACGGGCTGCGTTTAAAAAGGACAAGGGCTTGGTACTGGGCACCATTTACGCAGTACTGTTCTACTTCGCAACGGCAACTCTTGCTTTCGGCCTTGCGTACAGAATTCGCCTCTATGCGCGTACGCCGGCGCCATTGAAAATCCCGACGACGCCGGCGCCCGTGACAAAAACAGGCGTGGTTTTCCGAATGGCGAAAGAGGTCGTTTTCTTTGAGAGCCTGTTCAAAGCCAGCAAGTGGACCTGGTTATTCGGCTGGGTTTTCCATGCTGCGTTACTGCTGGTTGTGATGCGGCATCTTCGTTATTTCACGGAGCCGGTGTGGTTCTGGGTGCGCTGGGTCCAGCCGTTCGGACTGTACGCAGGCTTTGCGATGGTTGCTGGCCTGGCCGGACTCTGGGTGCGGCGTTTCGCGGTCGACCGCGTCCGCTACATATCCGCCCCATCCGATCACCTGATGTTGCTGCTGTTGATCGCCATTGCTGCAACCGGGTTGTTGATGAAGTACGTCGCACATACCGACATCTTGTCGCTAAAAGCATTCATTCTCGGGTTAATGTATTTCGACTGGCAGCCGATTCCGCCCGATCCGGTTTTGCTGGTTCACCTCAGCCTGGTATTGTTATTGATGATTATTTTCCCGTTTTCGAAACTCCTGCACGCTCCCGGACTGTTCTTCAGCCCCGCCCGCAACCAGGTTGATAATCCTCGCGAGAAACGATACGTCTCGCCGCGGGCCAGGTCCGCGGGGTCATAAACTATGTCTGACATCAACACAGCTGAGATCGGGATTCCGATCCATATTCCGACGCTCGACAGGGATTCGATGAAGCACTCATCGCCTTTCGTAGCCGCCCCGGCACACCAGGAGGCGCTCGGTTTTCCTGGCGAGCTGGTTGATGACTGGCAGGCGAAGGCCATCGACAAACTCGGCGAGCTGTTGAAGGGGTCCAGGGCGCTTCAGGTTTACATGGACAGCTGCGTCAAGTGCGGCGCATGCACCGACAAGTGCCACTATTTTCTTGGCAGCGGTGATCCGAAAAACATGCCGGTCGCGCGTCAGGACTTGTTACGAAAAGTCTATCGGCGCTACTTCACGCTGGCGGGCAAGTATTTTCCGTGGCTCGTCGGCGCGGTAGACCTGACAGAAGAAGTGCTGGACGACTGGTACACGTACTTCCACCAGTGCTCACAGTGCCGGCGGTGTTCGGTTTATTGCCCTTACGGAATCGATACGGCGGAAGTTTCCATGGCCGCGCGCGAGATCATGGATCATATCGGTAAGGGCCAAAAATACTGTAACGAAATCATCGGCAAGGTCCACAAGATCGGCAACAACCTGGGTCTGCCTGAGCCGGCGCTAATCAATACTCTGGAAGGCCTGGAAGAAGACATCGAAGAGGAAACCGGTGTCAAAGTGCGCCTGCCGGTGAACGAAAAAGGTGCGGATATCCTGCTTGTGACACCCAGCGCCGACTTCTTCGCCGAACCACATGTCGACGGCCTGATCGGCTACGCCAAGGTATTTCACCAGGCGGGCGTCAGCTGGACGGTCAGCTCCTACGCCTCCGAAGCCGCGAACTTCGCCATGTTCATCGGCTCTTACGAGCAAATGCAAAAAGTCGCAGAGCGTATTCGCAAAGCCGCCGAGGATCTGGGCGTCAAGCGAATCATTTTTGGCGAGTGCGGGCACGCCTGGCGAGTCGCGTACAGTTTCATGAATACGCTGGTCGGACCGTTCGACTTCCTGGATCAGAACTACCCGATACCGCAACATATTTGTGAATTTACGTTCGACCTGATCGAAAAAGGCGAGTTGACGCTGAACAAGTCTGCGAACGATCACATGACGTTGACATTCCATGACTCGTGCAACGTCGCGCGCGGCTCGCGCATGGGCGACAAGCCCGGCGGCCAGTTTGAGATTCCGCGCGCGATAATCCGGGCCTGCTGCAATAACTTCGTTGATATGGCGGCCGATACAATTCGCGAGGGCACCTACTGTTGCGGCGGCGGCGGCGGCCTGTTAACCGATGACCTGATTGAACTCCGAACCAAGGGCGCGTCGCCACGCATGCAGGCACTGCGGGAAGTGGTGGAAGAACACGGTGTTACGCACATGGCCGCAATCTGTGCTATTTGCAAATCGCAATTTGCCAAGATCATGCCGGCCTACGGTTTCGATATGGATAACATCGTTAGCGTTCATCAACTGGTATCGAACGCCATCGTTCTTGATGGCCAGACGACCGTTGACGCAGTTGCAAATGAAGGATGAATAAAAAAATGACTGAAAACCTCCTCACCAGGCGCCGTTTCAAGGATGGCGACAATGCACACCTGCCCTGGCAGGAAGAAATCTTCACGGCTGACGCAACCCACAAGTGTCCGACCTATGTTCACCGCACACCGCCGTGCCAGGGAAGCTGCCCTTCGGGTGAAGATATTCGCGGCTGGCTGAACATTGCGCGAGGCATAGAAAAAGCCCCCGGCGACATGCCATGGCAGGAGTACGCATTCAGTCGGGTAACCGACGCCAACCCCTTTCCGGCGATCATGGGCCGGGTCTGCCCCGCACCTTGCGAAGACGGATGTAACCGTAATGAAGTCGAGGATCACGTCGGTATCAATTCGGTCGAGCAGTTTATCGGCGACTATGCGCTCGAACACAAACTGAAGTTGCAATCGGCAACGAAGGACTCCGGCAAGAAGGTCGCCATCGTCGGCAGTGGCGTTGCCGGTCTGGCCTGCGCCTATCATCTTCGTCGCAAGGGGCACGCCTGCACGATTATCGAGGCGCACGAGAAACTTGGGGGAATGATGCGCTATGGCATTCCTGGATACCGCGTCCCGGATGAAGTACTCGACGGCGAGATAAAACGTATCATCGACCTCGGCGTTGACGTTCGCGCGAATACGAAAGTCGGAGTCGACGTTTCCCTCGAAGACCTGCAAAAGGAGTTTGATGCGGTTTTCATCGGTCTGGGCGCCCAATCCGGCGCGGCCCTTCCGGTGCCCGGTGGCGATGCATCCAATTGTATAAGTGGCGTCGCTTTCCTGCAGGCATTCAATGACGGGCGGCTCAAACATACCTCGGCGCGCGTCGTCGTCGTCGGCGGTGGCGACACGTCCATGGACGTCGCCGCAGTTGCCCGGCGCCTCGGTCATATCAAGAACAAACGCAAGCACGACAGACCGGAAAACATCATCGTTGGCCATATGGCACACGACGCGGCCACGGTCGCTCACCGCCAGGGGGCCGACGTGACGCTGGTGTCCTGGGAGTCTCTCGACGACATGCCGGCGACCAAAATGGAGGTCGAGCACGTATCCCGCGAAGGCGTAAAAATGATGGGGTCGCTACTTCCGGTAGAAGTCATCACCGATGACGAGGGTCGCGCCACGGCCCTGCGCGTCATTGAAGTCGACTGGAGCAGCGGCGAGTCCGTCAAAAAGGAAGGTACCGAGAAAGATATCGAGTGCGACCTGATAGTTGCAGCGATTGGCCAGGTGGGCGACCTTGCCGGTTTCGAGAGTCTGGACAATGGCCGTGGCATGATTGACGCCGACGGTTTCTACCGCGTCAAGGATCACCCTGATCTTTTCGTCGCCGGTGACATCATAAAACCGCATCTCCTGACGACTGCGATCGGTCAGGCCTCGATCGCCGCGGCCGGAATCGACCAATTCCTGACGGGCGCCGATATGCGTAAACGGCCCAAGATCGATGTGCACCATTTCAGCTTACTGGAGAAGTTGCAGGAAACCGATCTTGCACCGGGAGCCTATGATCACAATCAAGGCCGCGGAACGGACGGCGCCGATTTTGCTATCCACAATTACGAAGATCGCTCAACAGTCGAAGTAGTGCCGGCAGACGAGTTGTTTCTTGGCCATTTCAAATACGAAGAGAGACACATTCGCCAGGAAAATGACATTACACCCGACTCCGTGCTGGGATCCTTCAGCGAGCGAATTCAGGGCCTCTCGGAAGAGGATGCCATCCGCGAAGCAGACCGCTGCATGAGCTGTGGCATGTGTTTCGAATGCGACAATTGCGTCATCTATTGTCCACAGGATGCGATCTTCCGGGTCAACAAGTCGGAATCCACTATGGGCCGTTACGTCGATACCGACTATACGAAATGCATTGGCTGCCATATATGCGAGGATGTATGCCCATCAGGCTATATCCGAATGGGGCTCGGAGAATAAGCCATGGCCGGGCGCCGTGACTTCATCACGAGGCGCGCATTCATCGCGCTTGCGCTACTCACCGTGGGCGGATTGACCGCAATAGCCGTTGCGGTGGAAGGAGAGGACGCTGAAGTCGCTGCAGGTCGTACGCCCTACCCGTTGATCCCCAGGGGGCAAGGCGACAGCTGTGTTGAAGATACCGATTTCATGCGCCGCAATCATATGAACTTGCTCATGCACCAGCGTGACGACACCGTGCTGCAGGGAATACGCAGCAAGCGCCACAGCCTCAAGGAATGCATAAGCTGCCATGCGGTACCCGGACCCGATTCGATTCCGGTTACGATTTCCAGTCCGGAACATTTTTGCCGATCCTGCCATGACTATGCAGCTGTGAGTATCGATTGCTTCCAATGTCATGCCTCACGACCTGAACAGGAAGTTGTGACGGAGGCCAGGGGAGAATGAGCGTGAAAATCAGCGACCCGGCGAAGGCCAAGGATTTTGATCCGGCTCGCCGCAGTTTCCTTGGCGCCGCTGCCGCTGCCGCGGGAGTGGCTTTGGCGCCCGGCGTATTCCTCTACGGTGTCGGACAATCGACGTCAGCCACGGCCCGAGGCCTCGACCAGGCTGCCTCGAGTTCTGTCCGGTGGGGAATATTGATCGACGTCAACCGCTGCGACAGCGGCTGCAATGAATGCGTGTCTGCATGTGAGAAAGAAAACGGATTGCGTGGACATGGCAGGCCTGAGACCGATCCACAATGGATTCGAAAAGTGAATGTCCATGACCCGGGCACTGGTTACAGTAAGTCGTTTCCGATGATGTGCCAGCACTGTGCTGATCCGCCGTGTGTGGACGTCTGCCCGACCGGTGCGTCTTTCAAACGGGCCGACGGAATAGTGCTTGTGGATAAGCATACCTGCATCGGTTGCCGTTATTGCATCAGTGCCTGCCCTTACAAAGCCAGATCGTTCGTTCACGAGGCGCTGGAGGATCAGAAGCCGCATGCACCACGCGGCAAAGGTACCGTCGAGAGTTGCACGATGTGCGTTCATCGAATCGATGACAATCGTCAACCCGCTTGTGTGGAGGCATGTAACGACACGGGCGGCGGCGCGATGTTGTTCGGCGACCTGAACGATCCCGACAGTGAAATTTCAAAGCGCGTGGCAAAATACGCAACACAACAAATTCGTGCGGATCTTGGGCTGGACCCCGGTGTACGGTACCGGGGCCTGTGAGCGCGTTGCTACCATGACGCGGATTATTTACAGCGAAATTGACGGGCAAAGTAGGCGCTTCTATGCATTTGCCGCGATTCTTATTGTCTTCCTTGCCTCCGGCCTCGCAGCCGCCTTTTACATGGAACATTACGGTCATCATGTCACCGGTATGAACAACCAGATCGTCTGGGGCATCCCGCACGTTTTCGCGATATTCCTGATTGTCGCGGCATCCGGCGCCCTGAATGTCGCCTCGATCGGTACCGTGTTTGGCAAGGCGCTTTACAAACCGCTTGGCCGACTCTCCGGACTGTTGGCACTGGCACTCCTGATCGGCGGACTCGCGGTCCTCGTGCTTGATCTTGGCCGGCCGGACCGCCTGATCGTTGCGATGACAACGTATAACTTCAAATCGATTTTCGCATGGAATATCTATCTCTACGTGGGATTCATCGCGGTTGTCGCTGTCTACGTCTGGCTGCAAATGGAACCGCGCATGAACCGCTACGTAAAAGCGGCCGGCATGGTTGCGTTCCTGTGGCGACTGGTGCTGACAACCGGCACGGGCTCAATCTTCGGTTTTCTCGTGGCGCGCGAGGCATATGACTCGGCCATCATGGCGCCGCTTTTTATAGCGATGTCATTCTCGTTTGGTCTGGCCGCCTATATTCTCGTCCTGCTTGGCGCCTGCCATGGCAGCGGCAGGGAACTCGGAGATATTTTTGTACGGCGACTTGGCCGGTTGCTGGGCGTCTTTGTGGCGGTGGTACTTTATTTCACCGCTGTCCAGCACCTGACCAATTTGTATGCCGCCCAGCACATCGGCGTGGAGCGATTCATACTGCTGGATGGCGGCATCTTTCCATTTTTGTTCTGGACCATCCAGGTTTTTGCGGGCGGGCTCTTGCCGTTGATGCTGTTGTTTCGCCCGCCGGCATCAGGACCAGGAAATGCCGGTCGCCGGATAGCGATCGCTTCCGCGCTGGTAATCATCGGCGGCTTCGCCCAGCTCTATGTCATCGTTATCGGCGGACAGGCATGGCCGCTAGATATGTTTCCGGGCATGGACGTCAGTTCCAGCTTTTACGATGGCGTTATTTCCAGTTATACGCCGAGCTTGCCGGAAATAGGCCTGGGGCTCGGTGGCGTGGCGCTCGCCGGTTTAATCGTCCTTTTTGGAATCAAGGTACTGCGGTTCCTGCCGGCAACGCTGGCTAATTCTTCGCTGGAGCCGCAAGCAATAAACGAAAGTAGTAGTTGATTTTGGCCCACTTTTTCATTGCAGCTGCACACAAGTCCTCCGGCAAGACCTCGGTTTCGGTTGGGCTCGCGGGAGCGATGGCAAAACGGGGTCTGGCGATTCAGACATTCAAGAAAGGTCCCGACTACATCGATTCACTGTGGCTCGGACGCGCCGCTGGAAGCGCCTGCTTTAATCTCGACTTTTTCACAATGTCCCATGCCGAAATTCACGACACGTTCACCGCCCGCTCGGATAAAGCGGACATCAGTCTGATTGAGGGCAACAAGGGCCTGTTCGATGGACTGGATGTCGAAGGCACCGACAGCAACGCCGCACTCGCTCATTTGTTGTCGGCACCGGTAATTCTGGTCATCGACACTCAGGGTATGACACGGGGTATCGCAGCACTGATAAACGGTTACCTGAACTTCGATCCGGACGCCGACATTCGTGGCGTGATCCTCAACAAAGTCGGCGGGACCCGGCACGAAGGCAAGCTTCGCGCCGCCCTTGAGCGCTACAGCGATATCGAAGTACTGGGGGCTATCGGGCGAGATCGGGCACTCGAAATTCCCGAGCGGCATCTCGGCCTCGTCCCGGCCAACGAATCCGGTAACGCCGACACGACGATCACCCGCCTCACAAATGCCGTATCTGCCGGGGTAAATGTCGATCGCGTACTGGAGATTGCCGGGCTCGACGATATTGAGAGCCCTGGCAGACTCGGCAGCATGCCAAAATCCGGCTCCAGCACCGGTCGCACAACACCCAGCCTCGATGTGCGCATCGCCATCGCACGCGATGCGGCCTTCAGTTTTTACTACCAGGATGACCTGGAGGCGTTCGCCGAAGCAGGTGCCGAGCTCGTACCTTTTGACACGCTGAGTGACCCCTCGCTGCCGGCGGCGGACGGGCTCTTTATTGGCGGTGGTTTTCCCGAAACTCATTTGGCGGCCCTGGCCGACAATCAAAGCCTGCTGAAGGACATCCGCGAATTTCTGTCATCAGGCAAGCCCGCGTACGCCGAGTGCGGCGGACTCATGTACCTGGCACGAAGCATTCGGTGGCGGAGCGAGGTATGCGACATGGTCGGGACCGTGCCGGGCGATATCGTCGTCGAAAAGCGCCCGCAAGGCAGAGGTTACGTGATACTGGAGGAGACAGGTGCCGATCTTTGGCCTGCGGCGCCGAATGCGCGCGGCGACTCGATGCCCCGTCTTCGCGCGCACGAGTTTCACTATGCTCGCCTGAACATGCTTTCCGATACCCCCGAATACGCCTTTAATGTAGTACGTGGTTATGGCATCGACGGCCGTCATGACGGCCTGATTATCGGGAATCTTTTGGCAAGCTTTTCACACTTGCGCAATACGGCAAGCAATCCCTGGGTCAGTCGATTTGTTAGCTTTGTCCGGAAGACGTCGGACCATCGCAAATATGGAATAATCCACGAGGGTACAACGTCGCATCAATTCTTATGAGAAACAAACCTGATTCTGTTCGAGCCTGTGCCATCCTGGCCCTGGTGTCCTTCCTCGTTGTTCCATCTTACGCATCGGCGGAAGAAAATCCGCTACCGGGCAAGGCCCTGGTGGCGGAGCGCGGCAAGGGCAACTGCCTTGCGTGCCATGTGATCGAGGATGGCGATTTTCCAGGTAATCTGGGGCCCCCGCTAGTCGTAATGAATGCGCGTTTTCCCGACAGGGAGAAACTGAGAAAACAGATATACGACGCGTCCTCAATCGATCCACACAGTCGAATGCCGCCATTTGGCCGCCACGAAATCCTGACTGCGCAGGAAATCGAATTGATAATGGATTATCTGTACACGCTGTGAGAAAACACCGAGACGGAGACATTCATGCACATTGGGAGAAGACTATTCATCAGGGAAGGCATCGCGCTTGCCGCGCTGACGGCGCTGCCGCGCGCGTTGTTAGCAGCCGCGTGGCCTGAAAAAGCCTTTTCCTCAACGGCAGCTGGCGAAGCAATGATCGATCTGCTGGGTACGGACCAGCCGACACCATCGGAGCGAATAATACTGAAGGCGCCGGAAATCGCTGAAAATGGCGCGGTAGTTCCGATCAAGATCAAGACAACACTGGACAATGTCGAGTCCATCAGCATCTTCGTTGAAAAAAATCCCAGGCCACTGGCAGCCACAATCGAGATTTTGCCGGGGACGTTGCCGGAATTTTCGAGCCGGATAAAAATGAGGGAGACGTCTGTTGTGATCGTCGTCGTCAAAACGGATATTGGGATCTACAGCGCATTTAAAGAGATCAAAGTGACAATTGGCGGATGCGGCGGCTGACGGCCACGCTATCCAGGAAGACGAAATATGGCGAATACAATCAAAGTGAGAGCCAAGGTCTCGGGTAGCGTGACCGATGTCAAAAGCCTGATGCTTCATCCAATGGAAACGGGGACACGTACGGATGCGGATTCCGGCGAACTGGTCTCCGCACACTTTATCACTCAACTCAAGTTCGCCAACAACGGCAAATTGATCATGGTGGCGAATTTCAGTACAGCCGTTTCGAGAGACCCGTATTTCAGCTTCAGGTTTACGGGCGGAAAAGTAGGCGACACGCTTACGGTAAACTGGGTTGACAACTTCGGGGATTCGGATGAATTTGAAGCCGTGCTTGAATAGGCCAATGCGAGATATCGGGAATTCGAAATGCTAAAAACAATCTCTGCCCTGATGCTGATTATCGCGGCAATACTAATTCAACAGACCGCTACGGCTGGTCCGGAGGAAGACCGGCTGGCGTTCGTCGCATTTTACAAGGAGCGCTTCCCCGATATCCCCGTCGCGGAGTTCGCCAACGGGATATATGCAATTGACAGCGACGCACGTGATCAATGGTTGGACATAGAAGAGTTTCCACCGTACGAATTTGCCATTGAAGAGGGCCTGGAATTTTGGGAGGAGGCATTTCCCGACGGTAGTAACTATTCTGACTGTTTTCAGGAACAGACGAGTGAAATTCGGCCTGATTATCCCCGGTTTGACGGCGCCAGCGGACAAGTCATTACACTTGAGATGGCCATCAACATCTGCAGGTCCGCGCACGAGCAGCCGCCACTTGCCTATGATGATGCCGAAATCATCGCCATGACGGCCTTTCTCGCGTTCGAAGCGAGAGGCAAAAAGATCAATATTCGTGTACCGGACGATGACCCTCGTGCCCTGGCGGCGTACGAATCCGGCAAACAGTTCTACTACACCAAGCGCGGTCAACTCAATTTCGCCTGTTCAGATTGCCACGGCATATCCTCCGGGCAATACATTCGGGCGGATCGTTTGAGCGCCGGCCTTGGCCACCCTACCCATTTTCCCGTTTACCGCTCAAAATTGGGCAAGGTGATTTCAATTCAGCAAAGAATCTCCGGTTGCGTGCGCGATATTCGGGCGAGGCAATTCGCATTGCAGAGCAGTGAATACAACAATCTCGAGTACTTTCTGACCTATATGAGTAATGGGTTTGAGGTCAATGGCCCCGGTGCACGCAAATAGGATGATTTCGACCAGGACGCTTTTAGCGCTACTCCTGTTGGTAGCGGGGAGTGCACTCAACGCCGCAGTTGAAGAACGAGATCCGCGTGAATTTTTCTTCATACAAACCTTCGGCGATCTTCCCGAAGAAATGCAAATCGCCCGTGACGAAGGCAAACTGGGAATGCTGCTGTTTTTTGAAGCTGAAGCATGTCCTTACTGTCAATACATGCTCAGGAAAATTTTCAATCAGCGATCGGTTCAGGAATGGTATGCGGAGCGCTTCGTCAGTATTGCCGTGGATATTCACGGTGATGTGGAGCTGACGGATTTCAACGGCATCACCCTGCCCTCAAAGATCTTTTCCGACCAGCGCAAGATATTCCTGACTCCCGTGGTTTCTTTCATTGACCTGAATGGTGTCGAAATCTATCGTCATCTCGGCATGGTCAGCACACCGGAAGAATTTCTCCTGCTGGGAAAATACATTGTGGGCGAGCATTATCTTGACACTGAGTTCGGTGCCTATTTGAAATCGCTGGGAACGCAGGGACCCTCCGAGGCATTGACTACGCCGGCCGCTTCGGAAGACGCGAAGTGATGGACTGGGAACCGGTTTACCGGGTCGCCTTGCTGGGCCTCCTGGTCGGTATGGTGCTTGGCGCTGTAACGATTAAAACAAATTTCTGCACGATGGGGTCGATCAGCGATTGGGTGAACGTCGGCAACAAGGACCGAATGAGATCCTGGTTTCTGGCGATAGGCATTGCGATTCTTGTCAGTCAGACCATGCAAGCCAACGGCATCGTCGATCTGGATGAATCCATCTACCTGACGCCAAATTTCGCCTGGCTCGGCTATTTGCTGGGCGGGTTTCTGTTTGGCATCGGTATGACGCTGTCATCAGGATGCGCGCATCGTACGCTCACCAGGGTCGGCGGAGGGAATCTGAAGTCCCTGGTTGTCATGCTGTTCCTCGGGCTTACTGCCTATATGACCATGCGCGGTCTGCTGGCCATATTCCGGGTCGACGTGATCGAAGCGAACAGTATCGATCTTGCGGCCTCTGGCCTGTCAGACCAGGGTATCGGTACCTTGCTGGCTGCCGCGGTCGGTCTGGATAACACAGCCAGGGTGAATTACGCCGTAGCGGCCTTGCTGGGAGGTGGGCTGGTCGTTTTCGCATTTTCCAGCCAGACTTTCAGACGAAGCTTCGACAATATTCTGGCCGGTACCGTCTTTGGCTTAATCATTCCTGCCGGCTGGTACGCCACTGGCGTAGTTGGATTTGATGATTTTGAGCCGGTGCGCTTCGAATCCCTTTCCTTCGTCGGCCCAACCGGCGAAAGTTTCATGTACCTCATGACGTTCACGGGTTCGACGATCAATTTCGGCATTGCTGTCGTGTTCGGCGTGATTCTGGGATCGTTTCTCTATTCTACGGTGACCGGCAAGTTTCGCGTGGAAACCTTTAACAATCGTGACGACATGGTCCGCCATATCCGGGGCGGCATACTAATGGGATTTGGCGGCGTACTCGCCCTGGGCTGTTCAATTGGGCAGGGCATAACCGGTATGTCGACACTTGCGTCAGGTTCGCTGCTATCGCTTGTCAGCATCATTTTTGGCAGCGCACTTGCCATGAAAATCGAATACTACCGCCTCGACGATATGCCATTCCTCGTCGCCCTCAGGCGATCGCTCGCCGATATGCGCTTGTTTCCCAATGCACGCCAGCCCGATTGACGCTCGCCTTGTTTCGAACCCGCTATTTTTCCCTGCCCGCCGACCGTTCGTGCAATCGAGGCCGCATGGCGGACAAATCGTAGCCAGCTTCCCGAGTGGCCGATAATATCTCGTCAATATCCAACGATTTGGCTTGTGCCAATGCCCATAATATAGCCGAGCGTTTGCCCGATCGGCAGTACGCGAGGATCGGACCAGGCAGGTCGCTCAGAGCACGCTCGAATTTATCGACATCGTCGTCAGTAATAGAAACCGAACTGACGGGAAGGTCGAGGAACATGACGCCTGATCCCTCCGAGGCCGCTGCGACTTCACTTGCTGCCGGTTGGCCCTCAACTTCGTTATCAGGACGATTGCAGATGATCGTCTTGACTCCCTGCGCGGCCGCAGCGCCGACATCGGCGCCGGAAATTTGCTCGGATACGAAAAATTGCGGCAGTATTTTGTTGATCTTCATTGCAATAAATTTTCCAGTTACGTTTGAAACCCGAGCGCTTCAGGGAGCGAGCGCACGAGTATGTATAAGCCCATCACAATCAAGAAAAATCCAAAGCCTTTCTTTAGTGTGGTTTGTGGCATTCGGTTAGCAACACTGGCTCCCGCAAAACTGCCGGCGATCCCCAAGCCGGTGACCAGCACCAGTGTATTCCAGTCGAGCTGCAAGTCCTGCTTGTCAAGCACGTCAAGATACTTGTAAAACCCACTATAGGATTTTAACGCAATGATGAACAGACTGGTCGCGACTGCGCGATGCATTGGCATGCCACCCAGTAATACAAGTGCCGGCACAATCAAAAATCCACCGCCTACACCGACCAGGCCCGTCATGACACCGACAAAAAGGCCATCGATCGAGATTTTCCACGCGGCGCGTGGCGCAGCTACAGATACACGCTCCAGGTCGACCGGCCGCAACATCAGATAGGATGCGAGCAACATGACAACCGCGAAAAGGGAAAGTTGCACGATGCCCGATATGTACGCTGCCAGCAAAGCACCCAGGTAGGTTCCAACCATGCCGGGTATGCCGAATATCGCGACATTGCGCCAATCGATGAGCCGGGCACGCACATACTGCATGCTGCCGGCCAGTGCGATAGTACCGACCACGAACAAGGAACCGGCGATGGCTACTTTTTCGTCCTGCCCGACCAGATACACGAGCACCGGCACAGTCAGAATCGATCCACCAGACCCGAGCAGGCCCAGACTGACTCCGATAGCGATCGCGCCAGGCCATGCCAAGATCGAAACTGGCACTAGGCCGCTACCAGATCAAAATCGAAATACACGGGCTAAGGTCGAACCAGCGTGTAGCCCTCGGCAACCTTGTCGATGATTCGTGCCACGCCAGCTCGTACGAATTCCGCATGTTCGCTGATTTCCGG
>CAYLTW010000040.1:0-21749 GCA_964386735.1 uncultured Woeseiaceae bacterium
GTCGAGAAACGCGCTGACGAGCTGATCGTCTGCCCGATCCAACGTGGCACGCAGGTACGCGGCGCGAAGGTCCGGCCATAACAGGTAATGACTTAGTTGCTGTTGTTCATCAACAGAAAGTTTCTCGACGGCGCTCCAGTCACCACGTTCGACGGAAGCAAAAACAGCGCGAAATAATTCACGCTGTTGGTCAATTTCGGTCGCAGGGGACGGAGACGGAGCAGCCGCGCCAAGCGCGGCTGCCAGTATGAGTCCAGTCATTGAAAATTTGATCAGCGAATAAGGCTTGAATATTCTGCGAGCGTGCGGACGCAACATCAAAAGATTCTACACTGCGTTAGCGGATTTGCAGCATCAATTGTCGATTGCCACGTTGTACCGTCAGGAAAAGAATTTGAGAATCGCTCGCGGCCTCGATGAGTTCGCCGATCGACTGGACCCGCCGTCGGTTTACCGCGAGGACGACATCCCCCTCGCGCAGGCCGCGTTGCGCTGCGGGACTCCCTTCCTCGACTGTCGATACCTCGATGCCGCGCACACTACTGGCAGTCGTTGACCGAAACTCCGCGCCGGACAGGCCGCGATGAATGTCGCCACCTACTATGCTCGTCGTCACACGCCGGCCAAGTTCCGCCGTTGTCTCGCGCGTTTCGCCGTGGCGCACATATTGGATCTCCACTTTGTCGCCGGCCGACAGAAGACCGATCGCGTTGGAAAGTTCGCGGGCGTCGCTGATCTTCTTCTGATTGACTTCAATAATGATATCCTCGACTTGCAGGCCAGCCTTTTCAGCGGCTGAGTCCGGTGTGATTTCGGTAATCATCGCGCCGGCGTCGACGGGGGCATTGAGTGCTTTTGCGGCGGCGGCATCGATCGGGCTGATTGACACGCCGAGCAGTCCGCGGCGCACCTCGCCATAGTCGAGAATCTGATTCATGATCGAGCTCGCGATCTCGGTAGGCACCGCAAAACCGATGCCCACGTTGCCGCCACTGCGGCTGATAATCGCCGAGTTAATGCCGACGAGTTCGCCATGCATGTTGACCAGGGCGCCGCCCGAATTGCCCGGATTGATCGACGCGTCAGTTTGAATGAAATCTTCAAGTCCACCGCCGATGCCGGTGCGGCCAAGCGCACTGACAATTCCCGATGTGACGGTGTGACCGAGTCCGAACGGATTGCCGATTGCAATGACAAAGTCACCTACGCGCACAACAGTCGAGTCGCCAATAGGCATTTCGGTCAGGTGGTCGGCGTCGACTTTTAGCAATGCAATGTCGGTCTCTGCATCGGAGCCCACAACTTCGGCTTCCAGCAATTCGCCGTCCAGCAGCGTGATCATGATTTCGTCCGCATTTGCGACGACATGATGATTGGTCAAAATGTAGCCCTTGTCTGAATCCACAATAACGCCGGACCCGGCACTCTGTACTTGCCGATCGTTGCCACCACCGCCCGGCAGACCGAAGAAGCGACGCATGGCATCGTCGGCAAACGGGGAGCGCGTGCTGACTGTTTGCCGGACGCGTATGTTTACAACTGCCGGGGAGACCGCCTCAACAATTGGCGCCAGGCTGGTTATGGGTTGACCGTCGATATGCGTGGGCAGCGCGGCCATGGCGGATCCAGCGATCACCATGAACAGCCCGAACCCGAGAACGCGAATTTTCCGTTTCATAAGTGCCTCATCAAAGTATGTTTTCCATGCCACTACAAGTCATGCCACCGTACGGACCCGCGGCTGAATCGTCGATGAATATCGGCCGGTATTTCGCGAGCCGATGGAAAGTATAGGCCCTCCGGCGACGATGCAGGCAGCGATCTTACATTTTTGCGAGCCTTGACGATCAGATGCCCGGCCGGACGCAAGCGCCGCGGCCGGAATGTCGTACTTCCCGTTGCGTCAGACGGCCTCAACAGAGATGCGGCGCGCCTGGACCTCCGGCTGTTTCGGGATCGCGACTTCCAAAATACCGTCCCGACTCTTCGCCGTTATGCTATCCGTGTCGGCCGCATCCGGCAGCGTAAACCGGCGGTAGAAGCGACCGCTGGAGCGCTCTGCTCGTCGGACATCGCGGCCTTCGGCAGCTTCATCGCCGTGCCGTTCGCCCGAGACCGTTAGTACGCCGCCGTCCATACTGATGTCGATGTCGCCTGGCGCCACTCCGGGAACATCTGCGCGCAGCACAAAGCGGTCTTTTTCCTCAATAATATCAACAGCCGGAACCCAATCGGCGACCGGCTTGCCGTGGCTGGACCGGCCGAGTCGGCGACCGGAAAAAAGGTCGAGATCACGGTGCATCAATTCAGCGATAGTCCAGGGCTCGAATTGTGTCAGATTCATAATATTCTCCTCAAAATAATGCTTGTAAGGTCCTCAAAAGACACCTTTCAAGGACTGTGTTGAAGGGTAAAATAAGGGCGTAAACAGGCATTTCAAGGCTCTTTTTTTTCCAAAATGAGCCACTATATGTAGTGGCTTGAAAATTTCACGAAAGTGCTATTTTTTTTCGCATATTTTTAAAGCAGTTTTTGATGAAAATTGAATAACTATTTGATTTTTAATAAAAAAAGTACTCAAGACGAATTGTGCAAAAGCCTTGACAGACGTTGCGTTCGGGCATAATCTAACCCTCATCCGGACACAACATCTTGTGTCCAACCAACGAGGGAAAGAGGCCAATTAATGGCTCTCGCCGCGTCGAAATCGGCTCGCGGCGAGCAGGCTCCTATTCCCTTCGAATAATGTGGGTTGGAACAACAGTATTGGGGACTCCACACGGAGTACAGGGGAGTAAGAAGGACAATGAAGTCTGCCGTTCAAATGGAAGCACGCACGGTTTCCAACATTGAATTTCAAGCAGCATCGCTCGATATCTGGGATTCGAAATACCGCCTGTCTGCCAGGGACGGGTCGTGCATCGACGCGTCGATCGATGACACCTACCGGCGCGTTGCCAAGGCAATCGCCGACGTAGAAAAGGAGTCCGAGCGGGAGAAGTATTGCACCGAATTTCTGTGGGCGCTCAGAAGGGGGGCTATTCCGGCTGGCCGCATCATGTCGAATGCGGGCGCCCTGGAACACAAACCAGCGACCTCGACGATCAACTGCACGGTCTCCGGCACGGTCGGTGATTCGATGGATAATATTCTCAACAAGGTTCATGAAGCAGGCCTTACGCTCAAGGCCGGTTGTGGCATCGGTTACGAGTTCTCGACGTTGAGACCGAAAGGTGCCTACGTAACGGGCGCCGGTGCGTACACATCCGGGCCGCTGTCATTCATGGATATCTACGACAAAATGTGTTTCACGGTGTCGTCGGCCGGTGGTCGCCGCGGCGCGCAGATGGGAACTTTTGATGTAGGTCATCCCGATGTCGTGGAGTTCATTCGCGCCAAGCGCGAGGACGGGCGATTGCGACAGTTCAACCTGTCGCTGCTCATTACGGACGAATTCATGCAGGCCGTGATCGACGAGGACGACTGGCAGTTGGCATTTCCAATCACGCAAAAGGAATTGGAGCAGGACGATCTTGACATCACGGATCGGTCGCAGTTTGTCTGGCGAGAGTGGCCCGAAGCGGGCAGTTACGTCAGCAATGGCGATGGTCTCGTCGCCTGCAAGATATACAAAACCATGCCGGCGCACCGGGTATGGGACCTGATCATGGCATCGACTTACGATTTCGCGGAGCCCGGCTTCGTGTTGATCGACAGGGTCAATGAAATGAACAACAACTGGTTTTGCGAGAACGTTCGCGCGACCAATCCTTGTGGGGAGCAGCCGCTGCCACCGTACGGTTCCTGCTTGCTGGGCTCGGTAAACCTCACGCGTTTCGTGGTCGAGCCATTTACAGACGAGGCTCGGTTCGACTGGGACCTGTTTCGCAAAGTTGTCAAGACGTTCACTCGCATGCTCGATAATGTCGTCGAGATCAATGGATTGCCATTGCCGCAGCAGCGTAACGAGATTCAGCGCAAGCGCCGCCACGGGATGGGTTTTCTGGGCCTGGGCTCGGCGATCACGATGTTACGCATGCGCTATGGCGATAATGACGCTGTTGGTTTCACGGGTGAGGTCACGCGCGTACTGGCCATCGCAGGCTGGGAAGAGGCGCTGGAACTGGCGAAGGAAAAAGGGCCGGCACCGATCATGAACGAACAGTTCGAAGTCACCGAAGAGATGCTGCGCAAGCGCCCGGAGATGGTGAGTGACGGTTATCAGCTTGGTGACAAAGTACCCGGACGTCTGCTGCATGCGCGCTACAGCCGCTATATGCAGCGCGTGGCCGCGGAAGCGCCCGAGCTCGTTGATGAACTGGCCGAAGTCGGTGCGCGTTTTACCCACCATAGCTCGATCGCTCCCACGGGCACGATCTCACTGTCGTTGGCCAACAACGCGTCCAACGGTATCGAACCGAGTTTTGCGCATCATTACTTCCGCAATGTGATTCGACCGGGCAAAAAGACCAAGGAAAAAGTGAGCGTGTTCTCTTTCGAGCTGCTGGCCTACCGTGAGCTGATCAACAAGGAAGCCATGCCGGAGCCCGGTGAAGGCGATAAAGGCCTGCCCGAATACTTTGTTGCGGCCGACGACATAAGCCCGAAGGCCCACGTCGACATCCAGGCGGCTGCTCAGCAATGGGTCGACTCGTCAATTTCCAAGACAGCCAATGTTCCGACGGACTACCCTTATGCTGACTTCAAGGGCATCTACACCTATGCATACGAGAAGGGGCTGAAGGGCTGTACGACGTTTCGCTTCAACCCCGAAGCGTTTCAGGGTGTGCTCGTCAAAGAGAAGGATCTCAAAAACACGACCTACACTTTCACGCTCGACGACGGCTCGACAATTGAGCTCAGGGGCGATGAAGAAATCGAATATGACGGCGAAGTACACACGGCCGCGAACCTGTTTGACGCCCTCAAAGAGGGCTACTATGGAAAATTCTGAGATGATCAAGATCGAGAAAAAAATTGTCGGCTACGACGTGACCAGGCCGGTCGCGGAGGAGGCTGCGGAGAAACCCGAATTCAAGCGTGAAAGTGGCGGTGGCGACCGCGCCGAAGTCATTCGCATGCACGAAAAACTCGAGCGTCCGGAGATGCTCATCGGTTCGACGTACAAGGTCAAGACGCCGGTTTCGGATCATGCAATGTACGTCACGATCAACGATATCATTCTCAATGAAGGTACTGAGTACGAGAAGCGGCGTCCGTTCGAGATATTCATCAACTCAAAAAACCTCGATCACTACCAATGGATTGTGGCGTTAACGCGCATCATCTCGGCGGTGTTTCGCAAGGGCGGGGACGTCGCATTCCTGGTCGATGAGTTAACGGCCGTTTTCGATCCGCGCGGTGGTTACTGGCAGCCTGGCGGCAAGTTCATGCCGTCGATCATCGCCGAACTCGGCTACATCGTTGAGAAGCACCTGGTGTCAATCGGCATGATGAGCGCACCGGTCCTCGACGAGACGCAACTCAAGCTGATCGCCGAAAAACGCGCTGAATTCGAAGAGGCGCAGAAACAGCGGGACGCATTTTCACAAAGCGATTACCCGGCAGGCGCACAACTGTGTACCAAGTGCAGCACGGCCGCTGTTATCAAGATGGACGGGTGCACGACCTGCCTGTCCTGTGGTGACAGCAAGTGCGGATAATGTAGGCGTCCGTCACCGACAATCAATCGTGATAAAGTCCGCCCGTGACTTTATCAATACCTGATTTCTCCAAAACGCATGTCGTCGTTGCAGGCGACGTCATGCTTGATCAGTACCTGTTCGGCGCGACGACGCGTATCTCGCCCGAGGCACCCGTACCGGTCGTACACGTGCAGGAAACAGACGACCGACCGGGCGGTGCGGCCAACGTTGCCGTCAATCTCGCGGCTTTGGGCACGACGACCCGACTGATCGGTGTTGTCGGCAAAGACGCTGCTGGCGATACGCTGGAGAGAATCCTCAACGCAAATGGTATCGATTGCGATTTTTGCCGGATTGGCGATCGGCCGACGATTACAAAAATGCGTGTCCAGAGTCGTGGACAGCAGCTGATTCGCCTGGATCAGGAAAACGCCGGTGAGCTGCACGAAGATGCGATAGTCGAGTCGCTTCGCGCTGCGCTTGGCAAAGCCGGTGCGGTGATATTGTCCGATTACGGCAAGGGTGCGCTTACCGATGTTATGAAGATGGTCGCAACCTGTCGCGACGCCGGTGTACCCGTACTTGTGGATCCGAAGGGCGCTGATTTCAGCAAGTATGCCGGTGCATCGCTGATCACGCCCAACCAGTCCGAGTTTGAGGCTGTCGTGGGAGTTTGCGATACGGACGAGGCGCTCGTTGATCGTGGACGGAGGATGTTGGACGAGCTCAGCCTCGACGCGCTACTGATTACGCGCAGCGACAAAGGCATGCTGCTGCTCGAGCAGGGTTCCGAACCTCTCTTCCTCTTGACACAGGCGCGTGAGGTCTATGATGTCACCGGCGCCGGCGACACCGTGATAGCCACGCTGGCGGGTGCCATCGCGAGTCGACAGGATTTGCGTTCAGCCGCCGCGCTCGCCAACATCGCCGCCGGCCTCGTCGTTCGCAAGATTGGCGTTGCGACGGTCACACCGTCGGAGATCAGGGTGGCAATGCATCAGCGGGGGCAGGGTGGGCGCGGCCTTGTCGAGTGCGACGAACTTGTCACGATGGTTGAGGAAAGCCGCGGTCGGGATGAGCGTATCGTCATGACGAACGGTTGTTTCGATATTCTCCACGCCGGGCACGTTGCCTACCTCGAAGAGGCCAAGAGCCTGGGCGACAGGCTCATCGTTGCCGTGAATGACGATGACTCTGTGAGACGGCTGAAAGGTGAAACAAGGCCCGTAAACACGCTGGAGGATCGCATGCTCGTTCTCGCAGGACTTGCTGCGGTTGATTGGGTAGTGCCGTTTTCCGAGGACACGCCGGCAGAGCTGATCTCGGCCGTGCTGCCCGACATTCTCGTCAAGGGTGGCGACTATCGTCCTGACGAGATCGCCGGCGGTTCGGAAGTTCTCGGCAACGGCGGAGAAGTTCGCGTGCTGGCGTTTCGGGATGGTCACTCTACTACGCGAATTCTTGATCAAATGCGCGTCGACCACATGGGCGACTGAGCACAAACGGTCGCCGTGCGCTTCCTCTACAATGTTCTTACTTACTTTCTTCTACTACCGTATACGGTGTACTGGCTTGTGCGAGCGGTCGCCAGCAAGAGCTACCGCAACAAACTTGGGCAGCGCTTCGGTACTTCTTATCCGAAGATTGATCGTTGCATCTGGATACACGCCGTTTCTGTCGGCGAGGTCGTTGCAGCGTCACCGCTGGTCCGGGCATTGCGCCAACGGTATCCGCAGCTTCCATTGCTGGTGACGACGGTTACGCCAACCGGCGCTGCGCGCGTAGCGGCCCTGTTCGGCGATGACGTTTATCATTGCTACATTCCATTCGAAATGCCGGTGGCAATAAACGCATTTTTCGCCTCGGTAAATCCGGCTATTGCCCTGATCATGGAAACCGAAATTTGGCCGAACCTCTACAATGGCTGCGGAGTGCGCGAAATTCCACTCGTTCTTGTGAGCGCGCGGATCTCACCGAAATCGGTCGGTAGCTATCGCAAACTGCTGCCCTTTTTCAAAGAAACACTGTCACACGGTATTGTCATTGCGGCACAAAGCGAGTCAGATGCGAAGCGCTTCTTGTCGCTGGGCGCAAGCTCCTCGCGTACACGCGTCGTTGGCAATATCAAATTCGATATTGAGCTGCCGGAGGATCTCGCGAATCTCGGTGACGAACTAAGAAAAAACCTTTTTCCGGATCGCCCTGTCTGGATCGCGGCGAGTACGCACGACAAGGAAGAGCTGTTGATTCTCGAGGCGCATCGCCTTTTGCTCAAACAACATCCTGATCTGCTACTGATCCTGGTGCCGCGCCACCTGCATCGCTTTGCCGCGGTCAGGGAGCTGGTCGAGGAGCAGGGATTCGATGTGGTTTCAAGAACCGGGCAAAGGGCCTGCCAACCGGAAACCGAGGTATTCCTCGGCGACACGATGGGCGAGGTGGTTTTGTTCTACGCCGCCAGCGATATAGCCTTTGTCGGCGGCTCTCTGGTACCGATTGGTGGTCACAATCTGCTTGAGCCAGCCGCATTGGGCATGCCTATCCTGACGGGTCCGTATGTTTTCAATGCCCAGGAAATTGCCGACACCCTGCTGAACAACTCAGCCTGCCGCATGGTTGCCGACACAGTAGAACTTGCGTCCACTGTTGATGAGCTGCTGACGAATGTGGGTCAGGCCCGGGAGCTGGGCAGCAACGCGCTGAAAATTCTCAACAGCAATCGCGGCGCACTCAAGCGCCTCCTTGAGGTGATTGAGCCCCTGATCGCGGCAAGGTTGAACTAGCTACCTATTCGCTGGCGGCCGCCGCAGCCTCTTCGGCAAACTGTTCCTCCGGTGTCTTGCGCTCCTCGAGGAATTGCTCAAGGATTTCGAGATCCTGCACCTGCAAATTGCCGGCAGCTTGTTTCAGTCGCATGGCATTCAGGAGGTAGTCGTAGCGACTCTGGTAATAGCGTGTGATCGATTGGAAGAGCAGGAACTGCGAGTTCAACACATCGACGATCGTGCGTGTGCCGACGTCGAAGCCGGCCTGCGTTGCCTCCAGCGCGGTCTCACTGGATTCGACTGCCTTGGCCAGCGCTTTCACGCGGCTGATTTCCGCCAGGACACCCAGGTAGGCATCGCGCGTCTGGCGCTCGGTTTCGCGGGTCACGCGGTGCAGTGTTTCCCGGCTGGCCCGATGCAGGTAAATCGCCTCGCGCACTCGCGCGTTTGTGGTTCCGCCGGCAAAAATCGGAATATTGAATTGAATGCCAATGGAATCGCTTCTGCGCACGTTATCGGCAATTTGGGGCGGCGTGCCGCCAAGTGTCTGCTGCGAATCGAGTTTGCTGGTCGTGGCGACGAGGTCAATGGTCGGGTAATGCCCGGTGCGGCGAAACGATATTTCGTCGCGGGCAAGTTGCTCGTCAACGCGGCTCGACACAAGCAATAGGTTCTGACTGTTCGCTAGATCGATCCAGCCTTCTACGCTGGAAGGATCGGGCGATCTTAGAGGCAGTTCTTCGCTCGGGGCCGCCAATTTTTCCGTGTATTCGCCGGTAATTTCGCGCATGAACTCGCGCCTGAGCGCGAGCGTACGCTTGGCTCCGATTTCATCGGCAACAGCTGAATCATAGGCTGCTTGCGATTCCTGCACGTCGGTGATGGCAATCAGGCCTACGTCAAAGCGCTGCTTGGCCTGTTCGAGTTGGCGAGCAATGGCGGTGCGATTGGCATGGATAGCCGTTAACTGATCTTCGGCGCCAAGAACGTCAAAATACGTCTGCGTGACGCGAACAATCAGATCCTGCTGAGCGGCCTCGCGGTCCGCTTCAGCTTTTGCGACAGTTTTATCAGCACGGCGCAGACCGACAATCTGGTCCCAGCGGAACAGGGTCTGACGCAGCGTGAATTGCCAGCGGGACGTATCGGAATCAGTTTCGAACTCGGACGGCACCACGATGTCGCCAATTAACAGGCTGCCCGATCCGGCAGAGTTTGCTTTGGTGTAATCGGCGCCGAACGAGATCTGCGGCAGGAGTACACCGCGAGCCTGCGGTTCCGCCTCGAGCGAGGCGAGACGGCGCGCTTCGGCCTCATGAATGCGCGGATCGCTCTGCAGCGCCTGCTGGTATATCTCGAGCAGTGTCGTCGCATTAGCGATGCCCGGCAAGGTCGTCGTCGCCAAGACTAACATTAAGGCTTTGATAGATAAGACTTTTTTCATGTTTTCTTCTTCCACGTATAGGGAGCCCTGACGGGCTTCGCTTAGGTGTTATGGTAGACTATATCACTAAACCAGTTAGAACAAGAACCGCGTAATCCCCGGTCGAGCCGCGGCTATCTTGTATAGATGCAGCAGACGGCCAAGAAGTTTCGCCTGCGGCGATCTATTATTGCACTCGGATCTCACTCAGATCGCGCCCGGATCACTTTCAAATCGAATTCAAAAGGAGAATTGCCGCGGAGGGGCTCCGTTAACGAGCGGCGTCAGGTCGGTCTCGAACAGGCTTTCGCTCTCCCAGTCGTTTTCGCCGGTCTTGCGCACGATCCTGGCGTCCATAACAGGCGGCTTGCCGACGACCACAAACAGACGGCCATTGATTTTCAGTGCGTCGACGAGGCGCGGATCAAATTCCTGAATTGAACCGGTAACGGCGATGGCATCGAACTGCCCGTCGGGCAATTCCTGCGTCGCATCCATCGATAACAGCTCAACGTTTTCGAGCGCCGCGTCCGCAAGGTTTTCACGTGCTCGTTTCAGCAAGTCGTCGTGAATCTCAAGGCTCGTCACCTGTTCGGCGAGTTGGCTCAGGCAGGCGGTCAGGAAGCCACTGCCCGAGCCGATTTCAAGCACGCGATCAGTGTCGCGAAGGTCCAGCGCCTGCAAAACGCGGCCTTCGACCGTCGGCGTCATCATTGATTGTCCATGGCCGATTGGAATCTCTGTATCGGCAAACGCCAGCATCTCGTATCCGTGAGGAACGAACTGTTCTCGTGGAATCGTCGAAAGGATTGCCAGCACCTCGGGTGCGAAGACGTCCCAGGCGCGAACCTGCTGATCGATCATTTTTTGGCGAGCAAATTCGGTATTCATCACGCTATCCTGTAAGTTGTTGAAAATATGATTAAAACCTTTCTGATTCGAGCGAATCGCCGTAGCATGCGCAAAGCAATTGCAGGAGCGCCTGCTGAATTATGGTGAATTGCGCAAGCGGGCCCGGATCGCTGGGATATGCTTATACAAACCCGCATACCGGGTCCTTTTCTTACCTCGAATCTCCGCCGTTGGAGAGGGAAAACGTGCGGCTAATAATAACAAATGATACTTGATCGGCATCAGTTGCGGATTCTGTGAATGTCGTCCGTTAACTTCATCATCGCTACCCTGTCAGGCCTGCTGTTGCTGGCCCTGATCGCCGGCGCCGTTCAATGGCGTAGCCGACGGCGGCTGGCGCGGCGATTTCAGGACCTCAACGAGCATCTGCACGAGGTGTCGGCGGATGCCTCGATTGGTCGACGGTTGTCCGTGCCCGACGATCCGGACGCGGCCGTGCTGTCACATACGATCAATCGCTTGCTGGATGCGCTCGGAGAGCGTGACGAGAAGATCCAGGGACGCGATCGACTGTTTCGGGATTTCTCGCGCACACTGCCCGAGATCGTCATCGTCCACGATGAAAAAATTCTGCTTGCAAACGAATCCGCCGCAGGGCTGGTGGGGCTCGAGCCCGCCCAACTCGTTGGTCGCGACGTCGCAGATCTCGTGAAGCCTGCCTACCGGGCATTGTTTCGCAAAAATGTCGCAAAGCGCCTGGTGGGTGAAGATGTGCCGCGGCGCCTCGAAATTCAGCTCATCAATGGTAACGAAGCCGGGCTGTGGGTCGAGGCACAAAGTTCGAACATCGAGTTTCACGGCGTGAAAGCGATTCTCACTATCGCACGCGACGTGAGTCACCGAAAAAGCCTTGAGGTCTCGCTTTCGCGCAGCAAACGGCAAGCGCAGTACACGCTCGAATCAATCTCGGAGGGAGTCATCACGACCGACAACGATGGCCGGATTGACTACATGAACCTGTCTGCGGAGTCGCTCATTGGCACGAATCGGGATGACGCCGCCGGCCATCGCATCGGTGAGTTGTTCACGCTGGTCGACGACGCCGACCGCAGGCCGCTTGGCGATCCCGTTGAGCGCTGTCTGGCGATGCGCAGGCGCGTCAACATGGGTCGTCGTGCCGTGATGATCAGCCCGGACGGCGAGCAGGAACATTCTGTGGATATTACTGCCTCGCCGATTCGCGGGCCAGGTAACAGTATTTCCGGCACCGTGGTTGTATTTCACGATGTCAGCGAACTTCGCGGCCTTACGCGCAAGATGAGCTACCAGGCAACGCACGACCCACTAACGGGCCTCATCAATCGGCGCGAGTTTGAGCGGCGTCTCGACGAGGCCATGGATGCAGCACATGCTGAAGAAGCAGTGCACATGTTGTTCTACATGGATCTTGATCGTTTCAAAGCAGTGAATGACAGCTGTGGCCACCTGGCTGGTGACAACATGCTGCGTGAGGTGGCGGGTTTGATTCGCGAGGAGGTTCGCGACTCGGACTACGTTGGTCGACTCGGCGGTGACGAATTTGGGGCAATACTAATCGGTTGCCCGATAGAGAAGGCGCGCCAGATCGCAACTGATATCTGTGTTGCGGTCGCCGATTATCGATTTGTCTGGAAAGACAAGATCTTCAATATTGGAATCTCGATCGGTCTCGTCGAAATCAGCCACAGTAGCGGTTCAATCCAGGACGTATTGAGCGCGGCCGATTCAGCTTGCTACGTCGCCAAGCAGGCGGGCAGGGGCCAGATTCATGTCTATTCGGCGCGGGATGAGGCGATCGCGCGCGAACGTGGAGACATTCAATGGCTCAGGCAACTGCAGGCTGCACTGCATGAAGACAAATTTGAACTCGCCGTACAACCTATCCTGGCAATGTCAGGGGCAATAGACAGCGGACCGGCAGTCGAGGTGCTGATTCGACTTCCCGACGATCGCGGCCGGATAGCCGACACAGCCGAATTTCTGCGTCCCGCCGAACGCTATCAACTCATGCCGGAAATCGACCGTTGGGTGGTAAACACGGCACTTACGGCGATATCGGGCGGCGAAATTAAACTCGGTGGCAACCGCAGTTGCGCAATCAACTTGTCAGGACAAACACTGTCTGATGAATCATTTCTGGGATTTGTCGTTGACTCGCTCGATCGGTCCGGTGTATCGCCGGCGTCCGTCTGTTTCGAGGTCACCGAAAAAGCGATTCTCGGCAATATTCAACAAGCGCAGCGCTTCATCGAGGTACTGCATGGCATTGGCTGTGAATTCTCGCTTGACGATTTCGGCAGCGGTCTCGGGTCTTTTTCGAGTCTCAAGCACCTGCCGATCGACTATCTCAAGATCGATGGTACCTACACGCGCAACCTGCAGTCCGACCTGGTCAACCAGGAAATGGTCTCTGCGATGATCAAGCTTGCGCGCACGATGCAGTTCCGTATTGTCGCCGAGCAGGTCGAGCACCAGGAAGACTTCGACTGGTTACGCAATGTCGGCATTGACTATATTCAGGGTTACTTCGTCGACGCACCTGCAGCGCTCGGCAGCGGCTCCACGGGTACTTTCCGCGCCGTTGATCCCTGATCTCGCGCTGCAAGGCAGGCGAAAAAAAGGGCAGAACCATGATCGGTCCTGCCCTTTGTTGATCTTCGCTGAACCGACCCCTAGAGCGGTACGATGTTCTCAGCTTGCGGGCCTTTCTGGCCCTGCGTGATCGTGAATTCGACTTTTTGGCCCTCTGCGAGGGTCTTGAAGCCGCTTCCCTGGATTGCGCTGAAGTGCGCAAATACGTCGGGACCTGATTCCTGCTCAATGAAGCCGAAACCCTTTGACTCGTTGAACCATTTGACGGTTCCTGTAACTGTAGACATCTTTTTTCCTGTTAAATCAATAAGTAATAAAAATCCCCGGGGGGACGAAGTGCTGGAAATGTTGCTCTAAATATGAAAAACAGGGTCGAGATACCTACTAGGAACATCGAGACGGTATACATAAATATGCGGCTAACTTTCTAGCGAGGTGGAGTATATACAGCAAAAAGCTGTTTCGCGACCGATTACGCTCAAAAATCCCGACTATCCGAGCAAGGGAACCATCAGCAATGCGACGATGTTGATGATCTTGATCAGCGGGTTAATTGCCGGACCGGCAGTATCCTTGTACGGATCGCCGACCGTGTCGCCCGTAATCGCCGCTTTGTGGGCCTCTGAGCCCTTACCGCCGCAGTTACCGTCTTCGATGTATTTCTTGGCGTTGTCCCAGGCACCGCCACCGGCTGTCATCGATATTGCGACGAACAGTCCGGTGACAATCGTGCCGAGCAGCAATCCGCCGAGGGCCTTTGGCCCCAGCAACAGGCCAACCGCGAGCGGTACGAGAATCGGCAACAATGACGGTACGATCATTTCCTTGATCGCAGCCTTGGTCAGCAGGTCGACAGCGCGAGTGTAGTCCGGCTTGCCGGTACCCTCCATGATGCCCGGGATTTCCTTGAACTGACGGCGTACTTCGGTGACGACAGCACCGGCTGCGCGGCCAACGGCTTCCATCGCCATCGCACCGAACAGAAACGGCACGAGACCACCAAGAAACAGGCCGATAATGACCAGGTGATCGTCCAGGTGGAACACGGCGTCAATGCCTGCGCCCTCGAGCGCGTTGGTATAGTCAGCGAACAGCACAAGCGCCGCAAGGGCGGCGGAACCTATCGCGTATCCCTTGGTTACGGCTTTGGTGGTGTTGCCGACCGCGTCGAGTTGATCTGTGATCTTGCGTACTTCAGGAGGTAGCTCGGCCATCTCGGCGATTCCGCCGGCGTTGTCCGTGATTGGTCCGAAAGCATCGAGAGCGACGATCACCCCGGTCATCGACAACATGGCCGTCGCGGCGACAGCGATGTTGTAGAGACCGGCCATATTGTCGCCGCCTGCAAGTGCAAATACGCCCCAGATGCTGGCGCAGATCACCAGAACTGGCAGAGCCGTCGCTTTCATCGAGATGCCGAGGCCCGCGATGATATTGGTGGCGTCACCTGTCAGCGAGGCGTTTGCGATCGTCCTCACGGGCTTGTAGTCGGTGCCCGTGTAGTACTCGGTAATCACAACCAACGCAGCCGTCAGGGCAAGGCCGATTAGTGCCGAGTAGTAAATACTCATTGCCTGGCCGCTGTCGGCCAACATCATGTTGGTAATCGGATAGAATGCTATTGCCGCAAGTAAGCCCGCCACAATCAGTCCTTTGTAAAGCGCGCCCATGACCTTGCCGCCGTCCGATGTCTTGACAAAAAACGTTCCGACGATCGACGCGACGATCGAAACTGCACCGAGTACCAGCGGATAGACAATCGCTGCCGTTCCGTATTCGATAGCGAGCATTCCACCGAGCAACATGGTTGCGATGATCGTGACCGCGTAAGTCTCGAACAGATCAGCGGCCATACCGGCGCAGTCGCCAACGTTGTCGCCAACATTATCGGCAATAACGCCCGGGTTGCGCGGGTCGTCTTCGGGAATGCCGGCTTCGACTTTACCAACGAGGTCGGCACCAACATCGGCACCCTTGGTGAAGATGCCGCCGCCAAGTCGTGCGAAAATCGATATCAACGAACCGCCGAACGCGAGACCAATCAGCGCGTGAATGGCGTCGTCAGGAGTTGTACCTGTCTTTAGCAGGATCAGGTAGTAGCCGGCGACGCCAATGAGCCCCAGGCCGACCACGAGCATGCCCGTGATAGCGCCGCCACGGAATGCCACGTTCAATGCCGGGTTGACGCCTTTTCTGGCTGCTTCCGCGGTGCGAACGTTGGCGCGTACCGATACATACATACCGATGTAGCCGGCGAGTGCAGAGAGAATTGCGCCGATCGCGAAACCGACGGCCGTTGCCCAACCGAGGGCCAGGTACAATCCGATGAACAGAACGACACCGACGGCACCGATCGTCATGTACTGTCGATCCATGTAGGCTTTTGCACCTTCCTGAATCGCGATGGCAATCTCCTGCATGCGGTCATTGCCGGCGGGCTGCTTGAGGATCCACCTGGTCGAAATCAGACCGAACAGAATGGCGACGATGCCGGCGCCGATCGAAAGCCACAGGGCCATCTCGTTAGTCATCAGAAATCTCCTGAGCGTGTAGCGATGAGATCAAACGACGCCACTTGCGCCAGCACGGGCTGGCGGCATAGGGGTGTCGTTCAGCAAAAAAGTTTGTTTTTCCAGTGAGCCGCATCCTCTCCCTGACTCCAGAAACCGGGAGTCCGCCTGCGGCAGGCGGCGCATCATACCACAAATTTTGTGGTCAGCTTCGGCGCTACAGAGACATTCCTGAGGCTGACATACTTCGGTAAACCTTTGATATATGGAGGGTAATCCTCCCCCTGAATCAAGGGCTGAAGATATCGGCGGGCGGCGGCCGTGATGCCGAAACCGTCCTTCGTGATATAGCGCCTGGGCAGCATCTTTTCCTTGTTCGCGATACGCGACAGGGGCGCCGATTCAATCCGCCATCGATAGGGGGCGTCGGAGACGCGCCGGATAACGGGCATGACGGCCGTCTCGCCCTGCAGTGCGTATTGCACGGCAGCGCGGCCAACGGCATATGCTTGTCGAACGTCGACGGCTGCGGCAATGTGCCGCGCGGATCGCTGCAGGTAGTCCGCGATGGCGTAGTGATACTTGTAGCCGAGATTGTCGCGGACGATCCTGGCGACGACAGGTGCGGCGCCGCCGAGTTGTGCGTGACCGAACGCGTCTCGTGTACCGGCCTCGGCGAGAAACTTGCCGTTCCTGTAGGCAGCGCCTTCGCTGACGACGATGACGCAATAGTCGTATGTTTGCACACACTCCTTGACGCGGCGAAGAAAGGCGCGCTTGTTGAACGGTATTTCCGGGAACAGAATAATGTGCGGCGCCTGCTCAGGAGTGTCGCCCGCGAGGCCGCTGGCGGCCGCGATCCAGCCGGCATGCCGGCCCATCACCTCGAGTATGAAAACCTTTGTCGATGTCTTGGCCATCGACATCACGTCCATCGCGGCTTCGCGTGTCGAGACTGCGACGTACTTCGCCACGGAACCGAAGCCGGGGCAGTTGTCCGTGACGGGCAGGTCGTTGTCGACGGTCTTGGGCACGCCCAGGCAGGTCACAGGGAAGCCCATCTCTTTCGAAATCAATGACACCTTGTGCGCCGTGTCCATCGAATCATTGCCGCCATTGTAAAAAAAGTAGCCGATATTGTGCGCCCTGAAAACGTCGACAAGGCGTTCGTATTCCGCTCGATTTTCCTCAATGCCCCTGAGCTTGTAGCGCGCCGAGCCGAATGCACCGCCCGGCATGGTTTTAAGCGCGGCGATCGTCCTGGCACTTTCGCGGTTGGTGTTGATCATATCCTCGGTCAACGCGCCGATAATGCCATTACGCCCGGCATACACATTCGCGATTTTCGACCTGTGCCTGCGCGCGGTTTCGATAACGCCGCAGGCCGTTGCGTTGATGACGGCGGTAACACCGCCGGACTGTGCGTAAAAAGCATTCATTGCCGACATATTTCGGAGTCTCGGTTGCTGGCGGAAGGCGCTTGAGCATAACGGAAACGACGGCAGCGTTCACCGCCGCTTCCATGCGTCCTCATTGACCTGTGCAGGCTTTGTCGGTAGCGTACCTCGCCCCGGAGCGGAGCTGCAGCGACCGGGATTTATTGGATTGCAGATTGAGAGAAAAACCGATGCGAATCGTATTGCTGGGCGCCCCGGGCTCAGGCAAAGGCACTCAGGCCAAACTGCTCGCGAGCGAGAAAAACGTTCCACATATTTCCACTGGCGATATGCTTCGTGAAGCCGTCGCTACCGGGACCCGATTCGGGCAAAAAGCCAAGGCCACAATGGATACCGGTGACCTGGTCCCCGACGAAATCATGCTCGGAGTAATTGCAGAGCGGCTGGCACAACCCGACGCTGCCGAAGGATTCATCCTTGACGGATTCCCGCGCACGAAACGACAGGCATATGACCTCGAGGAACTTCTCGATCAACTCGGTGTGCCGTTGGACGCGGCGGTGCTCATGGATGTTGATTTTGACATCCTGATGAAGCGCCTGACCGGTCGCCGCATCTGTTCGAAGACCGGCAAACTCCTGAATGTCTATTTCTCATCACAGGAGGAAATCGAGAAATGTATCAGCGATGGCGGCGAGTTATTTCAACGAGAGGATGACAACGAGGACACGATCAGCAATCGTTTGAACGTTTATCGCAAAAATGCCGAGCTGTTGCTTGAGTTCTACCGCAAGCGCGATCGCCTCAGGACAGTCAACGCCGAAGGTGCCATTGACGATGTGTATGAGCGATTTCTGGATGCCGTGTCGTAGGATCCCTTTGATTCCGGGTTCCTACAGCATCCGGGTCAGATGCTGGCCAATCAGCTCATCGCGCCAGCCGCTGAATACCCTGGAGTTGCGGCTGCCGTCGATAATTACGCCCGACAGTTCCTTCTTTGACGCGATCGTTTCGGCCGCGATGCCGAGATCATTGGCGCACTCAGCAACGACGAACTGCATCTTTTTCAACAGCAGCTTCTGTTCCTCGTCGGGTGGGCCGGGTGGTTGGTAGTCATTCGAATCGCCCGAGGATTTAGCGACGGCCGCGAGGATGTCCGGGCCAGCCCGTTTTAAGAGTTTTTGCGGCAAGTCGTCGATCCGGGCCAATTCATCATCTTTGTCGGGCAATTTGAACGCGATATCCACAAGAACGCTGTCGCGCAGAATCCACTGCCGCGGCCTGTCACGCTTCAGCGCTTCCAGCTCGCGCCACGCGGCCAGGCGTGTTGCAGCCGCACGGCGCCGACCCCTCAGCTTGCGGGCGCCCTTCAGACGCGAGATGGCTTTTGCCGGGTCAATATCGTATAGCGCGGGTTCGAGCAACAAGCGAGAATCCGCCTCAGCCCACGGCAGGCGACCCAATTTATCGAGCCGGGTTGTTAGCTCCTCGTGTGCGGGCAACAGGTATTCCACGTCTTCAGCGGCGTACTGTAAGTATTCCTCCGCCAGCGGCCGCGTAGTCCAGTTCGCCCTTGTGTGCGATTTGGCCAGCTCGACGTCGAACAATTCCTTAATGAGGCCGGCGTAACCCATTTGCGGCGCGAACCCCAGAAGGCCGGCAGCAATTTGAGTATCGAAGATGGATGCCGGCATGAACTCTGCTGTCTGGTAGATGACCTCAATATCCTGCCGCGCGGAATGCAGTACCCAGGTACAGGCATTAAGGGCCTTCCAGAAGGTGGCCATGTCATAGCGAGACAGTGGATCGACGCAATAAATATCGTCAGGCGTTGCGAGTTGCACGAGGCACAATTGTGAGAAGAAGGTCCGCTCACGCATGAATTCAGTGTCAACACCGATTATTGTTTGATTGTCGAAGTTTGCAGCAATTCGATCGGGCTGATCGACGAATGTGAATGCGGGCATCGACAGAGGTTAACATGCGATCATTGATGCATTGTAGTTGCGAAGTCTTGCCGTGCTGCCGCTGATCCGAGTGTTGTTCGACATAACCCTGCTTCGAAACGGTCCGGAGGATATCCCGCGCTCGTGGCTGATGTTGTACCTGTGTGTCGGGCTCTGGGTGCTCGGGCTTGTCGTCACTACGGTCCTGATTGAAAATTTCAACACCGCCGAAGCGTGGATCGGTCTCGCAAGTTGGGTACTTGGGCTGATCTGTTATGTTGTCATCCTGATCTTTATGGGCTACAGCAATCGAAGTTTGCAAACCGTCGCGGCAATAGCCGGTGTTGGCGCGATAATTTCATTCGCGATGCTTGCTGAACTCGTGCTGCTCACACCGATCCTGGGTAGCAATCTCGCAAATTTCGGCGCGGTTCTTATTCTATTCTGGTCGATCCCGGTCAAAGGGCATATTATTGCGCGCGCCATCGAACGCCATTGGTACATCGGCATTGTCTTTGCGACATCTGTTTTTGCGTTGCAGTTCGCGTTTACGTCGACATTGACGCTGGAGCATTGAGACTTCATGCACATTCACATTCTTGGAATTTGCGGTACGTTTATGGGCGGAGTCGCCGCGCTCGCCCGCGCGTCCGGTCATCGTGTTACGGGCTGCGATGACGGCGTTTATCCGCCGATGAGCACACAGCTAAAAAATCTCGGAATCGATATTCACGAAGGATTTGACGCGGAGCAGCTCGATCCCGCGCCTGATTGCGTGGTGGTTGGCAACGTCGTAAGTCGCGGCAATCCCGCCGTCGAGGCACTGCTTGACCGTGGCATTCCGTACCAGTCAGGCCCGCAATGGCTGGCGGAACACGTACTGCGCGGGCGGCATGTCATCGCGGTGTCCGGCACGCATGGTAAGACGACAACAGCAGGGCTGCTTGCCTGGATTTTGCAGGATGCGGGTCTGGAGCCCGGCTTCCTGATTGGCGGTATCCCGGCAAATTTCGGCGTATCGGCGCGCGATGGAAAGAGCGAGTTTTTCGTGGTTGAGGCTGATGAATACGACACGGCCTTTTTCGACAAGCGCGCGAAGTTCGTCCACTACAGGCCGCGGACACTCATCCTGAACAATCTCGAATACGATCATGCCGACATTTACAAAGACCTCGATGCGATTCTGTGGCAGTTTCATCAGCTCTTGCGGACCGTACCTCGCAGCGGCCGTGTAATCGCAAGTGCGAGCGACGAAAATGTCCGGGCTGTGCTTGAGATGGGCTGCTGGACGCCAGTTGAAACATTCGGACTCGCGAAGGGCGCAGATTGGCTGGGCGGATTCGGTGATTCCGCGGAACGCGATGTTCGCATGCGGGATCCGGCCGGACGAACTGCGGAAACGCGTTGGAGACTCGGCGGACGCCACAATCTTGAGAACGCGCTGGCCGCAGTCGCTGCAGCAAAGTCCGCCGGCGTGTCAATCGAAGCTGCCGTGGATGCATTGTCGCGTTTCGAAGGCGTGAAGCGACGCATGGAACGCACGGCGACTGTTTCCGATATCGCGATTTACGATGACTTTGCACACCACCCAACCGCAATCCGGCGAACGATCAATGCAATGCGTCGACGTTACCCGGGGCAACGTGTCGTCGTCGCGATCGAGCCGCGGTCGAATACCATGAAGCTTGGCATTCACAACGCCGAGCTTGCCCGGTCCTTGCAGAATGCCGACCTGATCTGGATGTTTCGGCCGGACGGCATGGACGACGATTTTGATGCAGCGCTCGAGGCACTCGGTAGCAAACTGCGGCTCTTCGACGACTATGACCAGCTCGTTAGTGACATGTCTACGAGGGTGCTGGCCGGTGATCAGGTAATGTTCATGAGTAACGGCGGCTTCGGTGGCGCGCGGCAAACGCTGACCGCCGTATTACAAAGAACCCGTTCCTAGGGTTGCCGCAAACCGTGCTTCCGCAACTATAATCAGCTTATGCGCGTTCCGTTATTTCCTCTCAATACTGTGCTGTTTCCGGGCGGCCCGTTGCCGCTCAGGATTTTTGAGGCGCGCTATATCGACATGATCGGCGAGCGCATGCGCAGTGATGCGCCTTTTGGCGTTTTGCTGATCAAGGATGCGCACGAAACCGGTCCTTCATCGACTTTTGAGGTCGGTACGCTGGCGCGAATCGCGGACTGGTACCAGGGGAGCGACGGGCTTCTTGGCGTGACTGCGATTGGCGAGCAGCGCTTTCGCCTGTTGTCAGCCGAGCGACAGGCCGATGGATTGAATATTGGCGAGGTTGAGTTATTGCCCGAAGAGCCACCGATGGCACTGCCGGAGGAACATAAGGGTATGGTCAGTATTCTCACAGGTGTTCTCGATGATCTCGGGCGTCTGTACGAATCGCTACAACGAGAATACGACGATGCCGGCTGGGTCAGCTATCGATTCGTCGAGATTCTGCCGATTGATCTTGAGCAAAAGCAGCACTTCCTCGAGCACAGCGATCCTGGCGAACGACTACGGCTCGTCAACGAAATGCTGGAGATGGTTCGCGGTCCGGCGTCGTAGCAGCCCGC
>CAYLTW010000041.1:0-5860 GCA_964386735.1 uncultured Woeseiaceae bacterium
CTGATGCTGGCCGGGGTGCCGTGCCGCGGCACCCCGGAGACCGCAGGACCTCTCGACTGAGTCCTTTGCTCAGGGTAGTGTCCGCTCCACGCCGCGCTTTCATTGCGGTTGTCGTGCATGGTAAGGCCCTGAAAAATGCGATGCACAACGATGCATACCAAGCGCGTTACGGCACAGACAATCCGAACCTCGATTTACTGACGAAACTTCGTAACGCCGGCGTCAGTTTTTTTGTCTGCGGGCAGTCGATGGCATTCGGCGATGTAATGAAAAGTGAGTTGGCGAGCCCGGCAAAGGTCGCGCTGTCCGCGATCACGATGATGACCGTCTTGCAAAACGACGGTTATGCGTTGTTGCAGTAAGTCGACATTCGTTTGCCGTCGGGGTCAGAAGAAACTGTGCCCGTGGCGCGTAATCGCCGGGCGTAATCGCCGGGGATTAAGTTAAATACCCGGCAATAATAACGATCTTGTATTATGCTCCGCCTACAACAGCAATAAGGTCACATACGCCCAACCAAATAGGATCCAGTCGGTCAAAAACGGGGGTCAATAATCCTCGAGCCGATGCATCCTTAGGCTACAAGAATCAATTCAAACTGCGATTTTTTCGCGACTTGGGCGTCTGTTTTTGAAACTTTGCTTTAAGGGGTACACGATGAAGTTTAAGAATGCATTTTCAGTATTTGCAGGTAGTTTGTTGCTCGGGCTTTTTGGCCTGGCAGGAGCGGCTGGGGTGGAAATTCAGTCCATACCGGCGGGTTCCGTCACATTTCCTCCGGAGTTGTTGCAAGACGCGCCGGAAAAATCTGCGACAGACATCTATATCGTCCAATTGAAAGGCGATCCGATTATCTCCTACGAGGGCAGCCTTGCTGCTTATCAGGCGACCAAGCCCGGGAAGGGCACAAAGCTCAATCGCAACGATGCTCATGTGAAGCGGTACGAGCAATATCTCACCAATATGCAGGACGAGGTGATGGCCAGCGTAGGCGGTCGCAAAGTCTACAACTATTGCTTCAGCTTTAACGGATTTGCGGCGCGGATGAGTGCGGCTGACGCCGATGCGCTCAGCCGGCAAGGCAATGTCGTCAATGTCTGGAAAGACGAAATAAGGCAAATCCAGACGAATACGAGCCCGGCCTATATAGGCGTACAGGGACATGGGGGAGCATGGTCCAAAGGCCTCACCGGCGAAGATATCGTTATCGGTATCGTTGACACCGGCATCTGGCCTGAGCATCCCAGTTTCGCGGATGTAAAGACACCAAAGAAAGGAAATAAGGGTCACAAAATTCCGTATGGAGACATACCGGACGGATTCACACCGAGTGGCTGCGATTTTGGCAACGCAGCGGTACCAGGAGATGAGCCGTTCGAATGCACCAACAAACTAGTTACAGCTCGTTGCTTTAACCACGGTTTCTCGTCGGCGCCGGATCCTGCCAACCCCTGTGGTGGCGACGGAATTTTTGCCGACCCCCTCGAATTTCGGTCTGCCCGCGACAACAACGGTCATGGTAGCCATGTGGCGTCTACCGCAGGCGGTAACAATGGTGTGCCTGCCTTCATTGCCGGCGAATTTCAAGGAGAGATCAGTGGTATCGCGCCGCGCGCTCGAATTGCCGCCTACAAGGTTTGTTGGGCTGGTGGTTGTGCGTCGTCCGATAGCGCGGCCGCCATTGATCAGGCCGTTTCCGATGGCGTCGATGTCATCAACTTCTCAATCGGTGGCTCGAGTACATCATTTTCCAGTCCGGACGATATTGCTTTCCTGTTTGCCGCTGATGCAGGTGTTTTTGTAGCCACCTCCAACGGTAACGCAGGTCCGGGGGCGCAAACCACCGGTACACCGGCAGGCGTACCGTGGCTTACAGCGGTTGGTGCGACGCAGGATGATGGCGTATTCAACCTGGTCGTCGGTGTCAATGCGCCGGGCAGTGTTGCCGGTGCCTATGTCGCGCTTGAAAGTGTAGGCGGCGTGTCACTGGAAAGTACCGGAATCATTACCGATGACGTGACTGTTACCAGCCCGGCGAATGGTTGCGCGCCGCTGACCGGGTCAATTTCAGGCATTGCTCTGTCCATACGCGGTGCTTGCAGTTTTTCCGATAAGTTCAACAATGCGACGGCTGCGGGCGCGAGCGGCATCATCGTCTACAATGACGGCACGAGCGCGTCCCGGGTAGATCCCATCCGTATGTTCGCACCCGGCACGACTATTCCAGGTGTGATGGTCAGCTTTGTCGACGGCGATATCCTGGCCAGCGCGGCCGGTGTCAATGCCACGATGGATGCCAATGCCACGATCGTTGCCGACAACCGGATCGCCGGGTTCTCATCGCGCGGACCCAACGGTGGTGCTCCGGATGTTATCAAGCCTGATCTCAGTGCACCGGGAGTGAGAATCCTGGCTGCTGAGACGGGCTCCGACGGGGAGCTGTTCCAGTTCCTCAATGGTACGTCCATGGCCAGTCCGCACGTCGCCGGTTCGTTCGCACTCTTGAAACAAGCGCATCCGGACTGGAGCCCGGCGCAAGCCCGGTCCGCGATGATGACGACGGCACGTCAGAATCTGAAAAAGACGTTTGGAGATGCTGCCGCCGATCCGTTTGATATCGGTGCAGGCGAGATACTGCCGAGCGACGCGCGGGATCCAGGTTTGACTTATGACGCGGGCTTCCTCGACTACCTGGCGTTCACTTGCGATAACAATGTGCAGTTGATCAGCGACGGTTTTTGCGCTGCACTTGAGGGCGCAGGTTTTCCGACCGATGGTAGCGATCTCAACCTGGCTTCGATCGGCATCGCCGCACTCGTCGGCAAACAAACGGTAACGCGAACTGTCACCAGCGTAGCGAAAGGTCACGGCAAACGTAAGTTCAGGGCACACGTCGATGCACCTCCGGGAGTCGATGTTTCCGTGTCGCCTTCAACGTTGAAATTGAAGACGGGCCAATCGGCCAGCTTCGAAGTCACGTTCACGACCAACAGTGACGCGGTTCTCGAAGAATGGACCTTCGGCGCGCTGACCTGGACCGATGGGGACGGCGACAGCGACGGTGGCGGCGATAGTGACAGTGACAGCGATAGCGATGACGGGTATTCCGTGCGCAGCCCAATCGCCGTTCGGCCGTTCCAGCTCGACACAGTGGCCGAGGTGGATAGTGTCGACGACGGCGCCGGCAATGGATCGGTCACTGTTCCGGTTAAGTTCGGTTATGACGGTGTATATAACGCGTCTGTGAGCGGATTGGGCCGGGGCTTTTCGGCCAGCGCCAACATAACGGCCGGTGACGGACTCCACATATGGTGCGCAAACTTACCGGCGAACACGCATTTCCGAGCCGCCTTGTTCGACAAAGATACCAGCGATCCTGGTTTTGACGATCTCGACCTGAGGGTATTCCTGGCCGCAACGGATTGCGCGACGTTTGATTTGGTGGCGTTGCTTGGCTCAAGTGGTGGATTTACCTCTGAAGAGTCCGTCGATTTTTCAAATGGTCCGGCCGGAGGTTACGTAGTCGTTGTCGACTATTTTGCAGCCTCTAATGGCACCGACACCGACTACACCGTATGGTTCGAGCCGGTACTCGGCGATGAAGGCAATACCGTGGTCACAGCACCGTCGAGCGCGACTCTTGGTGCCAGCGATGTTGTAACCGTTGACTTCGGGGGATTGGCGCCCGGGACTCGCTACCTCGGTATCGTGCATCACGAGGATGGTACCGGCGAGTTGGCCAGGACCATTGTCGATGTAGAAACGCAGTAAGTAAACTATTCGCGCGGCGTTTGCGCCGGGTAGATAAAACAGGAAGACAAGAAGCGCCCGCATTTCGATGCGGGCGTTTTTTTTGCTCTACAATGCGTCGCTACATCACGTCGGCGCCTTTTCCCATTGTGGGGGCTTCCACCCTATTGGCCGGACAATAGAACGGGACGCCATTGGGACCGGCGTGGTAATTGAATGTTTTGCCGCGAACTCGCAGCAGAATGAGTACACCGGGAACGATCTCCATCGTGTAGGACATCTCCGGGTTCGGACACCCCCTGGCGCCGGACCTCCAGTGAACAACTCGAACGGCTTCTTCGGTGATTGCGCTGCTGTCGACATTGAGACGCGTTGCAAGGTCCTGCTTGGCCTGCGCGACCTGCTCGGCGACAGGCAGCGGCGCTTTTCCGTTGGCTATATCCGTTTGCTCAGCCTCAGCACATGCCGAGACACTCGTCAGCAATCCAAGGGTAATAAGTGCCAGAATTTTCGTCTTTTGTCGGGCCATTGTTTCGATCTCCACAATTGGATTTTACTATTCTATTAACGTCGCGCGATCCGGGATGGGTCTATGCATCCTCTGTGAGCCGATTCCCAAGGCGATTTGACCGTATAATCGCCCCGGAAGAACTTCTGCACTTCGCGCACGCGGCCGTAATGTAGGCTTGGGTCAGGAATAATTCAAGGGAGCAACAAATGATTTCACTGAAACGCGGGTATTTGGTGATGCTGACGCCCCTGGTGTTTTTGGCTATCGGCCTGCCTGCCTCGGCCTCCGATGTCGACGACCTCACCGCGATGCTGCACGAGTTCCTGGCCGGCGCTTCTGTGGGCGACGTGTCTGCTCACGATAAATTCTGGTCCGATGATCTCATTTACACCTCGTCCGGCGGCAAGCGCACCAACAAGGCCGAGATAATTGCAGGCATGAGGCAACAAACCGAGGCGGACGATCCTGAGGAATCCGGTCCGAGCGTTATCTACACGGCCGAGGACATCGAGGTCGATATCTACGGCGCGACGGCCGTCGTTGCGTTCAAGCTTGTCGGCATGCCTCAGGGGGATAAGGACGCGGCCGTGGCCAACTATTTCAACACGGGTACGTTCCTGAAGCGCGACGGCGGCTGGCAGGCGGTTGCCTGGCAGGCAACGCGAATTCCGCCTGCGGCGGAGAAGGCGACACGATGATTACCGTTCACCATCTCGAGAATTCCCGCTCGCAGCGAATCCTGTGGCTGCTGGAAGAACTTGGCGTCGACTATGAGATCAGGCAATACAAACGTGATCCCGAAACCCGCCTCGCGCCGCGGGAATTGCTTGAGGTACATCCTCTGGGCAAGGCGCCAATGATTAGCGATGGTGACGTGACGATTGCCGAATCCGGCGCCATTATCGAGTACCTGGTCGGGAAGTATGACAATGGGCGATTGTTGCCCGCCGACGATACGCCCGCGCGACAGTGCTACACCTACTGGTTGCACTACGCCGAGGGTACGTTTGCGCCCTTGATGACTCTTTCGCTGATCATGGGCCGGGTCGAGAACGCACCACTACCATTCTTTCTCAAGCCTGTCTCGAAGGGCATAGCGGCCAAGGTTCGGGATGGCTACCTGCGTCCCAACATCGAGCGCAACCTGGCTTTTATGGAATCGACGCTCAGCCGGTCAACCTGGTTCTGCGGCGACAATTTGACGGCGGCTGACATTCAGATGAGCTTCGCGATCGAGGCTGCCGAGGTTCGCGCCGACATGTCGGGCACTCCGAAAATCACCGGATTCCTTGAACGAATGCGGGCTCGGCCGGCCTACCAGGCTGCGTTGGAGAAAGGTGGGCCGTACACGCTGCTGAATTTCAGCAAGTCCTGAGGCGCCTCCTTTCCAGGTGCCCGTGACCGTGAACTAATGCCTTGTCCGTCGCTCACGAGCCAAGTGGAAAACGTCCAGATTTGCACTATGCTAAAGGTATGAAGGCCGACATCCGGTCGGCGGATAGACTCGCGCTTGGGAGAACGAAATGAAGAATTTGGGCCTTTTGGCGTGCCTCGCGGCCGTCACCTTGCTTGCGGCGTGCTCGAAACAGGGAGCCTCCC
>CAYLTW010000041.1:5960-21609 GCA_964386735.1 uncultured Woeseiaceae bacterium
GATCAAGCGCGGCCATGTTAATTCGTTTCTCGGTAACTATGATGCGGCTCGCGCGGACTACGACACCGGTATTGCAGTCGGAAAAGAGGGCAACAAGTCTACCTTGGCGAATTATCGCGCTTTCGTCAGCATTCACGCCGGCGACCACAAGGCGGCTGTTGAGGAACTGAAGGGCGAACTCGGTCGAGTCGACAGCATGGACATGCCGGACGATCAGAAAGTTGCTTCGCGCAATTTTCTCCTGGTGAATATTGCGGACATCTGCTTCAACTACAAGATGCTCGACGAAGCTTCGAGCGCCGTCGACCAGCTGGCTGCAACTCTGGCTGAGGCGGGAAGAAATTCCGCTGATGCCAATTTCGCCCGCCAGCAGGAAATAACGGCGGCATTCTGGCGCGGCAAACTTGCCGCAAGGCAAGGCGATTTCGAGGCGGCAAACGCGAAAGCTGCGGAGTTTGCAGATCTGGCGGCCGCAGACACGAATCCACGCAAGATGGAACGCTATCACGAGTTGCTGGGATTGATAGCGCTGCAACAAGGCGACAACGAAAGCGCTATCGCAAACTACCGTCGGGCCAATCTCAGCACCAGCCCCGGTGCCGGCGACGTCAAGAACATCTATATGCTGGCCACGGCCCTGCAAGCGACCGGACAGACTGAAGAGGCAAATGAGCTGATGAAGCAGGTTGCCGACTGGAATTTCAACAGCGCCTGGTTTGCCATGTTGAGGAAAAAGGCGGGCGAAACGACCTGAGGTATTAATTTTGAAACTGTGACCCTGTCGCTGGAGCGCCAAGTACCTGTTCTGTAAAAGAATATGGTATGAAATACCGCTCCGCCCAGACCGCACGCAATGCGTGCCTTGCGATAGCTGCGCTGCTATTTGCGTTGCCGCTGTTTGCAGGTCAGCAAATGTCGGTGCGGCAAATAGCGGCCAACGCACAAATGGCTGTCGCCACGGTGCGTGCGTACGAGGACGGCCAGGAGATCAGCCTCGGTAGTGGCTTCTTTATTCGCCAGGATGGCGTATTGGTCACCAATCTTCATGTTGTTGCTGGTGCGGATTCCGTCAGCATCGAAATTCATGGCGGTGAGATCTACGACAATGTCTACACCTTGTCCGTCGACGAACGCAGGGATCTCATTCTTCTGCAGATTCCAGCATCGAAATTATTCACGCTCGGCATTGCCGACGACCGCAGTCTCGAGGTGGGTGATCCGGTTTACGTGATCGGCAACCCGCTGGGACTCGAGGGAACGTTCAGTGGTGGGATGCTGAGCGCGAAGCGCGTTGAAGACGGTGTCGCCTATTTGCAGGTTACGGCTCCGATCTCAACAGGATCGTCGGGTGGTCCCGTGCTCAACGAGGCGGGGCAGGCGGTTGGCGTAACGACGCTCACCTACGCCCAGGGGCAAAACCTGAATATGGCCATTCCCGCACGACATGCATCTGACCTACTGGCACTCGCGGGCGAAGCAACGCCGTTCGAAACGATGGCAGCCAGCCTGAATTCCGTGGAATCAGTCGCCGCGGAGGATCGGTCGACGCAATCTGCCGTGCTGCTCGAACTTCTGAATGACGAGGTGCGAGCCGGACTCGACGAAATGACGCCTTACATGAGGCAGGTTGCCGTGCGGCTGGTTTCCTATAGCGCGATGCTCGAGGACGAAGGCTGGGAGCTCACCGATGATCGAAAAATTAATCTGCTGGAGTCGGGCAGTGTGGATAGCCTGGAAGTATCACTGGGACGCGGCAGCTACCTGGCGCTCGGCGTCTGCGATGACGATTGTGGCGATCTGGACGTTTACGTCCTGGATGCAGACGGCGAGATTGTCGCCAGCGACATCCTCGTGGATGCGGAGCCCATGGCCAAATTTGAAGTGCACCATCGTGCGACTTTCTTCGTGGGTGCGAGTATGGAGTCGTGCGACGCGGAGAACTGCATGTATTCAGTCCAGTTGATGCGACAGTAATTTTCGAGCGGTGTGACGAACGTCCTGAAGGTTCCTAGCCATCACTCGGCAGTATGTAGAAATACACGGCTACGAAGTGGCAGCCGGTACCTATCAAAACAAAAACATGAAATACGGCATGGCCGTACGGCATTTTCCTGATGCTGTAAAATGCCGCGCCGAGCGTGTAGGCAATGCCACCGGCTGCCAACCAGACTATGCCGGCGCCGGGAAACGCCAGCATCAGCGGTTTGATCGCGAAGACAATGACCCAGCCCATGAAGACGTACATCAGTGTCGAGAAAAGGTTGAAGCGTCCCGTGAAAAAAAGCTTCAGGATGATACCGGTCACGGCCATGCCCCAGCTCACCCCGAATAGTGTCCAGCCGACCGCACCGTGAAGAACCCCCAGCGTGAACGGTGTATACGAGCCGGCAATCAGAATGTAGATTGCAGCGTGATCGACGGTCCTCAGCTTGATTCTGAGCAGTGGCTCCCGGGTGCTGTGATAGATTGTCGATGCGGCGTAGAGCACGACCACACTGGCGCCGAAGATGGCAAAACTGACGACGTGCAGGGTTGTGCCCAGCGCCACGGCGCGCATGACCAGCAGTACCAATCCAATCAGGCTCAGCGCCAGCCCCACGGCGTGCGACCCTATGTTGAATCTCTCCTCCGCCGGGGAATAAAATTTCGGTAGCGGTTTGCCGGACTCGTCGTCCTGTTTCTCAACCTCAGTCATTGACACGGAGTCTACCTAATTGGCATGACATTTTTGCAGGAATCAGAGTGGTAGACTGGGCGTTTCAGAACCACCCCCTATTTCGGAATCCACGATCATTAAGGAATGCACATGGACCTAAGTAACATCGAATCCATCCCCGGCAAGCGTATCGTCGAATTTTATGGTGTCGTATCCGGCAATACGGTTCGCGCCAAGCATATCGGACGCGACATTATGGCCGGCCTGAAAAACGTCGTCGGTGGTGAGCTCAAGGGATACACCGAGTTGCTGCAGGATTCACGCCGCGAAGCCACAGACCGCATGGTCGAGCAGGCGCAATCCATGGGTGCGAACGCAGTGGTAAACGTACGTTTTGCAACCAGCTCCATCGCTCAGGGCGCCGCAGAACTATTCGCCTATGGCACCGCAGTCCGGGTCGAATAGCGATGAACGATATGGAAAAAATTAACCTCGCCCTGAATTTCGGCTTGCCGCTGGCGATCCTGATCTTCGCGTATCTGATTGGTAATTTTCTCGAGAGAAAGCACTTTCAGCGAATTCGCGAGCGCGAGGAGGCTCTGCACGGGTTTCCGGTGACAACGTTCGAGACCTTGCCCGAAGGCTGGCAGGTAATTCGCGTTGAGATGGTGACCGGCAATGTCGTCGTGTCGCTCGACTACTTCAAGCGCGTCATAGCGGGCTTGCGCGGCTTGATCGGTGGTCGTATCAAAACCTACGAACCGTTGCTTGATCGGGCACGTCGCGAGGCACTGCTTCGTATGACCGAGAAGGCGAAACAGCGCGGCTATGATGGGGTCATCAATGTCAGGCTGGAGACTTCGCGCCTTGCAAATTCGAGCGGTAACGACAAAGGAATCGCCGGCGTGGAAATGCTGGCATTTGGTACCGCGGTTACGTTGAATCGGTAATCGTGTGACGCGATGAAATTCGTCCCGCGTAAACCCAAAGAAGGTGTTAACGTCAGCAAGGAGCACCCGCTTGTCGAGGCGGGTACGCTTATCGTGGGTCTTGGTTTCATATTCGCGACCATAGCGCTTGCGCTGATCTTCATGGTCGAAATCGCGCTTTATTTCGTGCCCGTTGAAAAGGAAGCAGCCCTGTTTAAGAACTGGTTGCCCGAGGATATTGCGACCGTGTCGCCAAATGACGCGCGCCTCGAGAAGCTTGAGTCCCTTCTCTGGCGCCTCGCCCGGCATTTCCCGGAATCTCCCTATGATTTTCGTATTGAGATTGACGATTCTGAGTACATGAATGCCATGGCATTGCCCGGTGGACTGATCATCGTTACGGCCGGGCTGCTCGAAAAAGTCGCGACGGAAAACGAACTCGCGTTTATTCTTGGTCACGAAATGGGTCACTTCAAAAACCGGGATCACATACGCGCACTGGGTCGCGGCGTCGTACTCAGCCTCATGTTTGCGGCGATCAGCGGCAGTGGCGCTGGTTCCGATCTCGGTGCGACAATTGCCGATATCACGCTTCGCGGCTTTAGTCGCCGCCAGGAAGTATCCGCTGATGCATTCGGGCTTGCGCTCGTGGAGCAGGAGTATGGGCATGTTGCCGAGTCCTGGCGTTTTTTCGAGCGCATCGACGAGGGCGACGATGAGTTTCTTGAATTCGTGACCTACCTGTCGACACATCCGTCGCCCGACGATCGCGTAGCAACGCTTATCAATAATGCCGCGGAGAATGGTTGGTCAATCTCCGGCGAAACGATTCCAATCGAGTGGTAGCTCTGTACCGAGTGGTTCAATGCGACTGAATGCAGATTTTTCAAAGCGCGTTGTGATTCGCCCCGATGAATACGAATGGGTCGATTCACCCATGCCCGGCGTCGAACGCATGATGCTGGATCGCGTTGGCGGTGAAGTGGCGCGAGCGACGTCGCTGGTTCGTTATGCACCCAACAGCAGCTTTTCGCGACATGTACACATTGGCGGCGAAGAATTCTTTGTCCTCGAAGGTGAGTTTGCGGACGAACACCGAAGCTATCCGCTGGGTTGTTACGTCAGAAACCCGATTGGCACAGCACATTCGCCGGCGATCGGTGAACAGGGCTGTGTTATTTTCGTGAAACTGCAGCAGTTCGAGTCCCGGGACAAATCGCAATTCGTCGTCGATACGAGAAATCATGCATGGTCACCGGGCCTGGTTCCCGGCCTCGAAGTTATGGGCCTGCACCAATATGAGCGGGAGCAGGTCGCCCTCGTCAATTGGAAGCCGAATACCGAGTTCAAGGCGCACACTCACTGGGGCGGTGAGGAGATTCTGGTCATTGAGGGCACGTTTTTCGACGAGCATGGCGAGTATCCCGCCGGTACGTGGATTCGAAGTCCCGACCAGAGCAGGCACACACCGTATACACGAGACGAGGGCGCGCTGATCTACGTCAAGGTCGGTCATTTAACGTAGGAGCCCGCCACGCCATCGAGATCGGCCTGAAGCAGTCGTGCGCGTTCTTTTGCTTTTCGCAAAAATATCAGGCCGAACAAGAACCCCGCAATGCCGCCCGTGACATGCGCCATGACGTTGACCACGCCGTGGTCGTCGTATGCAAAAAGGGCGAATATGTCGCCGCCAACATACCAAAGGGTCAATGCCCAGGCAGGCACGGCGACTGTTCCAAAGATGATGATGAAAAAATACCAGCATCGAATCTTGCCGCGCGGCAGCAGGTAGGAATACATACCCATCATGCCCATGACCACGCCGGACAAGCCCAGAGTCCAGTAGTGGTTACCCGTCGCGTAGGCCGAGATGGAACTAAACATACCGGTGAATAACAGAATCGCGATAATCGAGGCGACGAACGCGGCCGGGCCGATCAATGCCTCGATCGTCGCAGCGAATGCGACGAAAAATACCAGGTTGAAAATGATGTGAGCCCAGTCCCCGTGAGCAAACCCCGATGTGATCATGTACCAGGGATTCCAGGATGCGGTGTAGTAAGCGATGCCCTGGTCCGGATCGGGTGGCACGATGGTCTGGTACTTGTGTAATTCCTTGTTGAGCATTTGCCGAATGTAGTCTTGTGAATCGGCGCGGCTGAATCCGACAAGCGGACGTGATTCCAACACGATTTCATCGATGAGTGTTTCACCATCCTCAGCGCTCGCGATCGTGAACATCATCTCCGCGCAATGTCCGTAGTCTTCCAGTTCTGCTATGCGAGAAAAGACCATTTGTTCCAGGCGGCTTCGATCAAGTTCGCAATAACGGTCGATGGCTTTGTTGAAGTCATTCCAATCACCGAGTTGTACGAAGAACACGCCCGCGCAAATGAGACAAACCAATACCGTCAGTATCGGAAAACGCGGCAATACGAAGTCGGCCTTTATCGGTAAGAACATTCGTCGTGATAATCGGGAAAACGAGATTCAGGTCCGATTTTCAGTTACGTGTCCGTCGCCGGCAAGTGCGGCCGTCACATTTAAACAGCGAGCCGTGCCTGAATCTCTGATTGTGAGAGTCAGAGCTCGCGAAGTGCCTGCGCAACCGGCATTCTGGTTGCACGGATCGCCGGGAAGAAACCGCCGACGAAACCGATAACCAGCGCCACGTACAATCCCTGGATCAGCAGATCAGCCGTTACGGCAAAGTCGAAAACGACCTGGCTGAAGCTTGCACCGTTGAGCGTCGATACCTGGAAGCCATTGAAGGCAAGAAACGCCAGCAATCCACCTGCGATGCCGCCAATTAGTGCCAGCAACGTGGATTCGACAAGGGTGGAGACGAGAATCGGAAATGGACCGAAGCCTAACGCACGCAACGTTGCTATTTCCTTGCCGCGAACGGAAATCGATGAGTACATCGAATTCAACGCGCCAAACACGGCCCCGATCGCCATTAGAATTGTCAGCGGATAGCCGACAAGTTTGATAAACCGGCTGAGGCCATTCGCCTGTGTCGAATAGTATTCGTGCTCAGTCAGAACGTCCGGGTCAATGCGCGGATCGTCGGCGAGTGCCTGCTGCAACTCAGCCAGGCTTTCTGCGTTTTCCAGTCTTACGCGAACGGACTGAAATGTATTGCCGCGACGATATGCACCCTGCAGTACGCGAACATCCGTCCAGAGTTCCGACTCGGAAACACTGCCACCGGCGTCGAAAGTGCCGACAATGTTCCAGTCGGCCTGCCCGAAACGAATCGTCTGGCCGACGTCCAGCCCCGTGAATTCCTGTTGCACGGAACGACCAGCGACGATCTCGTTCTTGCCTGATTCGAACATGCGGCCTTGTGATATCGAAACGCCCTGGCGAACGTCAAAAGCACCTGCTTGTACGCCACGAAACGGTACATTGGCGTCGGTATTGGTGGAACGCTTCCGCACGTCGACGACGACGTAAAGTTCAGCCGACATTACAGCCTTGCCGTCAATCTTGAGGACACCTGGTGCGTTCGAGACGATCAGAACCTGCTCATTGGACAGGCCACTGTTGAGTTCAGATGTCGAGCCACTCCGCATGATTATGGCCGTGTCATCGGAGCCGGCCGACAACATCGTCTTCTCAAAACCCGCTGCCATTGAAAGTACGGCCGCAAACACCAGGACAACAGCAGCAACGCCCACGATAGCAACGACAGATGAGGCGAGGCGTTGCGGCAGGTTGCGAAGGTTGAGCCAGGTAATGGCGATGATCTGCTTGATCGTTTTCATAGTCCTGCTCTATGCCCGGGCCAGCGCGTCGACGATCGACAGGCGCATTGCTGTTAATGCCGGGAATATTCCGGCGATGATGCCGGCGCCGATCATGATCGCGATCGCCACAGTAATCGCCTGTGGCGACAGGAATATGCCCGGCAGAAATGCTCCCATGGCCTGCGCTGCGCCATTCACAAGCAGCCAGCCAACACCAAGTCCGAGCACGCCGCCCATCAGCATGATCAATACGGATTCAGACAGCACGATGCCGAGGATCGCGCGATCCGCAAATCCGAGTGTCTTTAGCACGGCAAGTTCGGAAATTCGCTCGCGCACCGACTGTGACATCGTGTTACCGGACACAAGTAAAAGCGTAAAGAACACAGCGCCGAGAATCAGTGTAACGATGAGCGCTATGTTGCCGAACTGTTTCGCAAATGATTGCGCAAAAGCTGCTTCGGTGCTGGTTTCAGTTTCGCTTGGCGAATTGGCGAATTGCAAATCGATCGCGTTTGATACTTGCACCGGGTCGGCGTCGCTATCGATTCGCAGTATGTACCAGCCGACTGTGCCCTGGCCGAACGCGCGTGCCTCGTCAAAGTAGTCGTACTGGAACAGCATATAAGCCGACGATCCTCGAGGATCATCGGTCGAGAAAATGCCCTCGATATCAAATTCCCAGGTACGCCCACCATCGGCCTTGGTCCATATCGTTGCCTGCAGCGGGATGCGATCACCGACCTCGAAACCGTACTGGTCCGCGATTTCTCGCCCGATTACGGCGCCCGCTCTGTTTTTTGCCCAGGCGTCCAGTTGCTCCCGTGGAATGCTCAGCTCCGGGTACATCGAGAAATACGCATACGGATCCGTGGGGAACTGTCCGAACTGGTTACGGGGTTCCTGGTAATAGCCGCCGAACCACGATGCATGCGTGACCGAAAGCACGCCCGGTGTCGAGGCGATACGGTTTTGGTACGAAACGGGCAGCGGATTGATCAGCGATACCTTGTTAATTACGACGAGTCGTTCCGCATCCGCAGCATCCTCGCCGCTTTTGAATGCGTAGCCAAGCGCGGACAGCAGGGAAAACAAAAGAAATGCGACGAATACCGACAATATTGTCAGCGATGTGCGAATTCGTTTGCGCCAGACGTTTCGCCAGACGAGACCGAAATACTTCACGCTGCCTCCCTGGCCTCTAACGTTCCCTTGTCGCAGTGCAGCGTACGATTCGCGAACTCAGCGGCCTGGGCGTCGTGGGTTACCATGACGATTGTTTTGCCGTGCTCGCGATTGAGAATCTGCAGGAGCTTGAGGATCTCATCAGCGGTTTCGCGATCGAGATCACCGGTTGGTTCGTCGCAGAGCAGCAGCGCCGGATCGGAAACAATCGCCCGAGCAATGCCGACACGCTGCTCCTGCCCACCCGATAATTCACTCGGGTAGTGTTTGGCGCGATCTGCCAGGCCGACAATGTCGAGAGCGATGTCTGCACGTTTCAAGCGTTCGGCTCCGCCGAAATTCGTAAGCAACAATGGCAGTTCAACATTCGCTCGGGCAGTCAATATCGGCAACAGGTTGTAGAACTGAAAAATGAAGCCGACATTCGTCGCCCGCCAGTTCGACAACTGGCTGTTGGACATCGATGAGAGCTCTGCATCGCCGACGCGAACCGTTCCCGATGTGGGCTTGTCCAGCCCGCCCAGGAGGTTCAGCAAAGTGGTCTTGCCGGATCCCGACGGGCCCATGATCGCCAGGAAATCACCTTTCGGAATGCCGAGGTCGAGGTTGTGCAGCACCTCGACTTTTTCCTTGCCCTTCTGATACGCCCGGCTTATGCCAGTTAGTTCAGCCAGTACGTCACTCATCGTCGTTTCCTCATTACTTTATCTTTACTGTCTGTCCCGCGATTAGCGGCGCATTCGACATTCGCACGACAGTATCGCCTGCAACCAGGCCACTATGCACCAGAACCTGCGGGCGGTCGCGTCGACCGGCCGGTGCCACGGTACGTCTTTCCACGACGCCATTCCTGACGATCCAGACATAGTCACCGCTTTCGTCCGATCGCAACGCGGCAACGGCAATCATGACACCCTGAATCTCACGAGTCTGGTCTGCCGGCGCGTCGCTGCTCAGGAATGAAACTTTTACGCCCATGTCGCGAAATATTCGCTCATCGCGCTCAAGGAAACCGATGCGTACACGCACTGTTGCCTTTTGGCGATCGGCGGTCGGAATGATCGCAATAACTTCCGATGGAATATGCCAGTTTGGATATGCGTCCAGAATGGCGGAGACGCGTTGTCCGGACTGGACTCGCTGAATATAGGCTTCGTTAACGTCCACTTCGATTTCCAGCGAGTCGTTGTCGATAATCGTGCAAATGCCGGTGCGCGTAAATCCGCCGCCGGCGGAGATTGGTGAAATCATTTCGCCGGGTTGTGCGTTTTTCGAAACCACCATGCCCGCGAACGGCGCGCGTATCGTCATGTTGGCCAGCTCAACACGTGCGACCATCACATTGCTTTCGGCAACATCAATATTTTCCCTTCCGGTGTTAAGGCGGGCGGCGAGTTCGTCAAACAATGCTTCGGCAGCATCGAGGCTCGAAATGCTCGCAAGATCGCGCGCTGCAAGGTCACGCAAGCGATCTCGGGCCAGTCGGGCGTTCCGAAGTTGCGCTTCTATTTCGGCGAGCGTTGCCCGTGAAGAATTTGCCTGGGCCATTGCGAGTTCCAGTTGCGCCTGCTGCGTGGTGTCATCCAGAGTTGCGACAATCTGATCCTTCTCGACACGCATTCCTTCTTCCACAAGAACTTCTCTGACCTTGCCGGTTACCTTGGACGACACCGTGGCCTGTCGCCGGGCTACCACGTAGCCGGAGGCATCAAGAACGCTGTTGGCAGCCGCAACCGACGGGGGTTTTCGTGCGACATCCGTCTCGACGAGAGCCGTCCCGCCGCCAGATCCCGAGACCAGCCACCACACGAGTGCAAGGACGGCCACCGCGGCTGCCACCGCCGGCAATAGCCATCTGCGCCCGGCCGGTGGCGGCGTACCTCGATCGATCTTCAGCTGACTAATGCTCTGGGACGGGTCTGCCAATATGTGCACTTGATAATTGCTGGCAAATGGCCTGCCATCGTATCAAAAAAAAGCCCTGCCACCGACAGGTGGCAGGGCCGAGCCAATACATCAAGCAGTTCGGGGTCAGGGCTCGAGAAGATAAACGCCAATCTTGTATGCCCAGAAGACATTGCGATCAACGTCATACTTGCCCTTGGCATGCATCGAACGTGCCGTGGTCGCGCCGTCGAGGCTGTTTGACAAGTCATTCGCGAAATCGTCGAAATCGGAATACAAGCGCAGGCTGTCGCGCGACTTGATGTAGAACAGCATCCGGCCTGTCTCACGAGGTGCGATCAGCGTGTCGGAACCGAGCTCTTGCAAATCGATCAGGATCGGACCCTGTTTGATGTGGTGACGAACATCGATGTCCATATTCTGGTTGTCGAGCAACAGACCGTCGCTGCCGACGCTCAGGTACGGTGCGATGGTTCCCGCGGCGCCCCAGCCTACTCCGAGTACACTGCGAACGTCCGTGTAGTCGACCACCGTACGACCGGTGAAATCGGGCGGTGCCATACCGAACGCGGTCGGAAATCCTCTCGCGGAAATCGGCTTGCCCGACGCGAAGTCGTTCAACGTCAGGTTGCCGGTAGCGACTTCGTAGTTGTCCGGGTCGGCATCGACGTCTGCGGTCATGCCTGTGCCCGTGAAATCGAAGATTTGTACCCGGCGACGGTCGATGGCATGCAGCGTAATGTCGGTCTGACCCGGGATTACCGTGTTGACGATGCCCTGGATACGCGTCAGGTGCATGCGCACGGCGCCCTCAGTGGCATCAAACAGGATTTGCGGTGCCAGGGCGTCGGCGGTCGGCGTCGGCTGGTTGCCTCGAATCGTAACGCGCTGACCGATCGAGATCGCATCGATACTCAGATCGGTAACACGGTCACCGTCCTTGAATACTTTTGTGTTCGGTCCGACTTCAACAACTACATCGTCGTGAAAATGCGGTCTGCGGTCACGTGAAATTACGGTCGCGCCGCGAACCGTCAGGAAGTTGCCCTCTCGCTTGATCACATTGCCGATAACCGCATCCCTGTCATGACCCGGTACACTTGAACCGGCTAACACAATATTCGCCGTGAATTCGCGCGCGGCTACGTTCAATGTTCCGCCGGCAATTGTTGGCGTTCCCTCGCCGGCAACACTCAGCGCGCGCAAGCCTTCGGACCCGAAGAACACGTCGCCATTCACTTCGAACTCGGTGTCGTTCGTGGTATTGACGATCATCCTGCCGAAGTCGCCGACGCGATCATGAAAAGGCCGAACAGCAACCACGTAGTTACTCGCGTCAATATTCACCTCGACGAGCGGCCCTCGAACGCGAATGTCCTTTTCGTCGACCGGTGTCACTTCGGCGACGATGAATTGCTCGGACGCGGCTACGGCGGGGGTCGGTACGATGTCGACAACGTGCGAGGCACCCAGATCGAAATCGAGTTGCAAGAAGGCTGTACGGCCACGAGCAACGATGAGCTGGTCGCGATTGGACAGTACGATCTTGAGTTCCGTCTGCCCGAGTATATTGCCGTCCAGGTCGGTAACGATCGTTTCTTTCGCCATGTCACCGGCTTCAACGAATACTTCCGAGTCGCTGTAATCAAGTGTGATCGTTCCAGACACGTAAGTCGCGGGCGGAACGGTCGCGGCCGTTAACAGTTCGGATATGTCGACATAGTCGGTGAAATTGATGCGTGTACGGCGCGGCAGTGTATTTACGATACGACCGTTGGCCGTCTCAAGCGTCAGTTGAACCACATCAACCGTGTAGTTCAGGAAATCGCCGTCGGCGTCAGTCAGGCCGACAAACACAGTGCCGCACTCGTTAAAGGTGGCGGGGTTGGCCGGGTCGCAACTTAGAGTATTCGGCTGCGGCGGCGCATTCTCGACAGTGCTGCTGCCACCACCACAAGCCGCCAGGACCAGTGCCGTTGTAAGGACGGCCGTACGGCTGGCCCATTTCCATGTCAGTGCGAAGTTCATTGTTCTCTCCTTGTACGCGGGTTTTCGCTACTTGGGGCCAATAACGCGCAAGCTACGAGATGGTTGACGCGCGGGCGAAATAATTCGCCGCGGCATTTTCCGGGCCTGCACATAATGCAAAAAATACAGGTACTTACCTTGTATTCCTGCGGTAACGTGTCAAAATGTTGAACCAATGACGTCGTCGTCTGACAGCAGTATCTCGAACGGGATCCGTCAACGCAGGCCGCGTGCCGGCACACGCACCCGCGGTTCCCTCGATGCTCTCCAAACCAAGATCGCGGTCGATCTTCAGTGTCTCGATGCCACCGATTATGGCAAACAACTGCAGTCAAATATCTCGGAATTGCCAGACGCCGTCGGTTGCGATAGCGCGTTTTTGTGCCTGATCAGCGAGGACGGCCGATCGATCGAAACCGTTTACGCGTCCAAAACCGGGTTTGCACAATGCAATCCCGCGGTTTTGCAGGGTGAAAACCTGGGCGACTGGCCGTGGCTCGTCAAGCGCCTTGGCAACCTCAGTGTCGTCGAGCTGGACGATACTCTCGATGGCCCGAAAGTGGCCAAATCAGAACTCGGCCGATTGTCAGAGTTAAAGATTGGTTCGGCCCTGATACTTGGATTGTCCGTGCACGGCGAACTGGCAGGCTTTCTCGCGTTTGCCAACGAACAGAAGGTCGAGGCCTGGGATGCCAATCTGAATTTGTTGATCAAGCTTATCGGCGCATCGCTTGCGACCGGGCTGGAACGACTGCGTGATCATTTGATCCTGACGGAACTAAAGGAGCGCCATGAACTGGTCTCGCTGACCGCGAATGATGGTATCTGGGATTTCGACGGCAACACGAAACGGATTGACTTGTCGCCACGCTGGCGGCGCATGCTTGGTTACAAAGAAGACGACGAAGATGTGACGCTTGACTGGTATCACCTCGTGCACCCGGACGACATGGCGCGTGTGCAGGCGCGCATGCGCGAGCATCTTGAAGGCAAGCTGCCGTTCTTCGAGTCGGTACATCGCATGAAGCACCAAAACGGAGAGTGGCGCTGGATGTCCAGTCGCGCGAAGGCTGTGCAGGATAAGAATGGACGCTTGTTGCGGCTGCTGGGTGTCGAAGTCGATATTACCGAACGAAAGCTTTACGAAGACGCGTTGTTCCGCGAAAAGGAGAGTGCGCAGATTACACTGCAGTCCATCGGTGACGGGGTTATCACGACTGATGCGGAAAATAATGTCGAATACGTGAACCCGGTGGCCGAGGATTTAACCGGATGGAAAGTCGACGATGCCAGCGGGCGTTCTATTGACGAAATATTTCGTGCTTTCCACGAGGAAACGTGCGAGCCGTTGGAAAATCCGCTAGCTGTGTCCATTCGGCGCGACCGTGCAATCAAGTCTGTTCGTCCCACACTGCTGATCCGTCGCGATGGCAACGAGCTCTATATAGAGAGTACCGCATCACCTATCCGGGACGGCAAGGGGAACGTTACTGGCGGCGTGCTCGTGTTCCATGATGTGAGCGAGTCGCGAGAACTGAACCGCCGCCTCAGTTACCACGCCAGCCACGACATTCTGACCGGTCTTGTAAATCGCCGCGAGTTCGAGAACCGTCTTGAACGCGCGTTGAAAAGCGCCAAGGCGCGAGAGACATCCTATGCGTTGCTGTACCTGGATCTCGACCAGTTCAAAATTGTCAATGATTCCTGTGGCCACAACGCCGGTGATGCGTTGCTGGGTCAATTGGGTGCACTACTGAAATCCAAGATCCGGTGGCGTGACACGCTGGCGCGCCTGGGCGGCGACGAATTCGGTGTCCTGCTCGAGAGTTGCAGCATTGAAGAGGCCATGCAGACCGCTGAAGCGCTCCGGATCGCGATTGGCGACTACAAATTTACATGGGATGATCAAAAGTTCAGGCTTGGCGTCAGCATTGGCGTCGTTCCGATAACCGCGGACAACGAAGATGTTGCGGGGTTGCTGAGCGCAGCCGACAGCGCATGTGCCGCCGCGAAAGAAGCGGGCCGCAATCGCATTCACAGTTTTCAGGAAAACGATATCGATCTTATGCGCCGCCGCCGCGAAATGCAGTGGGCCGCACGCATCAACAATGCGCTTGAAGAAAATCGATTTGAGTTGTTCAGGCAAACGATCCAGCCGTTGCAGGGGAACGAAGAGGGCGCGCACTATGAAATCCTGTTGCGCATGCGTGACGAGAGCGGCGGAATTATTGCACCAGGGCTGTTCATCGAAGCCGCCGAGCGGTACGGCATCACGCCAGGTATCGATCGCTGGGTAATACGCAGCGCGTTCCGGTGGCTGGTCTCGGAAGCTGACGAGCGCGAGCGCCTCGCAATGTGTTCCATAAACCTGTCGGGCCAGAGCTTCAGCGACGAGAAGTTCCTGCCATTTGTTATTGATCAGTTTCAGATGAGCGGTCTCGATGCGACCAAGATCTGTTTCGAGATCACGGAGACCGCCGCGATTGCCAGCTATTCGCAGGCGAATCGCTTTATAAACGCACTCAAGGAGCTTGGTTGTAAATTCGCACTGGACGACTTTGGTACGGGCTTGTCGTCGTTCGGTTATCTAAAACACTTTCCGGTGGACTTCCTGAAAATCGACGGCAGCTTTGTAAAGGAGATACTGCATGATCCGATCGACCGCGAAATGGTACGTTCGATTAATGAAATCGGCCACCTTACCGGCAAGAAGACGATTGCCGAGTTTGCGGAAAACGAAGAGATCATTACGATGCTCAGGGGGATGGGCGTCGATTACGCACAGGGCTATGGTGTATCGGAACCCAAGCGCGTAACGCGCGCCGTAGCCTGACGTCATGTGCTTTGAACTGCGCCCGGCGCGATACGTCTTGTATGCGCTGCTGATTTGGCCGGGTTTGCTGCTTGCGGAGTACGATTCATCCGCGACCTGTTCCCGAAGCGAGTGGAACGAATACTTCGATCGCATCAACCACCACGTCACCAGTTTCTGGCGGCTGCCATTCAGGCATAGCCCGATATCCTGCACGATCCTTCTCCGCCTGGATTTTCGCGGTGAAGTGCAAAACGTCGAGATTCTTGCGTGCGACGATAATGAAAGTGTCAGGAAATCGGCGGAAAATGCCGGCTACCTCTCCTCGCCGGTGCCCAAGCCCCGTAATCTCGCGTGTTTCCTGGACCAGATGACCGTGCGG
>CAYLTW010000042.1:0-20739 GCA_964386735.1 uncultured Woeseiaceae bacterium
GAGCTCGAAGATGTCCGTGAGCGCATCAGTGACCTGAAGCAAAGTATGGATGCGGCGGCGTCGGATCGCGATACGCTGACGGGCGAGCTGCAAACAGCTGAAATAACGATCGCCGAGAAACGGCAGCGGCTCGCGGAGCTCGAGCGAGAACGCGCCTTTACCGAGAAACGCCGGGCAGAGTTTGACCGCAGGATCGCCCGGCAGGAGGCCATCCTTGATCGGGAGGTCACTCAGCTTGGGGACCAGGTTCGTGCCGCGTATATGAGCGGCAGCCAGGAGCGCCTCAAGCTACTGTTGAATCAACAGGACCCGGCGACCCTCGGCCGGCTCATGACCTACTACGGCTACCTGAATGACTATCGAGCCGACAACATCGACTCGGTGACGAAGCGTATTCACGAGCTGGCGTCGCTCAGAAGCCAGGTCGCGGCCGAGGAGGCGCGACTGGACGAGATTGCCAAAACGCGAAATGCCGAACTCTTGCGTCTGGACAAAGCGCAGGACGAGCGGCGGGAGCTGCTCGCAGCACTGTGGCAGCGAATCAGCGATGAAGGTGAGGAGATCGACCGCCTCGCGGCACAGGAAAAAGACCTGGCACGGCTTATTGCCGAACTGACCAGCATCCTGTCGGACTACCCGATCAGCGCCGAAGACCCGTTCCACGAACACAAAGGACGACTAACCTGGCCCGTGGCCGGGACCTTGTTGCATGATTTCGGCCAGCCGCGAGCTGGCGGCGGCCTGCGCTGGAACGGCGTCGTGCTGAGCGCAGCGCGCGGGCGTGAAGTGCGGGCGATCTATCACGGGCGCATCGCGTTTGCGGACTGGTTGGCAGGTTTGGGCCTGCTTGTCATTGTCGACCATGGAGACGGCTATATGACACTCTACGGATATAACGAAACGATCCTGAAGAATACCGGCGACTGGGTTGCTCCCGGCGATGTTATTGCCACGGTCGGCGATAGTGGCGGACAGCGGCAGACTGGCCTCTATTTTGAAATTCGTCATGGTACCCGGCCGGTCAACCCGCGGCAGTGGGTCACGCGTACGCCCGGCGGTTAACAGACGCCGAAACCGTGACGGCGTTGTGTAGGCGCTTTTGCCCAGCTGTGTTATTTTTGGTAGTCGGCGATATTGGGGAAACGGTAAGTTCGCGGAGTCGAGCCCGCGCCGTCAGTTTGCGGAGAATTGTATGTCATTGAAAACCAGAGCAATTCTGGTAGTCGTAATCGGCCTGGTTATGGGCCTTGGGCTATCGCTGGGGGGCGGCCGGCTGTCGTCGCCGGGTCAGCCCGATGCTGACGAACTTGCCTGGGAGCAGGCCCGTCTGTTTGCCGAAGTCATGGAGCGCGTCAAGCACGATTATGTAGAGCCGATCGACGACTCGGTCCTGCTCGAAAGCGCAATTCGCGGCATGGTCAATGATCTTGACGCGCACTCGCGGTATCTCGACGCCGAGGAGTATCGCGACATTCGCATCAGTACGACGGGCAGTTATAGCGGCGTCGGCCTGGAAGTCGGCGAAGTCGATGGGGCGATTCGCGTCATTACGCCCATTATCGGCTCGCCCGCGGCACGCGCCGGCATACGCAGTGGCGACCAGATCATCGCCGTCGACGGCACCGCCGTCGAGATGGGCCGACTCCACGAAACCATCAGTCGCCTGCGAGGCCGATCGGGTTCAAAGGTTTCGATCACGGTATTGCGTGGCGACGAGGCGATTGAGCATGAGGTTCGTCGCGATATCGTGCGTATTGCGAGTGTGAGTTACGAACTCCTGAATCCCTCATACGGCTATGTACGTCTGAGCCAGTTCAGCGAAACGACAGCCAGGGAGCTCAGCCGCGCGATTGATTCCTTGCAGGATCAAAATGATGGCATGCTCGATGGGTTGATCCTCGACCTGCGTAATAATCCGGGTGGCGTTCTGGATTCGGCCGTGGACGTATCGGACCTGTTTCTCGACGCGGGTGTGATAGTGACGGCCGACGGACGTACGGCCGACGCTCGCTTCGCACGCTCGGCGCATCGCGGTGATGTGCTCGACGGCGCGCAGATAATCATCCTCGTCAACAATGGTTCGGCATCAGCATCCGAAATTGTTGCCGGCGCATTGCAGGATCACGGTCGGGCGCTGTTGATTGGTACCGATACCTTCGGCAAGGGACTCGTACAGACGGTTATGCCACTGTCCAAGGGGCGCGCGATCAAGTTGACGACCTCACGCTATTTCACACCGTCCGGTGACTCCATTCACAAGACCGGTATTGCGCCTGATATCTATGTTGACGACACACCGGGCTTCCCGGACCTGAGCCTGAACGGCGACATCGACGATGAGCACGACGCACAGCTGGTCGAAGCCCTTAGTCGCCTGCAACGGCGCGGGGTAATGCACAGCAAGGCCCAGTGATCGTCGCCAGAATTTTTCTCGCCGTCTTGCTGACGACCATGTCGACACAGCTGGCGGCCGGACAGCTGTCGCGAATAGCCATTATTATTGATGACCTTGGTTATCAGCTTGCCGCGGGCCAACGGGCGATTGCACTACCCGGGCCAGTGGCCTGCGCAATACTGCCCGGCGCACCGCGGGCGCGGCAACTCGCAAACGCCTGCGATGACAGTGGCAAAGAAGTGCTTCTGCACCTGCCAATGCAGGCAGTCGGGAACGAAGGGCGCGTCGAAAGGACCCGTATGACTTTGGACATGAGTCGGGCCAGACTGGCAGCGACCTTGGAGGTCGCATTAGACTCGGTACCGCACGCAATCGGCATCAACAATCATCGCGGCAGCTTGTTGACTCGTCACCCGGGCCATATGCGGTGGCTAATGGAGGAGATGCTAAAATACGACGGTGTGTTCTTTATTGACAGCTACACGACGCCGGAAAGCGTCGCGTTGCAAATTGCCGCCGAAACCGGCGTCCGCGCGAACAGGCGCGACGTGTTTCTCGATCCGGACCGGTCCACCGAGACATTGCGGCGGGAATTTGAACGTCTGAAGTCGCTGGCAACGGAGCGCGGCAGTGCGATAGCGATCGGTCACCCGTATGAGGCTACACTTGAGCTGCTTGAACGGGAGATACCGCGGCTTGCGGAACAGGGCTTCGATCTCGTCCCGGTCGGCGAATTGGTGGCGAACTAGTGCCGCCACATGCACTCTAAGGATCCAGGCCATTTTGTTGACCAGACCATGCGTAGCAATACACTAACAATATTCACCGCCCTGATAGCCGTTCCGGCCATCCTTTCCACCGGCGCCGCTCGCGCGGGGGATGTGGATGTCGGCAAACTGTTCTCCACGACCGACCCTGTTGTGCTGCAGGCACAGGTAGAGGTTGCGGCGCCGGACGAGGAAGGCAGCAAAGCCGAGTCAGTTGCGTGCACGATGCAATACGACCCCGTGTGCGGTAACGACGGGAACACCTATAGCAACGCATGCGTGGCCGGCGCCGCGGGCGCGGAAGTGGCGTATGCGGGCATTTGTCCCGATACAAATACCGATGACGGTTGCGCGGAATCCTTTGATCCGGTATGCGGGGCAGACGGCAACACGTATATCAATGAATGTTTTGCGGACGCCTCCGGAGTCAATATCGCAGGTCTTGGCGCCTGCACGACGAGTGGTTGCCCGAGCATCCAGGCACCGGTCTGCGGCATGAACGGGCGAACGTACATCAATCGCTGCGAAGCGAATGCGCAGCGCATACCGGTACAGCGAGCCAGCGCCTGCGATCTAAACAATTGTCCGAAAGTATTTGCGCCGGTCTGCGGTGACGATGACGTCACCTATGACAACGCCTGCTATGGGGACAAGGCCGGAGTGAGCACGTTCACCGAGGGCATTTGCAACACAAGGCCCTGCCCGAACCTGTTCGTGCCGGTCTGCGGTTCGGATGAGCTGACCTACAGCAATGCATGTCAGGCCGAGCGCAAGGGCATTCGAATCGAGTATGCCGGCGTTTGTGAGGACCAGGGGCGCAACTGTCCACGTGAATACTCACCCGTATGCGGCATGGACGGCGTCACCTACGATAACGAGTGCCAGCTCGGAAATGCGGACGTTATCAAGGCGTATGCAGGCACCTGCCTGGGCCGCTAACAACCCGCCTACGGGTATGTGTAGCTGGACTGAATTCCCAACGGCAAACCAATCGCGAAATAGATCAGCAGAAAAATAGTCCATAGAACGAGGAATGACATCGAGTACGGCAGCATCATTGCCGTTAGCGTACCGATACCCGTGTTCTTGACGTAGCGCTGGCAGTACACGACGACCAGCGGAAAATATGGCATCAGCGGTGTGATGATGTTGGTACTGGAATCGCCGACACGATACGCGGCTTGCGTAAGATCCGGCGAAATCCCGAGCGACATCAGCATCGGTACGAAAATGGGCGCCAGCAGCCCCCATTTGCCGCTCGCGGAGCCAACGAAAATATTGACAAACGCGGTCAACAGAACGATGCCAATAATCGTGATCGCCGCCGGCATCGCGAGCGCCTGGAGAAAAGCGGCGCCCTGCAAAGCGAGTAGCACACCCAGGTTGGACTGGCCAAAGGCATACACAAACTGCGCAATGAAAAACATGATGACCAGGTAGTACGACATCGTGTGCATCGATTTGGTCATGCCGATGATGATGTCTTTTGAACCCTTGATCGTGCCGGACACGAAGCCGTAAACCACGCCGGGAATCAGGAACAGAAGAAAAATCAGGGACACGATCGAGCGCATCAACGGCGCCTGAAAACCGGAGATGTTGCCCGTTGAATCCCGCCACGCTGAACCGGCAGGCAGCGCCGTCGACACAAGCAAGACAATACCAAGCAGCATCGCAATCAATGCCCAGCGCAGACCCTTGCGCTCCTTGTCCTCAAGCTCATGCATTTCGGGGAGGTCATCCTTGTCACCATCAATTTTCTCATTCTTGAGGCGTGGCTCAATAATTCTGTCTGTGATGAACCAGCCAACGAGAATAATCAGAAGCGAAGAGGCCGTCGTAAAGAAATAATTGTTTAGCGGATTCAGGACAACCGTGGGGTCGAGAATCTGCGCGCCAGCCTGGGTGAGCCCTTGCAGCAGCGGATCGATGGAGGATGGAATGAAGCTCGCCGAGAATCCGCCGGAGACCCCGGCAAACGCCGCTGCGATGCCGGCAAGCGGATGACGACCGGCCGCAAAGAAGATAACGCCGCCCAGGGGGATGACCAATACATAACCCGCGTCGGCCGCCGTGTGACTAACGATGCCCACAACAACGACCATCGGCGTCAGCAGCCTGTCCGGTGTTACGTTCAACAGTGAGCGCAGCGCCGAGTTAATGAAACCGGTGTGTTCCGCAACACCAATACCGAGCATGGCAACGAGTACGACACCGACAGGGTGGAAGTGCGAAAAGTTGGTGACCATTACGGACAGAAACTCCGTAACTGCCGAGCCGGCCAATAAATTGTTGATGACAAGCGCTTCGTTTGTGCGCGGGTCAACTACGCTGAACGTCACGTAGGACAGTAGCCAAGACAACACCCAGACAATGACCAGCAGCGCAATAAACAATACGGCAGGGTCCGGCAACTTGTTGCCGACGCGTTCGACGGTTGCGAGAAAACCGCCGGGCGCAGCATTGCTGGATTGAGCTTGTTCGTCGGCCATCAGGTGTCTCCCTTTGGGCGCCTACGTCGTTGCGTTACCAGCCGCAGCTGCGGCCTTCGTTCTGCTCTTTCAGGTATCCCATGAGCGGCTCGAAGTAGTCGATGATCGCTGTTGCATCCATTTGCTGAGTGCCAGTCAGTTTTTCCAGCGTTTCCTGCCACGGCGCACTTTGGCCGGCCTCGAGCATGGCGTGAAACTTTGCGCCCGCTTCCTTGTTGCCGTAGATCGAGCAGGCCTGTAATTCGCCGTCATGACCGGCAGTTTCGCAAAGCGCCCGCTGAAACTGAAATTGCAGGATTCGGGCGAGAAAGTAACGCGTGTAGGAGACGTTTCCCGGAACATGGTATTTGGCGCCCGGGTCGAAATCTTCCTCACTGCGCGTCACGGCCGGAGCAATACCCTGGTATCGGGTACGCAGATCCCACCAGGCCTGGTTGTAGTTCTCCGGCGTGATTTCACCCGAGAACACACCCCAGCGCCACTCATCGATGAGCTTGCTGAACGGCAGGAACGCTATTTTGTCGAGCGCCATCATCATCTGCCGGTTAATAACAGCTTCACGACTTTCCTCCGCGGAATCGACCAGGCCAACCTCGGCGAGGTAAGCGGGCGTCATCGACAGGGTCACCGTGTCGCCAACCGCCTCGTGGAATCCGCCGTGAGCGCTGCCCTGGAATACAGGCGGCTGATCCTTGTAGGCGTCCTGGTAATAGTTGTGGCCGAGTTCGTGGTAGATCACACGCAGCTCGTCATAGTTCTGACGGATGCACATCTTGATACGTAAATCGTTGCCGCCATCGAGACCCCAGGCGCTCGCGTGGCAAACAACGTCACGGTCCGCAGGCTTGGAAAACATCGAACGTTCCCAAAACGTGTCCGGCAGGCGCCGCATGCCGAGCGACACGTAAAAGCTTTCGGCGGAACGAACCATTTCCTGCGGCGAGTAGTCTTTCGTCTTCAGTGCGCTGTCGACGTCGAGATCCGCTACGCCCGGATACGGTTCCATCAGATCGTAAACAAAGCCCCACTCCTGCGCCCACATGTTGCCCAGAAGGTGTGCTGGAATCGGCCCATCCTGCGGAACCTTGTCCTCACCGTAAAATTCCCCGAGCTTCGCGCGAACGTGGCAATGCAGCTCGTCATAAAGCGGCTTTACTTCTTCCCACAAACGCGACGCGTCAGCCTGAAACGCGGCGGCGCTCATGTCGTACTCGGATCTCCACATCTCACCGAGATTGCTGTATCCGAGTTCGTTGGCGCCCTCGTTCGCGAGTTCGACGAAGCGTTCGTACTTGTCGCGCATTGGAACGGCGATCGTGCGCCAGCCCTGCCACGCATCGAGCAATTCGTCGTAATCGCGGCTCGAGGTCATGAGCTCTTCGAGCTCCTGGCCGCCGCGGCAATCGTCGGCGCCTCGACAGTATTCGCCTGCGCCGTACATACCTGCAAGGTCGGTTGATATCTCGGCGATTTCCCTGCGCTTCGCTGCATCGTCCGGCGCGGGCGCGGACGTGCCGAGCTTGAGAAGGTCCAGCGCGCGGCGCGTTTCCGGCTTGAGCGCCATACCGTCGTAGGCCATCGAGGCTTTGACGGTGCGGCTGTGCCACTCGGCGTAACGCTCGCTCGCTTTCGCGGCGAGGATACCGGTGTCGACGGTGATATACGTGGCGCGGACCCACCCGGCGGCGCCGAGCTCGCGGCCGAGCTCGCGCAGTTCGTTATTTATGCGAGCGACGAATTCGTCAGCGGTTTCGGCAGGTTCAGCCGCACTGGCCGGGGTGTCGCCGCCAGGTTGCTGTGAGCATGCGGAAATCGTGAATACCAATAATAAAAAGAGAAGTTTTTTCATTTTTTCAACCCGTTTTGCAAATTCGGCGAACGTAGCGCATGTCGCGACGATGTGTGCTAATGAATACCATGCATCCAGCGCTTCAGAATGGGTGAAATCAAAAGCATGAACACACCGGTTCCGATGCCGATCCACATGAGCATGTAATACAGCTCCGTATACGTAGCCAGAGCGGAGGCGACGTCCGCTACGGCACCCTCCGACGTATCGATCGCCGCCATCCGGCCTATGCGCGTCGACAGCGTTTCTGAAAGTGCCGTTGCCAGGAACCACGTCCCCATGCTGACGCCCACGACGCTGCCGATCGACAGCTTGGTGACGGCCGAAAGACCTACAGGCGACAGGCAAAGCTCACCCGTTGTGTGCAACAGGTAAGCGAGGACCAGCCAGATGATCGCAACCTGCCCGGCCTCATTCGGGAACTGCGCGCCAAAAACCAGTGCGCCGAAGCCGAGCCCGGCCTGAATGATGCCGAGCCCGAATTTCACGGGTGTATTGGGCTCGAGGTTTTTCTTGGCCAGCCAGGTCCAAAGCATCGCGAACGGGATCGCGAGCAACATGATGAAGCCAGCGTTCAGCGCGCCAAATTGCGAGGCCCGAAGCGTTGTGCCGAGCACCTCCCGATCAAGAACACGATCTGCGTACAGAGTCATCGAGCCCGCGGATTGTTCAAACAGCGCCCAGAACACGACCGTGGAAAGAATCAGCACCATCAAGACGACCGTGCGTCCAAATTCCGGCGAATTATGGGTCTTGAAACCGTACACGACGAAGCCAAAGATAAGTGCGATCGAACCGTAGAGAATGTTCTCCGCCAGCGCTTCGCTACCCGGGATGAAGTGCAGGTTGACCAGCACCGCGTAGCAGGCAGCGGCGACTGCCGTGCCGGCGATCGTGTATGCAACCCCGTTGTTGCTATCGCCCTTTTTGTGGACCATCGAGTAGAGGATCAAACCAACGATTGAGACGATCAGCAGGATGTTCTGCGACAGCAGCACAATATGTTCACGCTGCACAAGCCACCAGAAAACAAACAGGACAGGCAGGCTCAACAGGTAAATCGATCGCTCGGTATCGATCGGACCCAGGAGCTTCTTTTTCAATTTCTCCGGGTCCGATGGTTCTGCATGACCCATCAGGTATTTCTGGCCACGCATAAAAGTAATCAGTCCGATGATCATACCGATTCCGGCGGCACCGAAACCGTATCGCCAGCCGTACGTTTCGCCGAGCCAGCCAGTCAGCAGAGTCGCTGTGAACGCACCGATATTGATTCCCATGTAAAAGATCGTGAAGCCGCCGTCGCGCCGCGGATCGTCCCGGCTGTAAAGCTTACCCACGATGGTCGAGATGTTCGGCTTGAGGTAACCAACGCCCATCACGATCAGCGCCAGAGCAAAATAGAATACGTCGAGCGAGGCCAGGTCGCGGACCAGCACATCTTCGCTCAGCACAGTGCCGGCGGTCAGGATTTGGCCCGACGCCAGCGTCAGGTCCTCAACGAGCCGGGTACCGGCCAGGTAGTTAATCGCTTTGTGGCCTTCGACGGCCATCAGGAGATGACCGAGCGACAACATTATTCCGCCGAACAAGACCGATTTACGCATCCCCAGGTAACGGTCTGCGATCATGCCGCCGATCAATGGCAGCGCGTAAACGAGCCCGGCATAGGAACCGAGCACGTCGAGTCCCATCGAGTCAGTGAAGAGGTGGTATTTCGTCAAATACAGGAGCAGCAGGTATTTCATTCCATAGAATGAAAAGCGTTCCCAAAGCTCTGTGCCGAAGCAAACATACAGGCCTTTTGGGTGGCCCCAAAGTTCCGCGTCGTGAGAAGGGTCTTCCGCTGGCGCGGCGACGTTGTCGCTCATTAGAAATTTCCCCCGGTTATTGTTTTTGGCCAGTGTTAATCAGGCATCGTTCGGTGGCTAGGCATTAAACACCATATCTCGTGTCACTTTCTACCTGACCCGCCTGTTTATGTTTGCTTTCAGTGAATTAGCCTGTTGTTCGCCCGCATGCGGTGTCCGGGCATGGGTGCGGGCTCCTACTTTTTTCGCACAAAGATTCGCGACATGATTATGCCCAGCTCATAGAGCAGGTAGACCGGCACCGCCAGCAGAGTCTGGCTGATTACATCAGGCGGCGTCAGGAACATGCCCAGGATGAAGGCTCCCAGGAATACGTAAGGACGAGCCTTTGCCAGCTTTGCGGGTGACGTCAGGCCAGTCCAGACCATGAGCACGGTGGCAACCGGGACCTCGAAGGCGAGGCCGAAAGCCAGCACTATCATCATGATGAAGCTCAGGTAACTCGAAATGTCGGTCATGACTTCCACGCCCTCCGGGGCGACCGCGGTCATGAAGCCGAAGATAAGGGGAAATACGATGAAGTAGGCAAAGGCGACGCCCGAGTAGAAAAGCAGGATGCTCGAGCCGAGCAAGGGAAAAGCGAACAGTTTTTCTTTTTTGTACAGGCCTGGTGCCACGAACGCCCATAGCTGGTAGAGCACGACCGGCATTGCGACAAACAGGGCAACAAAGAATGTCAGCTTGAATGGCGTGAGAAGCGGCGAAGCTACTTCCGTCGCGATCATCTTGCCGCCCGGCAATACTCTTACAAGCGGCGCCGACACGACTTCAAAAATGTGCTTCGAAAACGGCAACAGGCCTATGAACGCAACGATGATCGTTGCAGAGACTCGTAGTAGCCGACTGCGCAACTCGACGAGGTGTGACAACAAGGTACCCTCGGCGAGTTCCTCGTCGCCCTCAGGTTTCTTCTCGTCGCTCACTGCCGTCGTCCCCTGCCGGAGTTTGTTCTGACGTATCGTCGTCTATCTCGATGTTGGCACCGGTTTTGGCCGGCTGATTGTGCAATGGCGAAAAAGTATCGTCGTCGTTCGGTGTCTGGTGAATCGTCGGCCTGATGTTCAGTTCTTTATCGAAATTGAGCTCTTCTTCGAGCTGACGCTTCATCACACGCGTCATGCGCCGCGCCTGCCCGATCCAGCTACCAATCTGGCTGGCAACCTGGGGCAAACGCTTGGGACCGAGTACGATCAGCCCGATCAGGAAAAGTATTAATAATTCCGAAAAACCGACGCCGGACACAGAAGCCGCTCGTATCAGTTGTTGTCGGAGCTGTCTTTGCGGGCCTCTTCAACCGGCGTGTTGTCGAAGTCGGCGTCCTTTTTCGCCGAATCGCCAAGTTGACCGGTCTGCTCACTTGCCTCGTCGGCCTCATTGACGGCCGACCGAAAACCCTTGACGGCGCTGCCAAGGTCGGAGCCCAGCGTGCGCAGGCGCTTGGTGCCGAAAATCGCGAGAACGATCGCGAGCACGATCAACAATTGTACCGGGCCGATGTTGGAAAACATCTCTCAACTCCTGGGGCTATAGCCCCGTAATCTGTTTGCAAAGGCACACCGGCTTTGCCGGGCGCGCATTATGTTCATGATACCGCTCGTCGCGCAATAACCCGAATATTTCACGCCTGGCAAAGCGTACATAGGAATAGCGTCGCATTTCTGTTGTAGCGGTGTGGGAAGCCCGCCCCCGTCCGGGGACAACGTGCGCGGTCGATCAGCTTTCCAGCCAGAAAGTAACCGGCCCGTCGTTGATCAGGCTGACCTGCATGTCGGCGCCGAACTTACCGGTTTCGACGGTTTCCAGGCTTGTCCGGCAAGTGCTGACAAGGCGATCGAAGTACTCGCGGCCCTTTTGTGGCGCGGCGGCGCGGGTAAAGCTCGCGCGCGTGCCCTTCTTCGTATCAGCAGCCAGGGTAAACTGGGGCACCAGCAACAAAGCGCGGTTTTCGTCGCTGAGGCTACGGTTCATGCGGCCTTCGGCGTCGGGAAACACCCGATAGCCCAGGATGCGCTCTGCGAGCCGGGTGATGTCTTTCTCTGCATCGTCACGTTGCACGGCGACCAGAACCAGTAGTCCCGGGCCAATCTCGCCGATGGTCTCGCCGCCAGCGCGGACCGAGGCCGACGTCACGCGTTGTAGCAGGCCAATCATTTCTTCGACAATCCACAAGTTTTCACGGCAAATCGGCCTTTATTAATGCATCAGGCAGATACGAATAGCCAGTGTGGGACAAAGACGGTGCGATGCTGTGTCGACCGGTTGGCGGGTGGGTGCCGGACCGCTTGCGGACCCGGCCCGGATTCCTAAGCCAGGGACGGCGAATCGGGGCTGCCACCCGCCAATCGGACCTTTTATCGGCAGAAATAGACAAGTATTGATCGATAATGACCGGAGAACACAGGAAAAAACCCACAACATGCTTATTGATTTATAAGTGGGATAAGTAGTCACAAAGTGTGTATTGAATGGCTCGGTAGTGGGCTACGATTGATTCCACAACTGTGGCCTGGCACGGACTCGTTGGCAAGCCTCGTCCAGCCTCATACACTAGCGCTCCTTGCGACCCATGATCGGGGCAAATATGAAAAGAAGACATTTCGTTGGCGGCCTTGCAGCCGCGGCAGGTCTGGCCGCCTGCGCGGAGAGCGGATCGGATTGTACGGACGGGGCTGCCGGCGTGACGCAATCGTTTAAATGGTCGGCCGTCACGTCCTGGCCGCCGAAATTTCCAGGACTCGGAATCGCCGTCGACAATCTCGCGGCACGAATAGACGCAGCCTCGGGTGGCCGCCTCAAGATCAAGGTCTACGCGGGTGGTGAGCTCGTACCGGCATTCGAAGTGTTCGATGCGGTGAGTCGCGGCGCCGTGGAATGTGGACACGATGCGTCCTACTACCATAAGGGCAAACTCGATGCGGCGCAGCTCTTCACGGCTATTCCGTTCGGCCTGACTTACCTCGAGATGAACGGCTGGCTTTACTACGCCGGCGGTCTCGAGCTATGGCGTGAACTTTACGAACCATTCAACCTCGTACCATTTCCCTGCGGCAACACCGGCGTGCAGATGGGTGGCTGGTTCAACAGGGAAATAAACTCCGTTAATGACCTGAAGGGCTTGAAGATGCGGATTCCCGGTCTCGGCGGCGAGGTATTGCGCCGGGCAGGGGGAACCCCGGTCACGATGCCCGGGGCGGAGATATTTACGTCCCTGCAAACCGGGGCTATCGACGCAACCGAATGGGTTGGTCCTTATAACGACGTGGCGTTCGGCCTGCACAAGGCAGCGAAGTATTACTACTATCCGGGATGGCAGGAGCCCGGTCCGACGCTCGAGTTCATGGTCAATCGCACGGCCTGGGATTCGCTGCCTGACGACCTGAAGGCAATTGTCGACATATCCTGTCAGGCGATAAACCAGGACATGACGGCCGAGTATACGAACGGCAATGCCAATGCGCTGCAGCAGTTGATCAAAGACCCCAACGTCGAGTTACGGCAATTTCCGAAAGAGGTTCTTGAACACCTCAAATCAATCACGGACGAAGTCGTGGCGGAGTGGGTAGCCGCGGACCCGAAGGCAGCTAAAATATACGAATCCTTTGACGCGTTTCGTCAGAAGTCGATATTGAACCAGCGCATAACCGAGCAGGCGTTCCTGGAAACCCGCTCGTAGGAACCCGCCGTTGACCCCCGCAGGAGCCCGCGATGCGGGCGAAATTGATGATCGTCCGTGCAGAGTACCCCTACGAACCGTAAATTATTCCGGGTAGCCAGGTCACGAGCCCGGGGAAAACCGCGAGTAATATCAGCGCAAGTAACTGAATTGCGACAAACGGGATAACGCCGCGATAAATTTGCGATGTCCGGATCTCTGGTGGCGCGACACCCCGCAAGTAGAAAAGCGCGAAGCCGAATGGAGGCGTCAGGAACGATGTTTGCAGGTTGATCGCTATCATGATGCCAAGCCAGACAGGATCAAGCCCCATCGCCAGCAACACCGGACCGACGATTGGCACGACGACAAATGTGATTTCGATGAAGTCAAGAACGAAGCCGAGCAAAAACATAACCAGCATTACAACGAGGACGGAACCGACAATGCCGCCCGGCAGTGTCTCGAGAACCGTACGTACACCGTCGTCGCCACCGTAGCCGCGAAACACGAGCGCGAAGATCGACGCGCCGATAAGGATAAGAAATACCATGCTACTGATGCGCAACGTACTGCGCATGATTTCCTGCAAGCGGTCGAGGTCAAGCTGTCTTCTCGTGGCCGCCAGTAGCAATGCGCCCATACCGCCAACGCCGGCGGCCTCGGTCGGCGTGGCCAGACCGAACAGAATCGAGCCGAGAACCGCGAAGATCAACCCAAGCGGCGGAAGTAAAGCGCGCAAAATCTGCCGAAAGCTTACGTTGTCGTCCGGGCCGCGTTCATGAGGCGGCATCAGTGCGGGTTTGAAAAAGGCAATCAGCAATAAGTACGCAATGTACAGCGCGACCAGCAGCAGGCCGGGAATCAGTGCACCGGCGAACAGGTCGCCGACAGAAACGGTCCTGATCGAATGGGTACACATTTCGACCTGTCCCTGTACGCATGCGCGGCTCATTTCGATCTGCGCTTGCTGGTAAGCGCTCGTCATTACGTCGCCGAGCATGACGAGGATGATCGATGGTGGAATGATCTGGCCCAATGTCCCGGAAGCGCAAATCGTGCCTGTTGCGATCTCGGGTGCGTATCCTCGTCGCAGCATCGTCGGAAGCGACAGCAAACCCATCGTAACGACCGTTGCACCCACAATGCCGGTACTTGCTGCGAGCAACATGCCGACCAGGGTTACAGAAATGCCGAGCCCGCCACGAAGGGAGCCGAACAAGGAACTCAGCGTCTCAAGCAGCTCTTCCGCGATCCGGGTGCGCTCCAGCGTTACGCCCATGAACACGAACAACGGGACCGCTATCAATGTCTGGCTGGTCATTATGCCGAACACGCGATTGGGCAGGCCTGACAACAATGCTTCGTTGAACGTGCCTGTCAGCACGCCACCGCCGGCGAATATCAATGCTGTCCCGCCCAGCGTGAAGGCAACCGGAAACCCGGCGAGCAAAACGACGATAACGGCGACGAACAGAAACAGTGCAATCCACTCCATCGTCAGTGATCCTCGCCCTTCGCAATCATCCTGAGCGAGTGCATGGCCAGCGATACACCCTGTAAGCTAACGGCAACCGGCATGACGATGAGAACGGTTTTCAGCAGCGGTATCAGCGGATACGGCAAGCCGCCGGATTCGCGCGACGCCTCTTTAAGCGCCCACGACAGGGCGACGAAGTCCCAGGCTTTCAAGGCGAGGAACCCGCACAACGGCAACAGGAAAATCGACACGCCGATGAGATCGACCCAGGCGCGGCGCACAGGACTCATGTCGCGATAGAAGATGTCGACCCGGACATGATCTTCATGATGCAAGGTGTACGCCGCGCCGATCATGAACACGAACGCGTGCATCCACATCACTGATTCCTGTAGCCAGATCAGGCCACTGTCGAACAGGTAGCGCATCACGACGACCACAAACGTGACGATGACCATCAGCAGCGTGAGCCAGGCCGTAACGCGGCCCGTCATACTGCTGAATCGATCAAGCAAATTGGAGCGCTTATTGCCGGGCGTCACGTCCGCCAAGATCGAAACCTAGTCGCGCCAGAATGTTGGCGTGATAAGGACGAGCAGCGTGAAGATCTCCAGACGGCCGAGCAACATTCCCGCGACTGAGATCCATTTGGCCGCGTCGCTTAGTGTCATGAATCCGGAGGAAACGTCACCGAGGCCGGGACCCAGGTTGTTTAGAGTCGCGGCAACTGCCGAAAATGCCGTGACCTGGTCGAGACCCGTTGCCATCATGATAAGTAGCATTGCAGCAAAAACCACAACATAGACAGAAAAGAAGCCCCACACGGCATCGACGACCCGATACGGAACAGCCGAGTGTCCCAGCTTGACCGGAATCTCGGCGCTGGGATGAATGAGGCGCACGATTTCACGGACGCCCTGTTTATAAATCAGCAGCCAGCGAATTACCTTGATGCCGCCAGCGGTAGATCCGGCCGAGCCACCAACAAAACTCGCGAAGATAAGCAGAACGGGAAGCACTGTAGGCCACGCGGAGAAATCGTCTGTCGTGAAACCGGTGGTCGTAGCGATCGATACGGCCTGGAAAATACCCTTGATGATATTTTGCCCGAACGTGTCGAAATACTGGTGCTGAAACAAGGTTGCAACCACAACGGCAGAAACAACCAAAAGCATAACCGCGTACGCACGAAACTCCGGATCCTTGCCGTAGTGTTTGACAGATACGTAGCGCCAGGCGAAAAAATGCAGTGAGAAGTTAATGCCCGCCGCAAACATGAAAATGATTGCGACAATGTTGATCGCGGTGCTGTCATAGAAGCCAATGCTAAGGTCGTGCGTGGAGAAGCCACCGATTGCGACCGTCGAGAATGCGTGGCACAACGCGTCAAACCAGCCCATGCCCGCGACCATGTAGCTCAACATGCAGGCGATTGTAAATGCAAGATAGACATACCAGAGTGCTTTGGCCGTCTCGGTAATGCGTGGCGTTAGTTTGGTGTCCTTCACGGGCCCCGGGGTTTCGGCGCGGTACAACTGCATCCCGCCGACACCCAGCATCGGTAGAACGGCAACGGCCAGGACGATGATTCCCATGCCGCCAAGCCACTGCAGTTGCTGGCGATAGTAAAGAATGGATTTCGGAAGGTCGTCGAGCCCCGTCAGAACCGTCGCGCCCGTCGTTGTCAGCCCGGATACCGACTCGAACACGGCGTCAGTGAACGACAGCGATAGTGCATCCGCGAAATACAGCGGCGCTGCGCCGGCGGTACCCAGGACAGTCCAAAAAGCGGCGACGACCAGGAAACCGTCACGTAATCGCAAATCTCTTTTGGATTTGTGTACTGGCAGCCAGAACAGGATGCCCGCAGTCAGGGTCAGCCCGAAACCTTCGATAAACGGAAACCAGGACTGCTCGTTGAATATGTAACTGATCAGTATCGGCGGCAACATTGTCAGGCTGAACATCATCAGCAGCAGCCCGAGAATTCGCTGTACGACGGTCCAGTTCATGACTATCCGCTCAGAGGAGTCCTAGACAAAAGAGACGCCGACCTGAAACAGGGATTCGATGTGCTCGATTTTGCGGCGATCCGTCATGAACAGGATGACATGATCATCGGTTTCGATGATCGTGTCATGATGCGCGATGATAACCTGCTCATTTCGAACGAGCGCTACGATTACCGAGCCCTTCGGCAAATCGACGTCTTCGATCTTGCGGCCGACAACCCGCGACTCGCCCTTGGCGCCATGCGCAATCGCCTCGATTGCTTCAGCGGCACCGCGACGCAGGGAGTGCACCTTTACCACGTCTCCACGACGAACATGCGCGAGAAGCGAGCCGATCGTAATTTGCTGCGGCGAGATGGCGATATCAATAGTGCCGGACTCAACAAGATCGACATACGATGCGCGATTGATCAGTGCCATAACCTTATGGGACCCAAGTCGCTTGGCGAGCATGGAGCTCAGGATATTCGCCTCTTCGGAATTGGTCAGAGCACAGAAAACGTCGACATTATCGACGTTTTCCTCCAGCAGTAACTCCTCATCGGCCGCGTCACCGACAAGCACAATTGCCTTGTTTACCTGCTCGGAAATATGGCGCGCACGCTTCGTGTCGCGCTCAATTATCTTGACCTGATTCGTCTGCTCCAATGCCAGCGCCAGGCGAACGCCGATGTTTCCACCACCGGCGATTACCACGCGACGAACAGGATCCTCTAGCCGCCGCATCTCGCTCATAAACACACGGATGTCCTTGCGGTCCGCGATAAAAAATACTTCGTCGCCTTCCTGAATGACCGTGTCGCCGTCCGGAATCACGGCTTTTCCGTGACGATAAATAGCCGCGATACGTGTCTCGGTATTTGGAATGTGGTCTTTCAGGGTTGCGATACGTTGTCCGACGAGCAGGCCATCACGATCCGCCATCGCGCCGACGAGGCGTACGCGCCCACCGGCGAAATCCAGTACCTGCGAAGCGCCCGGATACAGAATCAGTTGCTCGATGTACTCACAGACCAGTTGCTCCGGGCTTATGCGGACATCGATCGGAATCGCGTCCTGAGTAAACAGTTTGTTAGCACTCATGTATTCGGCTGCACGAATGCGTGCGATTTTGGTCGGCGTATGAAACGTTGTGTACGCGACCTGGCAAGCGACCATGTTCGTTTCGTCGGTGTCGGTCAGTGCGACAATGATGTCGGCGTCATTGGCGCCGGCACGATCAAGTACTTCGGGATAGGCTGCGTGGCCAACTACCGTGCGAATGTCCAGTCGGTCTTGTAGTTCACGCAGGACATCGGGACGCATGTCGACAACGGTGACCTCGTTGGCCTCTTCGCGCGAGAGGTGATACGCAGCCGATGAGCCGACCTGACCTGCACCGAGTATTAGAATTTTCATTTTTCCAGAGAGGCCCCAGAGTGCAGCAAATCGCGCCGCCTCAGGGTCAGTAGTCTACATCAGATCGAGATTGGCATAGCTCAGAACGAGCCATTTTGTGCCGGCTGTCTCGAAATTCACTTCGACGCGCGCATGCGGACCCTGTCCCTCGCAATTGAGAATCACTCCATCGCCAAACTTACCGTGCCGAACTCGCTGCCCCAATCGAACGCCGATATCGGATCCGGGCGCAATGGATCCGCCGGAACGGGCGCCGCGACTCGTCGACCGCACGGGCCGCGTTACACGAACGCGTGGTCGTATTTCCTCGACATACTCGTCCGGGATTTCGGCAATAAAGCGCGACGGTTGAGAGAAATTGTCCATTCCGTGCAGCCGGCGCTGCTCCGCATACGTAAGATACAGGGTGTCCTTGGCCCGCGTTATACCCACGTAACACAGGCGACGTTCTTCTTCGAGACCATTCGGGTCGGCAATTGACCGTTGGTGAGGAAACAGGCCGTCTTCCATGCCACACAGAAACACCAGCGGAAACTCCAGACCCTTGGCCGAGTGCATTGTCATGAGTTGCACGCAGTCCTCCCACGCGTCCGCCTGACCTTCGCCCGCCTCGAGCGCGGCGTGCGATAGAAATTCGTCGAGGGGCGACATTTCCTCGGCCGGATCCGGCTCGAAGCTCTTGGCCGCACTGACAAGTTCGAGTAGATTTTCGACACGGGTCTCGCCTTTTTCGCCCCGGTCCTTCTTGAAAAAGTCGATGAGTCCGCTCGCATGGATCACATGGTCAACCTGGTCCTGCAGGTTGTGGCCAGCCGTTTCCCGCGCCAGACGCTCTATGAGATTAAGGAATGCGAGTACCGCGTTCGACGCACGGCTCGCAAGCTCATCGCTGGAGACGGCGCCGGCTGCGCGCCACATTGAACAACTGTTAGCACGAGTGTACGAGCGCATCATCTCGACCGTGCGCGCGCCAATGCCGCGAGTCGGTTTGTTTACGACGCGCTCGAATGACGAATCATCATCACGATTGCTGATCAGGCGCAGGTACGCGAGTGCATCCTTTATCTCAGCACGCTCGAAGAATCGCAGGCCGCCGTAAACACGGTAAGGAATGCGGGCATTGATGAGGCCTTCTTCCAGAACGCGCGATTGCGCGTTGGATCGATAGAGAACCGCGGAGTCCGCGCGAAGATTTCCCTGGTCGATCCAGTCCCGCAGGCGGCCGATCACAAAATCCGATTCGTCGCGCTCGTTATAGGCCGAGTAAATTTTGATGGATTCGCCGTCGGCGCCCTCGGTCCAGAGATTCTTTCCCATGCGCGAATTGTTGTTCGCAATAACGGCGTTCGCTGCATTCAAAATCGTCGCAGTTGATCGATAATTCTGTTCGAGTTTGACGACCATGGTTCCCGGAAAGTCTTTCTGGAACTGGTGGATGTGCTCCACGCGCGCTCCGCGCCAGCGATAGATCGACTGGTCGTCGTCACCAACGACAAACGGCACGCCTTCTTTGCCCGCCAGAATTCTCAGCCATGCGTACTGGATAGCATTTGTATCCTGAAACTCGTCGACGAGCAGGTGCCGAAAACGACGCTGATAGTGGGCCAGCAACTCGGCGTTGTCACGCCACAGCTCGTGAGCCCGCAATAACAGCTCAGCGAAATCGACCAGGCCCCCTCTTTCACATATCTCTTCGTAAGACTTGTACAGCGCGATCATTTGTCGGCGTTGCGGGTCGTCCTCATTGTCCAGATGTTGCGGCCGCAGCCCCTCGTCTTTTTGAGCGTTGATGAAGTACTGAATTTCGCGCGGCACCCAGCGGCTGTCGTCGATTTCGAGGTTCTTGAGCAGGCGTTTGATCAGGCGCAGCTGGTCATCCGAGTCAATGATCTGGAAATTTTGTGGCAGCCCGGCTTCGCGCCAATGGCGTCGCAGCAATCGGTGAGCAAGTCCATGAAACGTGCCGATCCACAGATGATTAACGGGCGTGCCAAGCAAGCCCTCGATGCGGCTGCGCATTTCGGCCGCGGCCTTGTTCGTGAACGTCACGGCCAGCAGACTTTGCGGCGACACCCCCTCTACATCGATTAGCCAGGCGGCACGGTGCACCAGCACGCGTGTCTTGCCGCTGCCGGCCCCGGCGATGACAAGCATGGATTTAGCGGGCGCAGTGACGGCCTGACGCTGAGCGTCATTGAGAGACTCGAGTATTGGTGTGACGTCCATTGCAAGCACGCGCCGCGCTCGGGAAAGGGCGCGATTCTAGCAGAATTGATGCCTTGTACCCTGGGGGGAGCGGGCCGGGGGCGGGGTCTATGGCTCCCAGCGAAGGCCTAAAACGTATTGATTTCGGTCATATGCAATTCGGGTGTCAGTTGACACTTTCTCGCGGAGGCGCCCCTCGAAGACGAGGTAAAGCGATCGCGTCATCCGGTAGGTCGCAATCAAACTCACGTCCAGGGATTCGAGCGTCTTACGACCCGCGATCGGGTTATGAAATGCGAACGCATTGGGATAATTGTAGAGACGATAATAACCGGATGCGACGACATTGAAGCGGTTGCCGACATCCCAGTGAATCTCAGCGCCGTAACTGTCGCGCGTGTAATCGTTGTAACCAACATAGCGGTCCTGACGGTCCGTGCGTATGTATTCGATGCCGAACCAGAGGCTGTCGACAATGCGTTGGCGCGCTACAACCGATATGTCCAGATAGTCGTATCGCAAAGGCGGCGCACCGAGCAGCTGGGTGCCGTCGAGTTCGAAAGACGGCCGTTCGCCGAAGCGGCGACTGTACTTGTCCACGGTCAGACGCAAAAGCGA
>CAYLTW010000043.1:0-20704 GCA_964386735.1 uncultured Woeseiaceae bacterium
GCGAATATGGGGATGAACGTCCTGGTCCTGCTCCGGCGTTGCGGTCATTCCAGTGCCGATCGCCCAAACCGGGTCGTAGGCGATTGACGCCAGCGCAATCGCATCCACTCCGCTTTTATCGAACACGGCTTGCAGTTGCCCGTCAATGACGGTTTCGGTATTGCCAGCCTCGCGTTCTGCGAGCGTCTCACCCACGCAGAGCAGCGGCGTCAATCCTGCCTCCAGCGCCGCGGCAAATTTTGCCGCAACCTGCTCGCTAGTCTCACCGTATAGCGTCCGGCGCTCCGAGTGTCCGACCAGCGCGTACTGACACCCCACATCCCGAAGCATGGCCGCCGACGTTTCCCCCGTATAGGCGCCCGAGCCGTGTGCGGACACGTTTTGCGATCCGAGCAGCACGTCGCTGCCATCTATCAGCTCATTGACTGCGGCCAGGTAGGGAAACGGCGGGCAAACCAGCACCTCGACGTTTTCGGCCTTTTTAATGGCCTCGGGCATCCCCGACATTATGGCGCCGATCAACTCGCTGTTCGCGGCTGAGTCACCATTCATTTTCCAGTTGCCGGCAACCAGAAACTTTCGCATGTTGGTTAATCCACAGGGCCTGAGGGCGCGCAAGGATACCGGGGCTAACCCCGCAAATCAACGCGTATTTGTACACCGTCAGGGCTGTGGAAACTCCTGCTTCGACACCTCGGCAACAACGGCCGCGAGACGCTCCGCGAGGTCGCTCACGACCTGTTTGTCCTGTCCCTCCACCATGACCCGGATTACCGGCTCTGTACCGGATGCCCGCAACACGATTCTGCCCGTATCGGCGAGTTCCCCTTCCGCTTCAGCCACAGCTTTCCGGATGGCCGGCGAGTCATCCGGATTCATCCTGTTCCCGACCCGGACGTTTACCATGGTCTGCGGATATCTCGCCATGCCGCCGGCAAGATCGGACAGCTTATTGCCGGATTCCTGCATGACCGCGAGAATCTGCAGCGCACAAATCAGGCCGTCTCCGGTCGTTGTGCGATCAAGCAATATCATGTGACCGGAGGTCTCACCGCCGATAACACCACCGGAATGCTTCAGTGCCTCCAGAACATAACGGTCGCCGACGCTTGCTCGCAGGAAGTCGATGTCCTGGTCCCGCAGCGCGTGTTCGAGGCCGAGATTACTCATTACCGTACCCACTACCGGGCCCTGTAAATCACCGCTCCTCTTGCGTGCCGTCGCAATGATGTAAAGCAGTTGGTCGCCGTCGACAAGCCGGCCCTCCTCATCGATCATCACGACCCGATCGCCGTCGCCGTCCAGCGCAACGCCGACATTGGCGGCTACCGCGGGCACCGTGGTCTGTACCAGGCCCGGCTGCGTCGAGCCGCAGCCATCGTTTATGTTGCGACCATTGGGCGAGCAACCTATTGGTATGACCTCCGCTCCCAGGTCCGCGAGCGTACGCGGTCCGACTTTGTAGCCGGCACCGTTAGCCCCATCGAACACGATTTTGAGTCCCTCGAGGTCGAGGTGATCCGGAAACGTTGACGCACAGAACTCCTGGTAGCGGATGCGCGCGGAATCGATCCTTTTGGCCTTGCCGAGAGACTTCGACTCGAGCGTAATTGCGGGCTCTTGTAGCTGTGATTCGATTTCGCGCTCGATCTCGTCGGTCAGTTTCGAGCCCGATCCGTCGAAAAATTTGATGCCATTGTCGTGATAGGCATTGTGCGACGCGCTAATAACTACACCGAGGTCAGCCTTGAAATCCTGCGTCAATACAGCGATACCCGGTGTCGGCAACGGGCCGAGCAACAACACATCGGCGCCAGCCGCGACGAAACCCGCCTCAAGGGCAGATTCAAACATGTAGCCGGACAGCCGCGTGTCTTTACCGATGAGTACGGTGCCACCGGTCGGCACGAGAACCCGCGCCGCGGCGCTCGCGAGGCGCATTGCAAAATCGGCCGTCATCGGGTCTTTGCCGACCGTGCCGCGGACGCCGTCGGTACCGAAGTATTGTTTGCTCATTGAGTCAATCTCGTTTCCAAAACCGCTTGAGTCACCTTGACAGCATCGACAGTCGCCGCGACATCGTGAACCCGCAGAATAACCGCACCCGACATCAATGCGATAACCGCCGCTGCAATGCTGGCCGGAAGGCGCTCATCGGTACCACGACCAGTCAATGTGCCAAGCGTTGCCTTGCGCGACAGTCCCACCATCAGGGGTTGACCCAATTCTTGTAATTGTCGCAGATTCGCGAGCAGCTCGACATTATGAGCATGGCTTTTCCCGAATCCAAAGCCCGGGTCAGTAATAATTAGGTCACGGCCAATTCCGGCATCGACGCAGATCCCGATACGTTCCGCGAGAAAATGCCGAACTTCCTCGGTCACATTCGTGTATTGCGGCGTGTCCTGCATCGTCCGAGGCTGCCCCTGCATATGCATCAGGCACACGGGCCTTTGCAATTCCGCGGCAGCCTCAAGCGCACCAGGGTCGCGCAACGCGCGGATATCATTGATCATGGCGGCTCCGGCCCTGATTGCAGCTCGCATCACTCCGGCCTTGCTCGTATCCACCGAAACGGGCGCGTCCGTTACCTCACAAATCGCCTCAATGACCGGCACGACGCGATCCAATTCCTCTTGCTCGCTGACGTGCTTCGCCCCGGGACGAGTAGACTCTCCGCCGACATCGATAATATCGGCTCCCGCCATCGCCATCGCTTCGGCCTGCCTGAGAGCGTCGTCTCGCAAGGAAAAGCGCCCACCATCGGAAAAGGAATCGGGCGTGACATTAAGAATCCCCATTACAGCCGGGGCGTCAATACGGAGTTTTCCAATCTGCATGGAGCGATTCGCCCCGAGGGCCAGGCTAATTTTCGGTCGCTGGTCCGCCGATTGTAGGCGCATCCGATTCCGGCTTCGGTGAACCGCCAGTCGGCGTCGAAGCGGACACGTCCTCCCAGTCTTCCGGCGGCTGAGGCTCGCGGCCTTCCATGATGTCCTTGATTTGCGGGCCGTTTATGGTTTCGAACTTCATGAGCGCTTTCGCCATTGCGTGAAGTTTCTCGCTGTTGTCTTCGAGAAGATTCTTCGCGCGCTCATAATTCGTATCGATAATCTTGCGTACTTCTTCGTCAATCGCGTTCGCCGTGTCCTCTGACACCTGCTTGTGCTGAGTAACGCTGTGGCCCAAAAAGACTTCGCCCTCATCTTCGCTGTAAGTAAGCGGGCCAAGTCGTTCCGACAAGCCCCACTTCGTTACCATGTTCCGGGCAATCTCGGTCGCACGTTCGATGTCATTGGCCGCGCCCGTCGTTACGCCGGCTGGACCGTTGATCATTTCTTCGGCGATGCGCCCGCCAAACAGGCTTGATATCGCGCTTTCAAGCCGTTGCTTGGACATGCTGTATCGGTCTTCCTCCGGCAGGTACATCGTGACGCCAAGCGCACGCCCCCTGGGGATGATTGTGACCTTGTACACAGGATCATGTTCCGGAACCAGGTAGCCTATGATTGCGTGGCCAGCCTCGTGATAGGCCGTATTGAGTTTCTCTTTCTCGCTCATGACCAGTGAGCGCCGTTCGGCACCCATCATGATTTTATCTTTCGCCTTCTCGAATTGTTCCATGCTCACAACGCGCTTGTTCTCGCGCGCGGCATACAATGCCGCCTCATTGACGAGGTTGGCCAGATCCGCGCCCGAGAACCCGGGTGTGCCGCGAGCGATATAGTTCGGTTTCACGTCCTCGTCGAGCGGCACCTTGCGCATGTGCACCTTGAGTATGAGTTCACGGCCGCGAATATCAGGCAGTGGCACCACGACCTGACGATCGAATCGACCCGGGCGCAGCAATGCCGGATCCAGCACGTCCGGACGGTTGGTCGCGGCAATGACTATGACACCCTCGCTACCTTCAAAACCATCCATTTCCACGAGCATCTGGTTCAGGGTTTGCTCGCGCTCGTCATGCCCGCCACCAAGGCCCGCGCCGCGATGCCGGCCGACCGCGTCGAGCTCGTCGATAAAAATGATGCAAGGCGCCTGTTTTTTCGCCTGGTCGAACATGTCACGCACGCGTGATGCGCCGACGCCGACAAACATCTCGACGAAATCGGAGCCGGAAATCGTGAAGAACGGTACTTTCGCCTCGCCGGCAATCGCTTTCGCCAGCAGCGTCTTGCCCGTCCCGGGAGGGCCGACCATCAGGACACCCTTCGGAATCTTTCCGCCCAGGCGCTGGAATTTGCTTGGATCTTTCAGGAACTCGACAATCTCGGCCACTTCCGCCTTGGCTTCGTCGACACCGGCAACATCCGCAAACGTAATACCGACCTGATCCTCACCGAGTAACCGGGCTTTGCTCTTGCCAAAAGACATTGCGCCGCGACCAGCGCCACCGCCCTGCATCTGTCGCATGAAATAGATCCAGACGCCGATAAGCAAAAGAATCGGGAATGAGCTGATGAGCAGCTGGCCAATAATGCCCTGTTTTTTCTCATCGGCGGCTTCAATCGTCACGCCGTTTTTTAACAGGATGCCAATCAGCGTGTTGTTGTCGGTCTCGGGATTATTGGTGTAGTACTGCAATGACTCGCCCGCGCCGTAGCGAATAATTTCCTCGTGTTTGTCGATGACCGCATTCTTGACTGCACCCGATTCAACCTGGTCGATAAATTCAGAATAGGTCTGTTTTTGCGGCGGTACGCCGGTCACGTTCGACAGTCCCTGCACGACCGACAGAAGGACGACAATTATGACAATAAAGACAAGTATGTTTTTGGTCAGGTCATTCACAAATAAACATCCGCGCTTTGAAAAAAAGCCCGTACAAACGGGAATTTACACGGGTTCTATCATTTGGACACTACTACAATTGATAGTTCCTCGCTACCAAGTAGACCTCACGGCTGCCAGCCCTCGAAGCCTTCGGCTTCAAGGCCCGGACACGCTTGAAACGCTTCCTGGCACTGGCTATCAACTCCTCACTGCCCTCGCCCTGGAACAGCTTGCAGACGAAGTCTCCGCGGGGCTTTAACACGCTTTTAGAGAACTCCAGAGCAAGCTCGGCCAGGTACATCGAGCGTGGTTGGTCGACAGCTTTGTTGCCACTAAGATTGGGGGCCATATCGCTCATTACAAGGTCCGCCTTGTCCCCGCCAAGTGATACCTCCAGTTCAGCCAGGATATCGTCATCGCGAAAATCACCCTGAATGAATTCAACTGAGGGCAACGCGTCCATCGGCAACAGATCGAGCGCGATAATGCGTACCCGCCCATTGAGTTTTTCCGTGACATACTGGCTCCAGCTACCGGGGGCGGCGCCAAGATCAATGCAAACCATGTTCGGTCGCAATAAGTGCTCTTTCTCGTCGATTTGCTCGAGTTTGTATACGGCACGCGAACGCCAGCCATCCCGCCGGGCTTGCTGCACATACGGATCGCGTTCCTGGCGCTCACGCCAGCTGCCGCCGCTGCGACGCGGCCCGCTCACCGAAATCTTCCATCAAGACCCATACGACACCCGGCCACACTGTTAAACTTCAATCGCATGACTCTAAAAGAATCTCAAAAGAAATACCTGCGCGGTCTTGGCCACAAAATTAAACCAACGATCACGGTTGGCGACAACGGCCTTTCAGAGACACTGCTCACGGAATATGAATCTACGCTTGCGCATCACGAGCTGATCAAGGTGAGGGTACGCCTGGGCGATCGCGGCGCTCGCGACGACATTATTCGAGAGCTTTGCAAGAGCAGCGCCACTGAACTCATCCAACGCATCGGCAATGTCGCTTTGTTGTACCGGGAGAATCCCGAAAATCCAAAAATTCGCGTGCCGAAACCCTGACGCCCTATTCGTAGCGGACTTCAATAACCTCGTACTGTTTCTCGCCGCCTGGCGCAGAGAAGTTGATGGTGTCGCCCTCGTTCTTTCCAATCAGCGCCCGGGCGATAGGCGACGTAAACGAAATTAGTCCGGTTTTTATGTCGGCTTCGTCCTCGCCAACGATCTTGTACTCCGTTCCCTTGCCGGTACCTTCGTCAATTAATTCCACGGTTGAACCAAAAATGATCTTGCCTTTGGCATCGACCTCCGTCACGTCGATCACCTGCAGGTTCGATAATTTGGCTTCGAGCTCCCGGATACGACCCTCAATAAATCCCTGCTGATCTTTCGCGGCGTGATACTCGGCGTTTTCCTTCAGGTCACCGTGCGCTCGGGCCTCGGCAATTGCTTTGATCACCTGTGGCCTGTCCGTGGACTTCAGGCGCTTGAGTTCTTCTTGCATCAGCTCATGGCCACGTACCGTTACGGGCACCTTATTCATGCCACTACCTCGTTGTGTAGGTCCTGCAAGCGATTTACCTCGCCGTTATCCAGATGTTCGATTGCCGTGCATGTCGCCACGGCCGCACCGAGCGTCGTGTAATACGTGACGCCCCGGCGAACCGCTTCCGCACGAATGGACAATGATTCATTTATGGCCTGCTTTCCTTCGGTCGTATTGACAATCAGGTCAATCTCGCCGTTCTTGATCATGTCCACGATATGCGGTCGACCCTCGCGAACCTTGTTCGCTCTTCGGCATAATACACCAGCGGTGGCAAGGTGCTGCGCCGTACCATGCGTCGCGACGATGTCGAAGCCGCGTTCCATGAGTATCCTGGCGAGTTCGACGGCTCCTTCCTTGTCCCGATCGCGAACGCTCAACAGCGCCGCACCCTGTCGCGGCAGCACGACACCGGATGCAAGTTGCGCTTTCGCGTACGCCTCCCCGAACGAGCGGCCTATGCCCATGACCTCACCCGTCGATTTCATCTCCGGTCCAAGGATCGGGTCCGAACCCGGAAATTTAATAAACGGAAACACGGCTTCCTTGACCGAGTAGTAGGCAGGAATACGCTGTTTTACAAAGCCCTGGTCCGCCAGTTTTTCTCCGACCATGGCTTTTGCTGCGATCTTCGCCAGTGGCAGGCCAATGGCTTTCGACACAAACGGTACTGTGCGTGATGCACGTGGATTCACCTCGAGCAAATAGACCACGTCGCCCTGAATCGCGAACTGGGTGTTCATCAAACCGATGACATTCAGGCCTTTCGCCAATTTGACGACCTGTTCATGCAGCTCCTTTTGAATTCCGTCGGAAAGGCTAAACGGTGGCAGGGAACAACCGGAGTCGCCGGAATGAACGCCTGCCTGCTCTATGTGTTCCATAACGCCGCCAATCAACACACGCTCGCCGTCGCAGATGCAGTCCACATCGACCTCGATCGCCAGATCGAGGAACCTGTCAAGTAACACCGGACTATCATTCGACACCTGGATCGCTGCCTCCATGTAAGCGGCGAGGTCTTCATCGTTGTGCACGACCTCCATCGCGCGGCCGCCCAGCACGTAAGATGGTCGAACAATCAGCGGATAGCCGACGTCAGCGCTCATCTTGAGCGCCTCTTCCTTGCTCCGAGCCGTGCGATTGGGTGGCTGTTTCAGTTCCAGGTCTTCGACGAGTTGCTGGAATCGTTCACGATCCTCGGCCAGGTCTATTGAGTCCGGCGATGTGCCGATTATCGGCGCCCCGGCGGCCTCGAGATCGCGGGCAAGATTGAGCGGTGTCTGACCGCCGTATTGCACAATGACCCCTTTGGGCTGCTCGCAATCAATGATTTCCATGACGTCTTCGAACGTCAGCGACTCGAAATACAGGCGGTCGGAAGTGTCATAGTCAGTGGACACGGTCTCAGGATTACAATTGACCATGATTGTCTCGTAACCCGATTCCTTCAGCGCCAGCGCCGCGTGTACGCAGCAATAGTCGAATTCGATGCCCTGCCCGATCCGATTGGGGCCACCACCGAGAATCATGATCTTCGTCGCGTCCGTTGGCTCCGCCTCGCATTCGTCTTCGTAGGTCGAATACAGATACGCCGTTTTTGTCGCAAACTCGGCTGCGCACGTGTCGACACGCTTGAATACGGGTCGAATATCAAGATTCAGACGCCGTTTTCGAACGACGCCTTCCTCGATATTTAAAATCTTCGCGAGTCGGGCGTCCGAGAAACCCTTACGTTTCAGGGCGCGAAATCGCGTCGCATCCATGCTCGCGATTCCTTGTTCGGCAACAACCTTCTCGGTAAGCACCAGGTCCTCGATCTGCGCCAGAAACCACGGGTCAATCCGAGTCACCTTCGCAACATCGTCAAAGGAAAAGTCTCCGCGCAGCGCATCGGCCACGTAGCGCAGTCGATTCGAGCCCGGAATACGCAGTTCCTGTCGGATGCGATCACGATCGGCATCGGTCGTGATCGGCCCGACCATCTCGTCAAGGCCCGAGATTCCAATATCGAGACCGCGCAACGCTTTTTGCAAAGACTCCTGAAACGTTCGACCAATGGCCATGACCTCGCCGACCGATTTCATCTGGGTCGTCAGCCGGTCATTTGCCCCGGGAAATTTCTCGAACGCGAATCGTGGAATCTTCGTGACGACATAGTCGATCGTTGGTTCGAACGACGCCGGCGTCGCGCCGCCCGTAATGTCGTTTCTCAATTCATCCAGCGTGTAACCAACCGCCAGCTTCGCCGCAATCTTCGCGATGGGAAACCCCGTGGCTTTTGACGCGAGAGCCGACGAACGAGACACACGCGGGTTCATCTCAATGATGAAAACCCGCCCGTCGTCCGGGTTCACGGCAAACTGTACGTTCGACCCGCCGGTATCGACGCCGATTTTGCGCAACACGTCGATCGATGCATCCCGGAGCCGCTGATACTCCTTGTCCGTCAATGTTTGCGCAGGAGCGACCGTGATCGAGTCGCCGGTATGAACCCCCATTGGATCGAAATTCTCTATTGCGCAGACGATGATGCAGTTGTCATTGCGGTCGCGTATGACCTCCATCTCAAATTCTTTCCAACCGAGCACCGATTCCTCCAGCAGTACTTCGGTCGTCGGCGACATTTCGAGGCCATGAGTTACGACGCGCTCAAACTCTTCGCGATTGTAGGCGATGCCGCCGCCGCTGCCGCCAAGGGTGAAAGACGGGCGAATGATCGTTGGAAACCCTACCGCCGTTTGTTTCTCAAGCGCTTCTTCAAGTGAGTGCGCGATTTCGGCCTTCGGCACCTCAAGCCCGATTTCTCCCATCGCCTTGCGAAACAGGTCCCGGTCCTCGGCCATATCGATCGCCTCGCGCGACGCTGCGATCATCTCGACGTTGTACTTCTCGAGGACGCCCTCACGCGCCAGGTCGAGGGCGCAGTTCAGGCCGGTCTGGCCGCCCATCGTTGGCAGCAATGCGTCGGGTCGCTCTTTCTCAATGATTCGCTCGATCGCGCTCCACTGCACGGGCTCGATGTATATTGCATCGGCCATCTCCGGATCGGTCATGATCGTCGCCGGGTTCGAGTTGACGAGGATGACGCGGAAACCTTCTTCCTTCAGCGCCTTGCACGCCTGCACGCCCGAATAGTCGAACTCGCAGGCCTGGCCGATGACAATGGGACCGGCGCCTATGATTAAAATGCTTTTTATATCAGTACGTTTTGGCACTTAATTAATGTTCTTTATGTCGATATTACGGTACGGGTGGCACTGCGCTTGTGTGCCTCCATGTCCTGCAAGAAGCGTTCAAATAGCGGCAACAGGTCATGCGGTCCGGGACTTGCCTCCGGGTGCCCCTGAAAACCAAATGCAGGTCTGTCCTTGAGCTGAATTCCCTGCAGCGTGGCGTCGAACAACGATCGATGCGTTGGCTCCACGTCCTCGGGCAGGCTGTCTTCGTCCACGGCAAAGCCGTGATTTTGACTGCTTATCATGACCTTGCCGGATTCGAGATCCTGCACAGGGTGATTCGCGCCGTGATGGCCAAATTTCATCTTGACAGTCTTCGCGCCGGCAGCGAGTGCCAGCAACTGATGACCCAGGCAGATTCCGAATACCGGAATACGCTTTTCAAGAAGCGCCTGGATCGCTGTTATCGCATACGCGCAGGGCTCCGGATCCCCCGGCCCGTTCGACAAAAATATCCCGTCCGGCCCCAGCGCCATCGCTTCATCGGCCGAGGTCGTTGCAGGCACCACTGTCATGCGACAGTCAAAGTCTGAAAGGAGTCGTAACAGGTTGCGTTTGATGCCGAAGTCATAAGCGACAACATGGAAACGCGCGATTCGACGGCTCAGTATTCTCTGTTTGCGGCCGAAATTCGATCCGTGAGCCCACTGGTATCGACGACTGGTCGTTACAAACCTGGCGAGATCCATGCCCGCGATGCCCGGAAACTTGCCGGCGTGAGCGACTGCTGTTTCGGCCGCGGCTTTGCCGGTCATGATGCAACCCGACAGCGCACCTTTTTCCCGGATGATACGCGTCAGCTTGCGGGTATCGATGTCGGCAATTGCTACAGTGCCAGCCTGCTGGAGAAAATCACCCAGTGAGCGCTCCGACCGCCAGTTTGAGTCTATTCGCGAGCTGTCACGGATAATCAGGCCGGAGGCATGAACCTGTGATGACTCCATGTCCTCACTGGTCGTACCGGTGTTGCCGACATGTGGATACGTCAAAGTAACAATCTGGCGGCAATAAGACGGATCCGTGAGAATCTCCTGGTAACCGGTCATCGCCGTATTAAAGACGACTTCGCCGATGGTCTGGCCTTCGGCGCCAACCGACTTACCATGGAAAATCGTGCCATCCTGAAGTGCCAATATTGCAGGCGTTGTCAAAATCGACCCTCGTCACTGCACCAACCAAGATCGCTTTGACAGGTTGCAAATGTGCAAAAGCGGAAGGACTGCGCCTTCCGCTTAAAATTTCGCGTACCGAACTGCGATCCGGCCCAGTTTACTTAACCCTCAGTCAGCGAACAAGACGTCCTGCATCGAATATTTGCCCGGTTTTTGTCCAGGCAACCAGGATGCCGCACGCAGCGCTCCCTCGGCGAACACGTCACGGGTCGTCACACTGTGACTGAATTCGAGGCGCTCGCTGGACGATGCCAGGATTACTGAATGATCGCCAGGTACCTCGCCCTCGCGGAGCGACTCGTAGTGAATGTTTCTGGCACTTTCCGGGCCACGAACATCCGAAATAGCTTCGCCAAGCATCAAAGCCGTGCCCGAGGGCGCATCTTTCTTGTGAATATGGTGCGTCTCATGAATCTCAATTGCGAACTCGGGGCCCAGCGAAGCGGCCACATTGCGAATAACCCTGTCCAGAACTGCGATGCCCTGGCTCATGTTGCGATCGCAAAGCAGCGGAATCGTGGCGGCCGCGGCATTAATTGCGGACATCCGCGCGTCGTCGAGCCCACTTACGCCACAGACCAGCGGCCTGCCTTGTTGCGTCGCGGCGTCCAGCACCTCCAGCGTTGCCTCAGGCAAACTAAAATCGATCAGCACGTCGGCAGCGGCTACCACTTCCCCGAGATCGTCACTGACCAATACGTCATCACCCGTCTCGAGATCTGTCGCGGCGGCGTCACGTACCCAGATGCCCGTCACCGCAAAGTCCCTGTTGCTTCGAGCCAGCCGCAGGATCGCACGCCCCATGCGGCCTGCACCGGCCACGGCGATGTTGATCACTGGCCAATTCGCTCAAAGAAGCGTTTAACCGTGTCGATCCAGCCGCCGGCCCGCGGACTGTGTTGATCGCCGCCTGCCCGTATTGATTCGTCAAAGCGATCGAGCAGGTCTCGTTGCTCTTTGCTCAGATTGACCGGTGTCTCGACCGCAACTTTCGCAAACAGGTCTCCGGTACGCGGATCACGCACCGTCGTTACGCCTTGGCCGCGCAGGCGGAATACCTTGCCTGATTGCGTACCGGCCGGAACCTTGAGGGATACATTGCCGTTGAGGGTCGGCAATTCGACGTCGCCGCCTATGGTCGCAGTTGCGAAGCTCAGCGGCACCTCGCACGACAGATCCGCACCAACTCGCTGGAAGATTTTGTGTGCTTTGACCCGAATCTCCACGTAAAGATCGCCTGGCGGACCGCCGTTTCTGCCGGCCTCACCCTCGCCAGAGAGACGAATGCGGTCGCCGTCGTCGACGCCGGCCGGCACTTTCACCGACAAGGTCTTGTTTTTTCGGACGCGACCGCGGCCGTGACAATCCACGCAAGGATCGCTGATTATGCTGCCCGCGCCCTTGCAGGCCGGACAGCTTTGCTGCACCGAGAAAAACCCCTGTTGCATCCGAACCTGTCCGGCGCCCCCGCAAGTAGTACAGGTTATCGGGTCGCTGCCCTTTTTTGCACCGCTGCCACTGCAAGTCTCGCATCCCACCTGTGTGGAAACATCGACCATGACCGAATCGCCGGAAACGGCGCTCTCCAGGTCCAGCTTAAGCTCGTAGCCCAGGTCTGCGCCTTTAAAAACCTGGCGTCCGCCGCGCCGCCGGCCCTGGCCAAAAATATCGCCGAAGACGTCGCCGAAAATATCGGCAAATCCTTCGGCGCCGCCAAAACCAGCACCGCCGCGACCCGCTTGAAGGCCTTCATGCCCGAAATGATCGTAAGTTGATCGCTTGTCCTGATCCTTCAGGATTTCATGGGCCTCCTTGGCCTCCTTGAAGCGAGCCTCCGCGCCCGAGTCCTGGGCGTTACGATCGGGGTGGTGCTTCATGGCAAGGCGACGATACGCCTTCTTGATCTCGTCAGCGGATGCCGTTTTCGAGACACCAAGTACTTCGTAGTAGTCGCGTTTTGCCATGATGCATTACTTACGCGGACTTCGACTCATCATCCTTTGCGACTTCCTCGAACTCCGCGTCGACGACATCGTCGCCCGCGTTGTCCACGCCCGCCTCGTCTGCACCCGCTTCACCTTGCTGCTCGGCATAGGCTTTTTGCGCAAGACTCCCGGATGCTTCGGCAAGCGCGGCCGTCTTGGTCTCGATCGCCTCTCGCTCGTCGCCTTCCAGCGCCTTTTTGAGATCGGAAACCGCATTTTCGATGGCGAGTCGATCCTCGGCCGAGGCTTTCTCGCCCAGCTCATCGAGCGTCTTTTCCGACGCATGAATCAGGCTGTCAGCCTGGTTACGTGCATCAACGAGCTCGCGGAATTTTCGATCCTCCTCGGCATGGCTTTCGGCATCAGACACCATGCGATCAATCTCGTCATCCGAAAGTCCGCTCGAGGCCTTGATTACGATGGTCTGGCGCTTGCCTGTCGCCTTGTCTTTGGCCGACACATTCAAAATACCGTTTGCATCGATGTCGAACGTTACTTCGATTTGTGGCAATCCCCGTGCTGCAGGCGGGATGTCGGCGAGGTCGAAACGACCCAGAGACTTGTTATCCAGCGAACGCTCGCGCTCACCCTGAAGAACATGAATCGTAACGGCCGTTTGATTGTCATCGGCCGTTGAAAAAACCTGCTCGGCATTTGCCGGGATCGTCGTGTTTTTGTCGATAAGCTTCGTCATCACACCACCCAGCGTCTCGATGCCCAGTGACAGCGGCGTTACGTCCAACAACAACACATCTTTGACGTCGCCGGCGAGGACACCGCCCTGGATGGCCGCGCCCATCGCAACTGCCTCATCCGGGTTGACATCCCTGCGTGGCTCCTTGTCAAAGAAGTCTTTCACGGCCTCGAAGACCTTCGGCATACGCGTTTGGCCGCCCACAAGAATGACATCGTCGATTTCGTTGACCTTCAGACCCGCATCCTTAAGCGCAACCTTGCAGGGACCCATCGTGCGTTCGATCAGTTCATCGACCAGGGACTCGAGCTTGGCGCGCGTCAGTTTGATAGTGAGATGCTTCGGACCACTGGCGTCTGCCGTAATATACGGCAGGTTTACCTCGGTCTGCTGCTGTGTACTCAGCTCAATCTTGGCTTTCTCAGACGCCTCTTTCAGGCGCTGCATAGCCAGCGGATCCGTCGTGATGTCGACGCCGCTCTCACGCTGAAACTCCGATGCCAGGTACTGGATGACTCTCAGGTCAAAGTCTTCGCCCCCGAGGAACGTATCGCCGTTGGTCGCGAGAACCTCAAACTGGTGCTCGCCATCGACTTCCGCGATCTCGATAATGGAAATATCGAAGGTTCCGCCGCCCAGATCGAAAACCACGATCTTGGCGTCGCCACGCTTCTTGTCCATGCCATAGGCCAGCGCCGCGGCTGTCGGCTCATTGATGATGCGTTTGACCTCAAGACCGGCGATCTTGCCGGCATCCTTGGTCGCCTGGCGCTGTGAGTCATTGAAATACGCCGGTACCGTCACAACGGCCTCGGTAACTTCTTCGCCCAGGTAATCTTCAGCGGTTTTCTTCATCTTCATGAGAACGCGTGCCGAGATCTCGGGCGGCGCCATGGCCTTGCCGTTCGCTTCCACCCAGGCATCACCGTTGTCTGCCTTGGCAATGGTGTACGGCACCATATTGATGTCGCGCTGCACGACGTCGTCTTCGAAACGACGACCGATCAGGCGTTTGACCGCGGACAGCGTATTGGTCGGGTTCGTCACCGCCTGGCGCTTGGCCGACTGGCCGACGAGAACCTGATCATCCTTGCTGAACGCGACGATAGAAGGCGTCGTACGGTCGCCTTCTGAATTTTCGATGACCCTGGGCGTATCACCCTCCATCACTGCTACGCAGGAGTTAGTGGTACCCAGGTCGATACCAATTACTTTACTCATCTGTACTGCTCCCTAAAAAAGTGTAAATAGTTCAATTCTGGCTGATAAATAAGGCCGGCGGCCCGCAATTCAAGCACTTCAGGCCGTAACGCTATTCGGTCCCGGCCGATGTCGGCTGCGGTTCGGCGGCAACGACGACCATGGCTGGCCGCAACAATCTGCCGTTCAGCGAGTAGCCCTTTTGAATCACCGACAGAACCGATCCGGGCTCCATGTCGTCCGAAGGCTGCACGGTCATCGCTTCGTGAAATTCGGGATCAAACACCTCGCCTTCCGGATCGAGTTCCTCGATACCGAATCGTTCAAGGGTCGTCGCCAGCAATTTGAGCGTGGCTTCCTTGCCGGCCAGCAATGTCTCGACATCGGCATTGCTTGCTGCCTGAATGCCCATCTCGAGGCTGTCTTTGACAGCCAGCAGATCGCGGCTGAAATTCTCCAGAGCGAACCTGCGGGCACTTTCGACGTCACGTGCCGCCCTCTTGCGGACGTTCTCGGTTTCGGCGGCTGCCCTCAGGTAGCGATCCCAGTTCTCATCGGCTTTGGCCTGCAGCTCCGCCAGCGGGTCGACGGTCGCATCAGCGTCGTTTTCCGTCAGGTCCGACTCGTCCGGCTGTCCACTCATCAATCAAGCTCCGTCATTAAGAAAACCTGGCCGGCGTCTGCGGCCAATCCAGCTTGAGAGGGATTTGGGGGAGTACAACGTGAAAATCAAGCGTTGTGAGGGCTTTTTTGCCGTCTCAGCCGCGATTGCCCAGCGCCGAACGCAACATACGCGCCGTGAGATCAACGATGGGTACGACCCGGTCATACGCCATGCGGGTCGGCCCGATAACGCCAAGGACGCCAATCGTGTCGTCATCGAGGTGATACGGCGCCGTGACAACGCTGCAATCGTCGAGAATTTTGAAACCGGACTCCTCGCCAATGAAGACCTGTACGCCTTCGGCATCGATGCTGCGATCCAGCAGGTCGAGAATCAGCCGCTTTGTCGAGAAGGCCTCGAACAGCCGGCGCAAGGTATCGATGTCGGAAAGTTCGGCGAAATTCATGAGCTTGGTCTCACCCGCCATAACGTACTCTGACGGTGCGCCCGGCGCTTCGCCCATAGCCGATTGGGCGGCCGCAATTATGTCGACCATCGCCTGATTCATGGAACTCCTGAGAGTTTCCATGTCTTCTACGAGTCGATCGCGGACCGTTGGCATTTCGACTCCGGCGTAATGCTCATTGATATAATTTGCGGCCTGCGTCAATTCCGACGACGCATACTTGCGATCGAGATGCAGTATCTGGTTCTGCACTTCGCGATCATTGATGACCAGGATCGTCAGAATCCGGTTGTCGGACAACGGCAGAAACTCGATCTGCCGCAATGTTGCGTGCTGTCCTCGTGGTACCGAGACGACCCCGGCCAGGCTCGTGATGTCCGACAACATCGCCGACACAGACCTTACCAGGTGCCCTGGATCGTCGCCGGGTGTACCCAGCTGCGACCGAAGTTTCTCCATGTCGCCGTCCTTCGGCTCGCGAAAGCGAACCAGTGTGTCGACAAACAGGCGATAGCCTAGCGACGTAGGAACCCGACCGGCGGACGTATGTGGCGCCGAAACCAGGCCCATATCCTCCAGGTCGGACATGACGTTGCGAATGGTGGCCGGACTCAGGTCGAGATCGGAGTCCCTGGACAGGGTACGTGAGCCAATAGGCTGCCCATCGCGAATAAAACGCTGGATCAGGACACGCAAAAGATGTTGTGCGCGATCGCTGGGTATTGACGGTGTCGCTTCTGCAGACATTGCGGCCTAAAACATGACTCGTGCAAATTATACGCTGTGATAGGGTACGTCGATGCGCAAAGAGTTTCAAAAAATTGCAGTTATCGGGCGACACGATGACCGGCGTGTTACCGAGCCCATGTCAGCGCTCGTGGCCCATTTAACAAAAAACGGGGTCGAGGTGCTGACCGCCGAGGAAATGACGCTGGATTTGCCCGTCTCGCGAGTTCCGGTATCGGAGCTTGCCGACAGCGCCGAGTTGATTATCGCCGTTGGCGGTGATGGAACGATGCTTTTCGCGGGCCGCCTGGCCGGAAAAAAGGGCGTCCCGTTGCTCGGCATCAATCGCGGCAGACTGGGCTTTCTTGCAGACATTACGCCCGACGAAATGCTGACGAGCGTTGACCACATCCTCAATGGCGAGTACACACGCGACTCCCGCCTGCAATTGCAGGTCACGCTTGTCAGGGTGGATGGCACGGAGCGCTCGGAGATCGCGCTCAACGACGTGGTATTGCAACGGCAGGAAACGGGACGCATGCTGGATTTTGAAACACGGGTCGGCGAGCATTATGTAAACACACATGCTGGCGACGGCTTGATTGTCGCGACGCCGACGGGATCCACGGCGTACGCGCTGAGCTGTGGCGGCCCGATCCTCGAACCACAATTGGATGCCGTTGTCATCGTGCCGGTCTGCCCTCACACGCTGACCGACAGACCGATAGTTATTCCGGCGCGAGAACCGATAGAAGTGCATCTGCTCGAAAGGGATGACTCAAAAGCCCGGGTAACGGTTGACGGTCATTCAATGGGCGACATCCGCCCCGAAGATCGACTGACGATAAGCGCGGCCGATTACCGCATCAACCTGATTCATCCGCCGGGCCACGACTTTTACGGCATTCTGCGCTCAAAACTTTATTGGGGGCGAGACAGTCGCAAACGTGATGCACAGGACGCAAGCCGGTAATGCTCGTTAGCATGCAGGTACGCGACTATGCGATCGTCGATCGCATTTCGGTCGAACTCAACCGGGGAATGACGGTACTGACAGGTGAGACCGGCGCCGGAAAATCCATACTGGTCGATGCGCTCGGCCTGGTACTGGGTGAACGGGGTAGCGCACAGCTTGTTCGTAACGGCGCAAAGCGTGCCGAGTTCAGTGCAGAATTCGACATCACCGAATTACCGGGCGTGCACACCTGGCTGGAAGAGCAGTCCCTCGATGACGGAAACGTGTGCCTGCTACGCCGTATGATTAACGCGGACGGGCGATCGCGTGCATTCATCAACGGCACTGCCGTGCCCGTACAGCAATTGAAGTCTGTCGGCGAGCTGCTTGTCGATATTCACGGCCAGCACTTTCATCAATCGCTCGCACGTCGGCCGATACAGCGGGATTTACTCGACTATTTTGGCGGGCTGGCCGATCTTCGTAATGAGACCGCCGCGGCGTATGAGGAATGGCAGGCGCTGGCGGCGCATTGGTGCCGGCTCACCGACGCCGATGTCGATCGGGCCTCACGCCTGGATCTGCTGACGTTCCAGTTGCAGGAACTGCGGGCCCTGGCTCTTGGCGACGGCGAGACCTCCCAACTCCTGCGAGAACGGCAACGATTGTCCAATAGCGGCCGACTCGCGGAAGGTGCCGCCGCTGCACTTACGGGCTTGTTCGACGACGACGGCGGAAACGCAAACAGCCTTGTGGCGGATGCTGCGCGTTCGATCGAAGGCCTCGTCAGTTACGACAGCGACCTCCAATCAGTCGTCGAGATGCTGGAAAGCGCCGGCATACAGATTGCCGAGGCTGCGGACGCTCTACGCCGCTATGGCGAAAACATTGATATGGATCCTGCCCGGCGTGACTGGGTGGAGGAACGGCTCGACACGATTCAGTCCTTGTCCAGAAAACATCGCGTCACGACCGATGAACTAACGGAACTTCAGCAAAAACTCGAGCAGGAATTCGATGATCTGAATAATGCCGACGAACGGGGCCGCGAACTGGAGCAGGACGTCGCGGCGGTACGTGCAATATACCTGCAACTTGCGAAAACCCTGTCATCGAAACGCCGCAAAGCGGCAGGTACATTTTCGGCGGCCGTGACCGAGGCTATGCATGGACTCGGGATGCCCGATGGCGAATTCGATGTTCGAATCGAGACCTTGTCGGATCAGGACGCTCGCTCTCACGGACTGGATGCCATCGACTTTCAGATTTCGGCAAACCCGGGCCAACCCAAAATGTCCCTGTCGAAAGTCGCCTCCGGCGGCGAGTTGTCGCGCATGAGCCTCGCCATCCAGGTCATCGCCAGTGACGGCAGCGCGATTCCGACAATGGTTTTCGATGAAATTGATAGCGGCATTGGCGGCGGCGTGGCCGAAATGCTTGGCCGACGACTTGCCGAACTCAGCACCTCGCGCCAGGTTCTGTGCGTTACCCACCTGCCGCAGGTCGCCAGCCTGGCAGCACAGCACTTTCGAATTTCCAAGGTCAGCGATGGCATGGCGACGCGCACGTCTGCTCAGCTCCTCGGCACGGATGAACGCGTGGAGGAACTCGCGCGTATGCTGGGCGGCGTCGATATTACAAAGAAGACCCTGGATCACGCCGCCGAAATGTTCGCCGACGCACCAAAAAAGCGGGCCTAGGTCTTTTCGTTTACAGCGTCCTTAATGGGCCTCACGTACAGCACGAGATTGTGGTCCAGAATTTCATAGCCGTACTTCGCCGCGATTTCGGACTGCAGACGCTCAATATCATCGCTAACAAATTCGACGACATCCCCGGTCTCAACACAGACCATATGATCATGATGCTCACCATCGTCAAGTTCGAACACGGAATGACCGCTTTCGAAGTTGTTACGAGTGACGAGGCCGGCCGCCTCAAATTGAGTCAGGACTCGGTAGACAGTCGCAAGACCAATGTCGTCACCGGATCCCAAAAGGACCTTGTAAATGTCTTCGGCGCTCAAATGACGATGCTTCGTACCCTCAAGAATCTCCAGGATTTTGAGTCGTGGCAACGTGATTTTCAGGCCGGCCTTGCGTAATTCCTGATGTTGTTCCATCTAGCGCCTCGCAGTAAAGATCGAAGTGGTCGCGGCTACCGTGATGTCAGACAAGAAGGTATGATGCGCGCCTATTATAGAGCTTTGAAAGTTCCGTACCCAACAAATGCGCCAGTTTCTGCTACTTGTTTCGCTGCTTGTCACGCTCGCCTTTTCGAGTGCCTGTGTTTATCGCGCCAATATTTCGCAGGGAAACCTGATCAAACAAGAGGATCTTGACCAGGTCAAGATTGGCATGACTCCAAATCAGGTCCGCTTTCTGCTCGGCACGCCCATGATCGACGATCCATTTCACGCGGATCGTTGGGACTACATCTATTATCTGAAATTAGGTAGAGAGGATGCAGGTTTCAAGCGCTGGGTTTCGGTGATTTTCGAGGACAATGTGGTTAGCGAACTTCGCAAGGATCAGGAACTCGATCCAAAACTCTGACGCGCCTCAATCGCACTATTCTTCCCTTCCCTGGTTCATTGTCCGCCCGGATTCGGCCAGCAATCTGCGCGCATCGCGCGGATCGATCTGCAATGATCGGTAGATTTCGATACGATCGCCATCGACAACTTGGTACTCGTGATCGACAAGCCGCCCCCACACACCGGCCTGCGCCGATTCCAGTCCCTGATCCGGAAACTCGCCCGCTATTCCGGAATCGTCAATAAGCTGTGCGATTGTCGTGCCCGCCGCAACCGTGAGATTCAGCAATTCCTGTCGCTCCGATGTGGCATATACCAACTCGACCTGTACCTGTTTGTCAGCCATTCAGGTTCTGCCGTAAATGTCGTCCGCGCGATGCGTAAATGCGTCGACAACTGAATTGCAGGCCGCCTCGACCACCCTGCCGAACACGACATCGGTTACCGGGTTTTCGAATTCGAACTCGAGATCGAACGACACCTTGCAGCCTGTCTCGCCCATTGGCTGAAACGCCCATCCGCCAGACAAGTGTCGAAACGGACCACCCAGCAATGCCAGTGCGATCGATTGATCCTGCTGTAATTTGTTTCGGGTCGTAAACGCTTTGCTGATGCCGCCTCGTTGCAATTCCAGGGTCGCCTCGACGATTGCACCATCGCGTTGCAGCACAACCGCGCTCTTGCACCACGGCAGGAAATCCGGATACGCCTCGATATCATCTACGAGTGAGTACATTTCTCTCACGGTGTGAGGAACGATCGCGCTACGACTGACTTTGCGCACGAGCGGGCTCGCTA